>JBELAE010000334.1:0-6009 GCA_049509155.1 Candidatus Sulfotelmatobacter sp.
CTCGACCAGTCGCAACTCTACGAAGGCCGCGACCTGGCGCTGACCACCGACTTCCGCCAAGTGATTGGAGAAGCCGTCGCTCGCCACATGGGGAATAAGAATCTGGCAGACGTGTTTCCAGGTTACGACAATCAGACTGGAAAATTCTTGCGGATTCTGGGTTAACCTCGATCGCCTAACCCAGATCGACTAACCCAGGTCGACTAACCCAGGTCGATAAACACTTCGCCGTTCTCAACCTTGATGGGGTAGGTTTTCAACTTCTGCTCGGGATGATCCTCGGCCGCGCCGGTCTTCGCATCCCATCGCCAGCCGTGCCAGGGGCAGACCACTTTGCCGTCTTCGACCGCTCCCTGTCCCAGCGAACCGCCCTGATGCAGGCACTCGTTGTCCATGGCGCTGATCTTGCCCCACACGTTGGCAATGCAGATATTCTTCCCGTTGCAGGGAAAGTCGCGCGCTTCGTTGGTGTAGGGAAGATGAGCCTGAGGAATAAGTTTGATGAAGGCCATAGTCGGTTCAGTGACGACTAAGCTAGCTTAGAACCTGTGCGCAGTGAGCGGAAGTTACTAAAGTGGATTCTCATTTGCGTCCGGCCGTCAGCATTAAGAACCGAGGTCTCGGCAGGCACTCACACCAGCCTCTGGCTGGCGGTCAATCGCCAACAACTATTTCGGCTGCAGCGTTTGCGCAATCATGACCTGACGCTTGAAGTTCTCGACCATGTTCGGATCGAGCCGGACTTCGGTCGGCTTCTTCGCCAGCGTCATAGTGTCGATCTTGTCCTGCAGTTTGAGCAGCGCGTAGAAAAGATTCTCCGGACGCGGCGGACATCCGGTGACATAAACATCCACCGGGACGATCTTATCGACCCCCTGCAACACCGCGTAGGTATTGAACGGCCCGCCCACCGACGAGCACGCGCCCATCGAAATCACCCACTTCGGATCGGGCATCTGGTCGTAAATGCGCTTCACCACGGGCGCCATTTTCAGCGTCACGGTTCCGGCCACGATCATCAGGTCACTCTGACGCGGGCTGGGACGGAATACTTCGGAGCCGAAACGCGCAATGTCGAAGCGCGAGGTAGAAGAGGCGATCATTTCAATCGCGCAGCAGGCCAGACCAAACGTCATCGGCCAGACCGCCGACTTGCGCGCCCAGTTGAAAACGTAATCAACCGTGCTGATCATGAAATTCTTTTCAAACTTGTTTTGCAGCCAGCCCATGCTCGAACCTCTTTAGATAACCTGCGAAGCTCTACACAGGCAGTCTAGGTAAGGCGAGAAGCGCTGTCAATCGGAGTGCTGGGTGGCGGTGCGGTCTGAAAAGAGATTCGTATCAGGGCATGCCTTCAGGCATGCCGGCTCAGCGCGAGGTTTGAAACCGGCTTCAGTCGCTGGGGCTGGGGAACAAGCCCGCGGCGGCTAAAGCCGCTTGTCTCTAGGCCGTTGTCGGCATCGCTGAAGCGATGCCCTAATACGAATCTTTATTTACAAACCGCACCATTATCGGGGGCTTTCAGAGGCGGCGAGATCTTCAGTCCGCTGACTAGTAGACTTCAAGCACAACCGCGCCCGAAGATTCCAGTATGTCCGCATACAAATACGTGCCCGCCGCGTTGTCGTTCAGATCGAAATAATCCACGTTGCTCTCAAAGCCGATGCCCGTCGAAGTGGCGGCAACGCAGGGTGAAGCTCCGGCCACGGTGTAAGAAACATCGAAAACGTTGCTGCTTCCGACCTGGGTGAAGGTTCCAGCGATGGTGCACTTCGAAGCATCGATGCCGCTGAAACTCATGCTGCTGCCGGTAGTGGGTGAAAAGGTAAGAGACAAGATGTCGTTCACGCCTTCCATCTCGCCGGTCATCGCGCCAGAAAGAGCAGTAGGGGCGCCGCTGAGCGGCGAAAAAGGCACGGCGGAAAGAGTGCCCGAAAGAGTATTCGAAACCGTGCTCGAAGCAGTGCTGGAAGGTGTTCCGGTAAAAATGCCAGTGATCGACCTCGCAGAGTTGACATTGCCTTGCAGGGTATCGGTCACCGTCGTGGTCGCGCCTGTACTCGTGGGCGCAGGATAGGAGATTACATTCCCGGAAAAGTAGCAGGCGCCGGTCAGTGTCGGCAGTTCCAGGGTGTCTCCCGCTCCGGTAGACGAAGAAGTGTCAAAAAACAGGGCGAGACCAGCCGAGTCAATCGCGCCATATCCGGTTACAGCGGTGACGTCGGTGGGCGTGACGGTCATCTGCCAGTTCCCCACAACGGTGTAAGGACCACCGCTGCAAGACGGGTTGACCGAAATGGAAGAACTGCCGCAACTGAAAGTCATCGCGCCCATCAGTACGAGACACACGAAGGAGAACAGAAATGTGATTTTGCGCAACATTCTTGTTGTTCCCGCTGAATTCCGGCTGCTGATTTCTCCCTGGTAGCGGCAGGAAAATTCCTGGTGTCATTGTCGAAGTCTGGTGACGCACGGAGCGACAGAAAGGTATGTTAGCACGATCAAACGGGGACACAAGTTCTGCGGGCGCTCGCCAACCGCAGCGGCACACCTGAATCGAGCGCAAGATTCGTAGCCTTCGAGACTCCAACGCGCTTAGCCGTGGCCGCAGGCTCAAGAAAGTGCGCTGCCATTCCAGCCAACCCGATCTGACTGAGAAGCATCCATACCTCGCTCGGGTTTCAAATCGTAGTCAAACTGGAGAAATATGAACATGAATCGTGTTGTCGCAGCCACTGTGTGCAGCGTGTTAGCGATTGGCAGCGTTGCTTTTGCAGTAGCCGCTAAAAAGCAAAACCATCACGATGGCCGCCAACTGGTCGCTGCAAAACTCAAAACTGACGGGCACCATGACATCGACAAGAAAGGACACTACACCGCGTCCGTCGAGAGCAAAGGCGGAAAGATTGCCGCCTTCCACGTCGTTCATGACACTAAGGGAGCGATTCCCGTCAAGAAATACAAGACCAACAAGAAGATGGCGCAGGCCACAGGTTCGCATCTCACGTACGCTTCGTTCGCTTTACCTCAAGACACCGACATGGGCACGGTGTACATCGGTTATTCCTACATCGATGATGACGGGAACGAAGAAATCTACTGGTTCCCGGCAGAAGAGATCGTGGACGGCGACACGGGAGCAGTCGAATACATTCCACTGAATAGCTAAGGCAATCGAAGGGGGCCGCTCAAGCAGGGCGAGTGGGGCACCCCTCGAGGCCAGCATGAATCCTGAGTGGCCCATCCTTTGCGTTCTTTGCAAAGGGTGGGCCTACTACCAACCCGCCACCAACGCGACGATCAGTCCTGATAAAATGAATGGTGCGGTAGACATTCATGTCCCTGACCAAACAGCAAGCGCTCGAGATGTTCAACTCCGATGATCTGATCGGCATTGGGATGGAGGCGGACGCGGTGCGCCGCAAGCTGCATCCTGAGGGCACGGTCACTTACATCATCGACCGCAACATTAACTACACCAACTTCTGCACCGAATACTGCACATTTTGCGCGTTCTACCGGCCGCTGAAGGGGCCGGCGGCGAAGGAAGGCTACATTCTCGAGTTCGACACGATTTACGAGAAGATTCGCGAGACCGTCGAACTCGGCGGCACGGGCGTGCTGATGCAGGGCGGCCTGCATCCAGATTTGAAGATTGACTGGCACGAGCGGATGCTGCGCGGCATCAAGGAGCGGTTTCCGCAAATCCATCTGCATTGTTATTCGGCGTCGGAGATCATTGCGATTGCGGAGTACAGCGCGCTCTCCATTCGCGACACGATTCTGCGCCTGCGCGATGCCGGCCTCGATTCGATTCCGGGCGGTGGCGCGGAAGTGCTCGACGACGAAGTCCGCTACAAAATTGCGCGGCTGAAATGCCTGACCGACGACTGGCTCAACGTGCATCGCACTGCGCACCAGATCGGCATGCGCACCACCGCGACCATGATGTTCGGCGTGGGCGAGAATTACGAAAACCTGGTCAACCACTTTCAGCGGCTTTATGAATTGCAGGAAGAGACCGGCGGGTTCACGGCGTTTATCCCGTGGAGCTTCCAGCCGCAGCATACCGCGCTGGGCGGGCGTCACTGGGACGAGGCTACGGCAGTTGATTATTTGAAAGTACTGGCCATCTCGCGGCTGTATCTTTCGAACTTCCTCAACGTGCAGTCGAGTTGGGTGACGCAAGGGTTGAAAGTCTGCCAGATGGGGCTGCGCTTCGGCGGCAACGACGTAGGCTCGGTCATGCTGGAAGAAAACGTGGTCCGCGCCGCGGGCGTGACCAACTGCACGACCGAAGAAGAGTTGCGGCGCATCATTCGCGACGCCGGATTCCGCCCTGCGCGGCGAGATACCCTGTACCGGCAACACTTCTTGAATTAGCGAGATTGTGAGTTCATCAGATCTGGGTGCCCCATTTCTCGCGGTTCTTGCGAGAAGTGGGGCTTTTTGCGTTGAGGGAGAAAAAGCAGATTCCTCCGCCCCTTGCTTGCGCTCGGGGTCGGAATGACAAGGCTTTCAGAACAAGTTCAGTTGCTCGTCGAATTCCTGCGCGGGCCACTTCGTTGCGTACCTGCGCCGTTCTTCGCGATGGCGAGACGAGAGTTTGTATTTCTCTTTCAACTTGGCGATGAGTTGGCTGAGCCGCTTGCCATAGGACGGCGGAAGGAACGCGCGGTCCTGGTAACGCTGCCGATAGTTCTCGGCGAGATGTGGGAAGTTTGTTTCAAGAAATGGCAAGAATATTGCAGCCGAACACGGTTTCAGGAACAGCGCGTTGGCGAAAACATAATCGGCTCCGGCCTCGGATGCGGCCCGCACCAGCCCTTCCAGATCGGCGGGCGCATCGGTGATGCCGGGCACGACCGGCGAGCAACTTAATCCCACCCGCACTCCGGCAGCGCTGAGGGTGCGGACTGCGTCCAGGCGCAGGTCCGGACGCGGCGCTCGGGGCTCGAGAATTCGCGCAAGCTCAGTGTTGAGTGTCGTGATGGTCATGTGCACCGACAGCTTGTTGTGCTTGGCCACTTCGCCGAGCAGATCGAGATCGCGCGTGACCAGATTCGATTTCGTGACGATGCCGAGTTCCAGCCCGCGGTGCCGCGTGAACTCTTCAAGAATTCCGCGCGTGACTTCATACCGGCGCTCAGCAGGCTGGTAAGGATCGGTGGCCGTGCCCAGGGAAATCGCTTCATCACTTTTCACTTTATGAAGTTCGTGGCGCAGCAGTTCCGCGGCGTGCTGCTTGACGTAGATTTTCTGCTCGAAGTCCATGCCGTCGCGCATTTCCATGAACTCGTGCGTGTAGCGGGCATAGCAGTAGCGGCACCCGAACTCGCATCCGCGGTAGGGATTGATGGTCCAGGTGAAGGGCATCTGCCGTCCGCTCACGCAGCGGTTGAGCAGCGACTTGGTGGGCAAGGTGAAGTACTCGACTTGATGGCCTTCGCGCAGGGATTCTCCGGAGGAAGCGAGGCGAGCGATGCCCACCAGCGTGGGCCTGGCGGGAGCGGGCTGGTTCGAATCGGGGAAGAGCGTTAGAGGGTTCATTGATTCGCCTTTTGTTCGCCTACTGTAGTCCGCGAATGGCAGGCATGTCAACACAATGGGGCCGGGGCGCTTTCGTGGCATGGGCGGAAGCCCGACCAGCAAGATTACGGCGGTCAGAGAGGCGACTTTACGGGAGGAGCGGGCGGGGTGGCGTCCCGCCCGTGGCCTGCCGGTTGAGGTACCAGAATCGAAGTACCGGGATTAAGGCGTGACCTCGAAGATGGCTCCGCAGCCGCCCAGGCACGTAGGATCGCCGCCGCTCAAGGTTGTGCCGTAGAGATTACCCGCCGTGTCAAAGACAATTCCTGGTCCCGGATGATTTGGGGTGTTAACGCCGTTGATGAAGCTGTAGACAACTTGCTCGCTCCAGCTACCTCCCGTGGGGGTCAATTCATATACCGCTCCAGCTTTGTTCGCGCCGCCTTCCTCCGTGGCGCCATAAAGATTGCCGGAGGAGTC
>JBELAE010000335.1:0-6004 GCA_049509155.1 Candidatus Sulfotelmatobacter sp.
GTCTCGGTGGGAAAACCATACATCGTGTTGACGTTGACGACCATGCCGCGATCCTGGGAGTAGTTAATGATCTCGGCGGCCTTCTCGAGGCGCATATTCTTCTTCACGAGCTCTTGAATGCGTGCGCTTCCGGATTCCACCGCGTAGGTAACCCAGACGGTTCCAGCGTCGGCCATCAGGTCGACCAGTTCGCGCGTCATAATGTCGGCCCGCAAGCCATTCACGAAATAGAGGTGCCAGTCTTTGCCTAGGTCGATGATCTTGCGAAAGATTGCCGCAGTGCGCTTGCGGTCCATGTTGAAGATGTCGTCGACTACGTAGAAATCGTCGATGGCGTGGTCGCGCGACATCTGCTCCATTTCGGCGACAACATTCTCTGCCGATCGCAGTCGAGCCGTCTTGCCGGCAAATGTGTTGCAGTACGTGCACAGGAATGGACAGCCGCGGCTGGTCAGCAGGACACCTTGCCGCCGGTGGTTGTAGGCATAGCTCAGGTGCTCCTGGTAACGACTTAGATCGACCAGGCTGTAGTCCGGGAACGGCAGCTCGTCCAAATTGTCGACGATGTCGCTGTCGCCCAGGTCGATGATCTGACTGCCGTGTCGGAACACCAGCCCATTGGTTGCGGTGCCAGAGAGAAGACGCGAAAACGCCAACTCACCTTCGCCCACGACCAGAAGATCGATTGCGGGGATGGCTTGGAGAACGGCTCCGCGCCGCGCGGTCGCGATGGGGCCGCCGGCCACGATGGGGATGTCTAAAACGCTTCGGGTCAACTCGGCGACGCGTTTGAGCTCATCCTCGAACAGGCTGATGCTGCGTATGCCGACAACATCGGGGCGGTAGGCCAGCAGCTTCGCCACCAGTTCTTCGTCCGAGCGCGCGTCCAACGAAGTCTCAAGGATTTCAATATGCACGTCAGGATTGTGCAGCCGTGCACTGCTGGCGACATACATGAGCCCGACGGGAGGGATGTGAACCTCGGGACCGACCAGGCTCCCGACCCAGCGCCGCTGATCGTTGGCCTCGATCAACAGAACGCGGCGGCACTTCGACAGCTTCGCGAGAAGGTCGTCCGGTGGCTTTTGCGTTGACGAATCGATGGAATACAGCACGCCCATCCCCCTTAAGCTTCGGAGGTTGCCGGGCCCCCAAGGCCCAGCCACCCGGCCCCACAGATGGTGAAGAGTACCAGATCGCATTCTTCCGCGACAATACCTTACTGCCGGAGGGTGCGCGGGTTGGGGCGCCCGGAGGCTGGTTCGCATCAAGCGGGGTTCGATGATATTCTCGGCGTTACACTTGCGGACGCCCCATTTCGGAATGCGATGAGACGCCGGTCAGCCTGGAAGATTGAGAACTACTCCTACCGCGAGTGTTCGCACCCGGACCGCGAATTCAGCCATGCGGTTTCGCTGCACAACCACTCCTGCCATTCCGTAGAAAAGCTGGCGGCATTGAACCAGGTGGTCAAGCTGGGATTCATGCGGCCGTTGAGTGGAATACTGCAACGGTCGTTCGGTCTGGAGGGCGTTTCTGGGCTGAATTACGCCGAGATCACATTCAACCCGCCGTATGAGCCCGAAGACGTATACCGAATCGAGTCGGCCGCAGTTGCTCCTTGGGGCTTCAACGGCGTTCACCTGACCATTTCCGATCACGACGAATTCGCCGGCAGCCTCGCGCTGCTGCGCGGGAGGCCCGACCTTAATGGCCGCGTCGCCATCGGGGAAGAAGTGTCGGTGTGGTACGGGGGTCACTTATTTCATCTGGGAGTGAGTGGTCTGCCGGAGAATGGCATCGACGAAACGCACGCCCGAATTCAATCCTCGGCGCGAGGCGGACGCCACGACGAATTGTTTGAGACTCTCGCGGCCAGCGGCTGCCTCGTGGTCTTGAACCATCCTCTTGTCGCGTGGGCGCCCGGGTCGGCGGCAATTCCTGTGACCGACCTGCTCACCCGGTACGGCTGGGCGATTCATGCTCTTGAAGTGAACGGGATGCGGCGGCGCGAGGAGAACGATGGCGTGCTGGAACTCGCCCGGCAGTGGAAGAAGCCGGTGGTGGGCGGAGGTGACAGCCATTTGCTGGTCGCCAGCTCTGTCATCTCTTTGTCGCAGGCCGCGTCGTTCAGGGACTTTATCGCCGAAGTGAAAGACGGGCATGCGGTGCCGTTCGTCACGCCCGAGTATTTTGCGCCGCTCAATTGGAAACTTTTCTTGCGGGTGCTATTTTTCATGTCGCACTATCGGCAGATTGCCAGCTACAAGGGACAACCGGTGGCAGCGATGCTGGAAAACCGCAGAGTCTTGCTCGACCCGGTGGGATCAGCCAGCGGCGCTTTTCTGTCATTGATCTCCGCTCTTGGATTGGCTCGCTGAGATTGGCGTCGATCACCTCAGGGGCTAAAGCCCGCGTCCTTGCGCTGAGCGGCACGACTGGAAGTCGTGCCCTTCCCAAAACTATTTCTGAGCCGCACGACTGGACGTCGTGCCAGGAATCATTGATGAGATGGCTCCTAGCGTGTGGATTCGCATTCCGCGGATTCGCTTGTCTCGGCGGCGGCACCGGCGGGAGCATTGTCACGCGGGCCGGCCAGCACGAATTGAAATCCCCGTTCTCTCAGCTCATCGATGACGCCGGGTAAGGCTTCCAGCATGGCGTGCGCACCGCCCGGCAGATGATCGTGCAGCAGGATGATGTCCCCGCTGGCGGCTTGGTTCAGGATGCGCTGGGCGAGAACGGCAGAATCCGTAATGAACGTGTCGCGCGTTCGAATGGTCCAGGAAACATACTCCAATCCCGCATCCTTCAGATAGGGCCTCAGCAGCGGGTGGCGCAGGCCCACGGGCGAGCGAAAAAGGCGCGGACGAAAACCACAACTGCGGCGAATGCTCTCCGTGCCGCGCTCGATCTCCGCGCGGAGACGCGAGGGAGTGAGAAAACAAAACAGCGGATAATGCGACCAGGTGTGGTTGGCGATCAGGTGACCTTCATCCGAGGCGCGGCGCACGATTTCCGGATGCTGGTCGGCGCGCTTTCCCACCACGAAGAACGTCGCTTTCACATTCTTCTCCCGCAGCAGGTCAAGTAATTTTGGAGTATCGACCGGGTCGGGGCCGTCGTCGAAGGTCAGGGCTATGCAATTCGTACCATGCACGCGCGAGCGATTGTCGACCAGCCATTGGTTGCGCGGATGAAACAACAGGTAGAGCATGAGCAGCGTGCCCAGCGTGTAAAGCAGGAGTGCGAGCAGAATTCGCGAGAGGGTGAAAGGATACAGAAGGATCAACGAGGCGTGGGTCGCGAGAAACAACAGGTAGAAGATCGCGGACCTCGCCATATCGCTTCTTTCCCCCGTTAGTGCTACCACGAGTGGGCATTCTCGCGCTCTGCGAATCCGGCGTCTACTTCTGCTTCTTCCCTGGCGTCTCGCCCGTGACTTCCACTTGCACCTTCGTCCCCACTTCGTCCAGTGCCGCGTTCAGGTAATTCTTTAGCCCCCAAGCGTTCCCGTAGTAGGGCCTCACCGGAATCATGGCAATTTCAGAGTTGGTCTTTGGATCGATGAAATGTATTGAAAGAATCAAGTGATAGTTGTTGTAGTCGACTCGGACGTCAGAAAATTTGATGTAGAGGTCGTTGCCCGCGGCGTTCTCATCCCCTTTGTCTTTGGCGGAGGTAATGGTTCGACCGGGCACCAGGTTTCGTGAGAACGAGGAGTTCAAGGAACCGATGATGTCGGTCCAGTCTGTCTTGTTCCCATAGCCCCAAAGAGCCCAATCGTCGGCACCCAGGTCGACCCATCCAACAAAGATGTGGTTCATCTTACTCATGTCGACACTCGATTCCTTGGTCAGGTAGCGCGGCACCTTGTGACGCGCCGCCAGAGCGGGGAGCGGAAAAGAAATGCAAAGTAACAGCATTGCCGCCGCTACAACGGATCGCTTCATAAAGACATCTCCATTATCGATTTCACTCGCCGACAAGTTGCTTTTGCATTTGTGCTCTTACTTCTGCCAGTTCCTTGTCCAGGCAACCAGAGAGAGAGCAAAAATGCGCGCCGTGGCTCTCCAGAGGAATCGATCCAACTTCGGCGTTGGTCTTCAAGTCGATGAAGTGCACCGAGAGGTGAAGCTGATATTTGTGGTCAAACTGCACGTCGGAGAACTTGATATAAAAATCATTTCCGGCGGTCTCGACGTCGTTTTTGTCCTTGGCCCCTGCAACCGTACGGCCGGACAGGCCCTTCAGCGATTGACAGTCCTTCTGAAAATTGACATTGGCGGCGTTGATCACGTCGGACCACTCCTGCTTCGTGGAATAGCCAAGCATGTGATAGTCCTCTGGGTTCACGTCAACCCATCCAATGAAGACGCGATGGAAGTTTTTCATGTCGACGGGCGTGCCCTTTTCCTTCGCGCCCAGCGCAGCCGGCAGAACCATGCTAGACAGCAAGAGGACGATAAGAATGATGCGTTTCATACCAATGGTCTCCTTTAGTTTGAATTGAGGCGCTTCCTCGTTTCTGAGGTCGACGGGCTCCTACGCCGGCGACTTAGCGCCTATAACCTAGCGCGGTTTCTTCGATCTGGCAAGCATGGAGCCGGGGTCGGAAGTTCAAAACTCCGCACCGGACTTCTTCAGGCTTCGTTCCTTCCGGAACCGCTTTCCCCGGCCGGGAATTTCGGGCTAACTTCAGGTCGGCTTTTGGGCGAATAGTGTGGACTCCTCCGCCGCGCGTCGTTGTAAATAGACTGTTACAGTCCACAATCTACTTTTCGTTGGCGCGGAGGTAATGATAGTTTCTCCATACCGAATTTAGGCTTACCCAGTTGGTATTGATTATGGAAAGCAACGAATATGACCTGGTGGTGATTGGGAGTGGGCCTGCGGGCCAGAAGGCCGCGATCTGCGCCGCCAAGTTGCGCAAGAAGGTCGCCATTATCGATCGCAAGAAAACCATGGGCGGCGTTTGCGTGCATACCGGGACCATCCCCAGCAAGACTCTGCGGGAAGCTGTGCTTTACTTGAGCGGCTTTCGCCAGCGCACGTTTTATGGGCGCGGGTACGTGCTCAAGGATCGCATTGCGATGTCGGATCTGACGTTTCGCGCGCAATCGGTGATGCTGCGCGAGGTGGAAGTGATTAAGGCGCAACTGCGGCGCAATTTTGTTACGGCACTCGAAGGCGACGCCCGTTTCATGGACCCCCATCTGGTTGAGGTCAAGAGTGATGATGGCTCGCAACTGGTGCGGGGACAGCACATCATGATTGCTTGCGGCACGCGTCCAGCCCACAGCGCCGATATTCCCATCGATGGCAAGCGCATTTTTGATTCCGATCAGGTGCACTGCCTGGAGGAAGTTCCGCGCGATCTGGTAGTGGTCGGCGCCGGAATCATCGGCCTCGAATATGCGTCGATGTTTGCCGCGCTGGGCGTAAAAGTCACGCTGCTCGACCAGCGGCCGACCTTGCTCGACTTTGTGGACCGCGAAATCATTGAGAGCCTCTGCTTCCAGTTGCGGCAACTGGGAACGGTTTTCCGGCTGGGAGAAAAAGTGGTTTCGGTCGGGCTGGATGAGGCGAGAGACCGCGTATTTGCCAAGCTCGAAAGCGGCAAGAACGTGCACGGTCAGGGATTGCTCTACACCATCGGGCGGCAGGCCAACAGCGATCTACTGAATCTTGAGGCGGCAGGCTTGACTTCGGACGGGCGTGGCAAACTGCTGGTCAACGATCACTTTCAAACCGCCGTGCCTCATATTTATGCCGCCGGAGACGTGATTGGATTTCCCGCTCTGGCGAGCACTTCCATGGAGCAGGGCCGGCTTGCCAGTTGCCACATGTTCGGAACTCCGGGCAAAATGCCTTCCAATCTGATTCCCTTCGGTATTTACACCATTCCTGAAATCTCAATGGTGGGATACACGGAAGAACAGTTGACGAAAGACAAGATCCCTTACGAGACTGGGCTGGCCCGCTACGCGGAACTGGCCAAGGG
>JBELAE010000336.1:0-5999 GCA_049509155.1 Candidatus Sulfotelmatobacter sp.
TGTCCGCCCGTCTTGAGGATGTCAACATTCGTCCGGCCAAGAATGCGATAGCGGCCGTTCTCGACCACCGCACTATCGCCGGTACGAAACCAACCGTCGCGGAAGGCATCGCGGGTTGCGTCGGGCTTGCCCCAGTATTCCGCGAACACGCCTGGACCACGAACTTCGATTTCGCCCGCTGTTCCCGGGAGAACCGGTTTGCCGTTCTCTCCGGCGAGCTGAACTTCGACGTGCGGGAGCGGCGTCCCGACACTCCCAGGCACACGTTCGCCATGCAACGGGTTCGACAACGCCATGCCAATCTCCGTCATGCCGTAGCGCTCGAGCAGAGTGTGGCCGCTGATTTCCTTCCAGCGTTGGAGAGTGCTCACGGGCAGCGCTGCCGAACCGGACACCATTAAGCGCAACCTGGCGCACGCCTGTGTAAGGTGCGCACGGCGCGCCGGCGAAGCCGCGTCCCAGGCCGTGATGAGCTTTGCGTAAACGGTAGGCACCGCCATGAACAGAGTGATGCTGCCGCCGGCGATGTGGTCCCATACTGCATTCGCATCGAAGCGCGGCAGCATGTGGCAGGTTGCTCCCGACCACAGCGCACAGGACACCACATTGATGATCCCGTGCACATGGTGCAATGGCAAACAGAGCAAAATGCGATCGTCAGCCAACCACTCCCAGGCTTCCACCAGGCTCGTGATTTGCGCCGCAATATTGGCATGGGTAGTGACCACACCCTTCGGCCGGCTCGTCGTGCCGCTGGTGTAGAGAATCATGGCGCGTCGCTCGCTGTTGATTTTTGGCAATTCCGCTGGCGCGAAAGCATGAAGCTGCTCATAAGACAATGCGCGGATGCCGCGGGCAGCGGCGATTGGCTCCAAAAGAGGGGCGGCATGAGCATCGAACACCAATGTCGATGCGCCCGTATCCTCGATAAGATATTCCAGTTCAGGTTTCGTGGAGCCGAGCGGTAATGGAACGGCGACGCCGCCCGCGCGCCAGATACCCCACTGCGCAGCGACCCACGGAAATCCCGGAGTCACCAGGAACGCCACACGCTCTTCGTGAAGATCGTCTTCGCCACCAACTCGGCCGGCAAGCAGCGCAGTAGCCACGCGCGACGACGCATCGAGCAAATCGTCGTAAGTGAACGCCCCCTGCGAATCGAGGACCGCTGTCCTTCCGCCATGTCGCTGGGCGTGAACAAAAAGCAGATCCCGACTAGAACGGCTCGTCACGTGCAGACTTTACGTCTTCTTCGCCCGCAATGTCCACTTGTCTGGACATCTGGTCCTGTGGAACACGGAGAACCATCTAGTAATGTTGCGCACTAGTAATGTTGCGCAAGATGCGCCGTAGCCTGCTGAGAAAACCCGGTCAGGCGAGCATTCTCTATATCGATTACGGGGTCACATCCAGTCCATAAGATGGGTGGCTGAAGGTTCCGCCGATCCTGATAGGCACGATCTCCCCGGCATTTTTCTTCTTGAAGAAGGGCTCCACAGACTTAAGCAGAACTGACTTCACTCCCTTCGATCCCTTGGAGAGCTTGTTATCAAGTTGCAAGGTTCCATGGAGATTAACCTGCTGCGTCAACAGACCGTAGCTGCCATGCAAATGGGCAAGCGCTCCCGGGACGCTGAAAGAGAGATCTGAGAAAGTAGCGATGGCGTGGTTGAGCACGACATGTCCCTTCAGGTTTTCAACGACGCTCGCCGGATCGTCGCTTTGTTTCTCGCCCTGAGCCAACTGACTGAGGTTGTCGATCTTTTCCTGCGTCGTCGGGCGGACGAAACTCGCCGCATCGATGCCGAAGTCTCCCTGCAGGTTCACCCTTTCGATGAAAGGTCGCTGCCCAGGAGGAACCAAGACTTGTGTTCTGAAGTTCATGGCTCCGGTCAAAGCGGGATGATCTGCCTTTGCGAGGAGGCGCAGCCAGTCCTGTATCTGTCCCTGCAGTTCGGTCGTGCTTAGGGAAATGGTCTTTCCTCCTCCGCTTTCTCCTAGGCCCTCCGGGGCTGCCTTCTTTGCCACTTCGACTTGAGATACCAGTGAGGTCCGCTCGAATTGCGCCTGCACTGACGGTAGAGAGACGTCTCCATCGAGCCCGTTCACAATGCCGTGGAACTGTGTTTTCAGGTGTACCGCATGGTTGCTTCCGGTTACTTTGAAATCGGGCACGTCAGTACTGCCTTCGATCTCGACGTGTTCGAGCACGCCACTGAATTTGCCGGTCGAGGCGAGAGTCCCTGCAATGCCCGAAAATCCGCCCAGGTCCGCGTGCTCAAAGTCGTACGAGCCAGAGAGGCGGGTTTGACCCAAGTCTTGCGGCTGCAGGGGGCCGAATTGCCCGTCCGTGCGAATTTCTCCTGACGGATTCGGATTCAACAGAGCGACGTGGAACGACAGGGGCCGGTCATCGGCTACGGAGTTCAGCGTCAATTCGTGAATGTCGAACTTGAGGGGTTCTTTTCCGGATTCGCCGGATGCAACCTCCACGACGGCACCGTCCGCGATGATCTGATCGATAATCAACGCGGACTGCTTCGGGCCCCCGGGCGGTGCTGCGTTCTCGATACGTTCGCTTTCGGATGACACGAACATGCGCAAACCTTCGATCCTGACACGTCGAACCCGCTTAGGAGTCCTGAAGAACTCCCAGTAAGCGCCCTGGATGGTTAGCTTTTCGATGGTGGCGATCGGTGGGCCTTGTCGATCGCTGTTGCGGCGGAAAGTCACTCCTTCGGCAATGCACCCCGGCGGGAAATATGTGCCGCGAAACGCTTTCACCTCGACCGTGCTGGAGAACTTTGTCTGCAGCGCCATGACAATCGTGCCCTGCGTGAACGGCCAGTGGCTCAGCAGCAACACAGCTGCGCCGCCGATCACAACCAGTGCCAACACCGTGCCAATCTTGATCGAGCGGGATGATACCTGAAACTTGTTTTTCAAGACTTCCTTTTCAATTCATCGAAATGGATAGAAGTCGTTCAATGGGGAACTCTAAATGGCCTCTGCGAATGAGCGAAAGTTCCCCTTTCGAAGTCCTGCCTATTAAGAGAGTCTAACCAGACGCGGCTCAAGAATCTGATCACAAAGGAACGCTTCAGTCCCGGCCTCGGTTTAGCGAGCGACGAAGGAACGACGGGCAGAAGCGCGCTCTCTCAGTGCGGTTCTTGGAGTCGGCTTTCCCGACAAGAACGCTGGAACTTGATGAGCCGCTCTCACGGATTGCAGGTCAAGATTCTGGCTAATTCGCCCTTGTGCTTCAGGCTGAAGGCCCACCCGAGGGCACCTCGACCGCTCGCCCTTTGGCTTCCTGGCGCGCATGCTAGTAGGGCATTCGCCGCCAAAAGTTAAAGTTCTACGACGGGGCAACCGCCCATCGGCGCTCGGAGTCTAACGCTCGTTCGCGGAAGATGTTGCTCCGGTCTCGCGCCCTGACACGTCCTTCCCAATTTCCTTTTTGGAGTCGCCCATGCAAAAACTCAGTTTTGCTATGTATGCATGCCTCTTGGCTATAAGCTGCACCCTCGTCTTGGATCGATCAGCTTCGGCGGTTACGGAAACAACTCTGCACGCTTTTACAAATGGCAGCGATGGAGGAGCGCCGGATGCCGGACTGATTTCGGACTCGAACGGCAATCTTTATGGCACCGCGTTAGATGGCGGCGCCTATGGTTACGGCACGGTCTACAAGCTGACTCACTCCACTTCCGGTTGGACGGAGACTGTGCTCTACAACTTTGACGGCGGGACCGGCGATGGAGCTTTTCCCGATTACGATCTGGCTTTCGATGCTGCGGGCAATCTGTATGGAACGACCTCCGAGGGCGGAATCGGCTGGAACACGCCAGTACGAGGGTGGGGCACGGTGTTTGAGCTGACGCCTTCTGGCAGCGAGTGGACAGAAAGGGTGATTCACTTCTTCGTGTATGGCTATCGGCCACAGTCGGGACTGATCATTGATAAAGCCGGCAACATGTTCGGTGAAACCGGAGGGTCCGCGAAGGGAGCGGGCTCGATATATGAAATGAAGAATGAATCCACCGGCTGGAAGTTTGGAACTCTTTTTACGTTCGATGGCACCGACGGCTACTATCCCAATGGGGGACTCATTCTTGATGACGCCGGGAATCTTTACGGGATGACCGGCAGCGGAGGCGATGTCTGTTGCGGAACGGTGTTTGAAGTGAAACACGGTGCCAACGATACTTGGACAGAGAGCCTACTTTACTCATTTACCGGTGGCACCGATGGAGGGTTTCCAAACGCTCCTCTGGTTTCGAATGGACCCGGAAAACTCTATGGAACCACGATGACGGGAGGCGACCTCTCTTGCGGAAGCGGGGGCTGCGGTGTGGTCTTCGAGGTGTCCCTTTCCGAGGGAATCTGGACGGAAACGGTGCTGCACAGCTTCACCGACACTCCCGATGGGAACGATTCGTCCGCAGCTATGACCTTCGACAAGGCAGGGAATCTTTTCGGAACCACTGCGGTCGGAGGAGCAGACGGCTATGGCTCGGTGTTCGAGTTGATGCCGCAGTCCGGCGGAGAATGGGAAGAAACAATTCTGTACTCGTTCACCAACGGCGATGATGGAGCATATCCATCGAATCCGCTGCTGCGGGGTTCAGGAAATATTTACAGCACAGCGAGCGGCGGCGGGCAATTCGGCTGGGGAGTGGTTTTTGAGTTGCCGGGAGCAGGACAGTAGTTTTTCTCGACATGCATGAAGCTCATGGATCGGCACTACATTGTTAAGCGTTATGGGTGGTTACAAACCGGCCAAGCTCCAGGAAGGGATTTCAGGGGGCTGGACGGGCGGTTGAAGCAACAGGCGAGTGCGGAGCGGATCGGTGTTGCGCTAGGAATCGTGTTGCAGGCGTCCGAAAAAGTTCGCACCTGCAACCGATACGAGAGACCAAACAGAGCGACTAAGAGACATAAATGTTGAAATCAGACCTTTACACGTTTTGACCGCTGGTCAATAAGCGCCAGCGGGATTTTGCAACAGCCCCGACACCAGCTATCGGAGCGGGCCATCCTCTCGGAACTAAGCGATGTAAGCGATTGGGATTCAAGAAACTGGCGGAGCATGCAGTCTGGCGAAACCTTTCTCCAGCCCGTCCGGGTCGCGAAGGATCGAAATTCGCCACGGTCAGCGGT
Organism: Candidatus Sulfotelmatobacter sp.; assembly: GCA_049509155.1. Lineage (GTDB taxonomy): Bacteria > Acidobacteriota > Terriglobia > Terriglobales > Acidobacteriaceae > Sulfotelmatobacter. Next base: position 5,164 of record JBELAE010000336.1, read on the forward strand.
TGGCTCGCACTTCTGCCATTAAGTTCGTAAGTCCTGTCGGGTACTTGATGGCCGCAATTGACGCGGAGGCGACAGTGTCGGGCTCCCACCCAGAAGCCCAGATGGTATTGCTGTACGGGCTCGCAGATCACTTCCGCGTCGAGCCCCGTCGAGTCCACGAGATCGGTAGGGCTATTCCGAACGTAGTCGTAGGAGTTTACACCGCCCTTAAACCCGCTGGGGTCTGCACTAATGAACCGGCCAACGTTTGCGTCGTAGTATCGTGCCCGGTAGTAGTAGGTCCCCGTCTCGGAATCAAACTCGCGCCCCGTAAACTGAAACGGATTCGTGAGCATGCCAGTGGAAGCCATGAGATTGCCGAACGAGTCGTAGGTGTACGTCTCGGACATGGTTCCAGTTGAGTTGCTCAGAGACGTTACGGACTCCAGTGCATCGGATTGGTAGTAGCTCGCGGTTCCTGCACGGATTTCCGACAGGGGCTCGTCGATGCCGCGGGCCTGCGCATACTTGGCCAGGATAGTCTCGCTGCCATCGACTTCTTCGATTAGGCTCAGTCCGTCATAGAGGTAATTCGTGGTGCCGAGCGGGCCAGACTTCTGGATTCTTCTGCCGAACGGATCGTAGCGGAACGTCGTTGTTCCGGTGCCGGGCACCACAGCTTGAGTCAGCCGGTTCTCAAAGTCCCAGGTGTAGGATTTGCCGCTGGCGTCTGCGAGGGTATTGCCGTTTGCGTCGTACGTGTAGCTGCCGTTCGAATTCGACGTCAGCTCGTTCGACGAGTTGTAGCTGTAGGTCGGCACTCCGGATGATGACAGTCTATTCCCTACCGGGTCGTA
>JBELAE010000337.1:0-5996 GCA_049509155.1 Candidatus Sulfotelmatobacter sp.
AAACAGAGATCGTCATTACAAGATCGTCACGACAAGATCGTAGATACAAAGCTCAGGGATATTTGGGCCGGAACGAAAGATCAGGAGAAAGACAACCTTGGACTTTGCATGGAATGAAGAGCAGGCCGCGTTTCGTAAGGAGGTCCTGCGATTTGCTCGTGAAGAATTGAAAGACGACGTCATCGCGCGCGACCATAATGAGGAATTCTCCCGGCCGTTGTGGGAAAAATGCGCGAAGTTTGGCATTCAGGGATTGCCGATTCCCGCGGAATATGGCGGCGGCGGCGCGGATATCCTGACTACGGTTTGCGCGCTCGAAGCTCTGGGCTACGGATGCCACGACAACGGGCTGCTGTTCTCGATCAACGCGCACATGTGGAGTTCGGAGATTCCCATCTGGAATTTCGGCACCGAAGCGCAGAAGAAAAAATATCTTCCCGGATTGGTGAGCGGCGGGCTGGGACTACATGCCATGACCGAGCCGGGGTCGGGTTCGGACGCCTACAGCCTGAAGACGCGGGCGGAGCGCAAGGGCGATAAATATGTTCTGAACGGTTCGAAGACCTTCAGCAGCAACGCTCCGAACGCCGATGTCACGATTGTTTTCGCGAATCTCGATCCCACCCGCGGCCCGAATGGGGTGACCGCATTTCTGGTTGACAAAGGGACGCCTGGTTTCACGGTCGGCCGCAAGCTGCACAAGATGGGGCTGCGCACCTCGCCCATGGCCGAGATTGCGTTGCAGGATTGCGAGATTCCGGTCGAGAACCTGCTCGGTAAGGAATTCGGCGGGCAGGCGGTTTTTACTTCGTCGATGGAGTGGGAACGGATCTGCATCCTCGCCAGCCATTTGGGCGCCATGCAGCGCATCATGGAAACCTGCGTGAAGTATGCCAAGGAGCGCAAGCAGTTTGGCGAGCCGATTGGAAAATTTCCGGCGATTGCCAACAAGATTGCCGACATGGATGTGCGACTCGAAACCGGGCGGCTGGTGCTGTACAAAGCGGCGTGGATGAAGAGTCAGGGACGGCATCCGCTGCGCGAGGCTTCGATTGCGAAACTGTATGTGAGCGAGGCCTGCGTGAAAAGCTGTTTGGATGCGATCCAGTTGCACGGCGGTTATGGCTACATGACGGAATATGAACTGGAGCGCGAACTGCGCGACGCGATTGCGGGCACGATTTATTCCGGGACTTCGGAAGTGCATCGCGTGATTATTGCGAACATGCAGGGGCTGTAGATTTTTAGCTTTCGCGGTTTTGTTTTTTGTGTTTGCCTTTTCTCCCCACACTTGATTCCATCGGGCTGGGTTTAAAACATGGCATACCTACTGCAGCAATTGCTGGCGAAGAGCGCGAAGGCTTATCCGGAGAAGGCTGCCGTGTGGGCGCGCGGGCAGAGCATTACCTATCGCGAGCTCGACGAGCGCTCGAACCAAGTGGCGCACTTTCTGCGGGAGAAGGGAATCCAGAAGGGCGACCGGGTGGGGCTGTTTTTTCCGAAGTCGGTGGAATCGATTATCAGCATGCTGGGCGTGCTGAAGGCGGGGGGCGTGTATGTGCCGCTCGATCCGCAGGCGCCGGCGGACCGCGTGGGCTACATTATCGGGAACTGCGGGATTCGCGTGCTGATTACCAACCGCGAGCGGCGCGCGGCGCTGACGCCGGAAACCTTGGGGACGCTCGAGTGCTGCCTGCTGACTGAAGGCGAGGGCGAAGGCTGCGACGTGATCGGCTGGGCCTGGCTCGCGGAGTTTCCCGCGACGCACGCGCCCAAGGTCAACCTGATCGAAACCGACCTGGCGTACATTCTTTACACTTCGGGCTCAACCGGACGGCCCAAGGGCGTGATGATCTCGCACCAGAACGCGCTGACGTTTGTGGAGTGGTGCGCGGAAGAATTTCAGGTACGCAGCGAAGACCGGCTGTCGAATCATGCGCCGCTGCATTTTGATCTTTCGGTTTTCGACGTGTACAACACGCTCGAAGCGGGTGCGACGGTTTATCTGATCACTGAAGACCTGGCCGTATTTCCGACCAGCCTGGCCGGCTTCATCGAGGCCCAGGCGATTACGATCTGGTACTCGGTGCCGTCGGCTTTGATGCTGTTGCTGCTGCACGGGCGGCTGACGCCGGAGAAGTTGAAGAGCCTGCGCACGATTCTGTTTGCCGGCGAAGTTTTTCCGATGAAGTATCTGCGGCAACTTGCCGAAGTATCGCAGGAGAGTGAACTCTACAATCTTTACGGACCGACCGAGACTAACGTTTGCACGTACTACAAAGTGGAGCGCGAGCGGCTGGCCAGCCTCGAGAAGCTGCCGATCGGAATTGCCTGCGCCAACACGGACACGTTTTCGGTTACACCGGAAGGGAAGCTGACGGGGAAGGGCGAGGCTGGGGAGTTGTACGTACGCGGGCCCGGTGTGACCAACGGCTATTGGGCGGATGAGGAAAAAACCCACAAGATGGTCGTACCCAACCATTTTCAGGAACATTTTGAAGAGAAGATGTATCGTACGGGCGACATCGTCACGGTCGGTGACGACGGCAACTATTATTTTCAGGGCCGGCGCGACAGCATGATCAAGAGCCGGGGATATCGCATTGAGCTGGGCGAGATTGAGAGCGCGCTGTTGAGCCATCCTGGAGTGCGGGAGGCGGCGGTGCTGGCGGTTCCGGACGAGGTTATCGGCAACCGCATCCGGGCGGTGGTCGCGACCCACGTGGCAGGGTCGCTGGGAGTTCTCGAGCTGCAGCAGTATTGCGCGGCGCGGGTTCCGAAGTACATGATTCCGGAGTTGATCGAGCTGTGCACGGAACTGCCGAAAACTTCGACCGGGAAGATTGATCGGGTTAAGCTGGCGGCAGAGCCGGTCGGGGCGCGCTAGCCTCGGGGGCCGATAGGGACAGAAACAGCAGGTCCCTCCACTGCGCCGTCGCTGACGCTCCGGCTCCGGTCGGGATGACAGGGAGTGATCGCAGCGCTGAAAGCGCTGCACCACCCAAAAGCGACGCACTAAAGGGAGCTTCAAAAAGTTCGGCAGAAAAATTCAGTTGTCGGTTTGACAATCAAAAACTACTGTCATTTGGGAGAAATGAACATGATCGAGTCAGGCGAAGTGAAAGACCGGATCCGCGAATATGTGCTCGAGGAGTTTGCCAAGAGCAAGGGCATTATGCAGATCACGGATCAGGAAGTATTGACCAAGAACGGCGTGATTGATTCCATGGGCATTTTTCGCCTGGTGGCGTTTCTCGAAGAAGAGTTCAACGTGCGCGTGGGCGATGAAGAAATCACGCACGACAACCTGGAGAGCATTGACGCCATCGAGCGCCTGGTGATTGCCAAGAAGAAGAAATAAACTTTTCATCGCTTGTTCCGGCGGGCATCGGCCGCGTTGCCCGCGATTCGCTACAGCGTCAACAACATTGCCTTCCCCCGGGTTCGCGAAAAGATTCAGTAGCCATTTCGTCAGGATCCACTTATGCATATTGGCCGAAAAGTTTTTACGAACGGTTCCAAACTGTTCGACTTGCTGTTGATGGTCGTGTCGTTCGCTCTGGCCACCCTGCCGCAGTTCCATCGCGTGGGGCGCTTCAGCCTGGCCGAATTCTTCGAACTGCGCATCAAGCTGGGAAATCTGGTGTTGTTTATCTGTTTTCTGGCGATCTGGTACATCCTGTTCAGCGCCTTCTCGCTGTATGGTTCCAAGCGCATGGCCAGCCGCTGGGATGAGATCTGGGACATCAGCCGGGCCACGACTCTGGGGACCCTTGCGGTGGCGGTGTTCGGAGTGATGTTTCGCATCTGGCTGGTGAACCGGGTCTTCCTGGTGCTGTTCTGGGTGCTGACCACCACGCTGATGATTCTGAGCCGCATGGTGATTCGAGAAGTGCTGGCCTATCTCCGGCGGCACGGCAAGAATACCCGCAACATGCTGGTGATCGGCACCAATGCGCGCGCTCTGGAGTTGGTGGAACGGATTCAGGGTAAGCCGGAACTGGGCTACCGCGTTCTGGGTTTTGCCGACGAAGACTGGCATGGGACGGAGGAGTTCGCCAAGCAGGGGCACTCGCTGGTTACCGACCTCGACGGGTTGCCTTCGTATCTGCGCCGCAATGTGGTCGATGAAGTGGTGCTGGCGCTGCCTATCCGCTCGTTCCACACTTTCGCGTCGAAGATTGCGGCGACCTGCGAACAGCAAGGCATTGTGGTGCGGTTCATGCCCAACATCTTCGACTTGAAAGATGCGCGGCAGCGGGCGGAGGAGTTCGACGGCGATCCGCTGATCAGCCATGACACCACGATTACCGATTTCTGGGGACTGGCGATCAAGCGGGGCATCGACATCGTGGTTTCGCTGACCGCGATCATTTTCACTCTACCCATTCTGCTGGTGACCGCGGTGCTGGTGAAGCTGACTTCGCCGGGGCCGATATTCTTCGTGCAAAAACGTCTGGGGCTGAACAAGCGGATGTTTAACATCTACAAGTTCCGCACCATGGTGATTGATGCCGAAGCACGATTGAAAGACCTTGAGCACAAGAACGAGGCCAATGGGCCGGTATTCAAGATCAAGAAGGACCCGCGCATCACGCTGATTGGCAGGTTCCTGCGCAAGACCAGCATCGATGAGCTGCCGCAGTTGTTCAACGTGCTGAAGGGCGAGATGAGCCTGGTGGGTCCGCGGCCGTTGCAGGTGCGGGATTACGAACTGTTTGAAACTCACTGCCAGGACTGGCAGCGCAAGCGCTTCAGCGTCCGGCCTGGGATCACCTGCCTGTGGCAGATTATGGGACGGAGTTCCACCACTTTTGAAAAGTGGATGGAGCTGGATTTGCAGTATATTCGCACCTGGTCGGTGTGGCTTGACCTGGAAATACTGGCCAAGACTGTTCCTGCCGTGCTGCGCGGGTCCGGGGCTGCATAAGCCCGCGCCCTTAGCAGCCCGAGGTGGACGTCGGAAACTCAAAACCAGCGCCTAAAGGCGCATTGATTTTGCGGCACTGATGGCACGCATGAATGCGTGCCCCGACACGAATCGCAATTGCACCACAGGCCCTTAAGCCAGTAAGAAAGTTCCACTCTCCTAACTTATGGCTACCATTAATCCGTCGAGTTCCATCCCTGAGATCCGAGTCGGCCGCGCATTGAATGCGGAGCGTCGAGCCTGCGTCCACGAAATGGTGGCGCAGCGGGCGGCGGAGAATCCGAACGCACTGGCGGTGGCGGGAGGGCCGGAAGAGCTGTCTTATTCTGAGCTCGACCGGCGCGCCAACCGGCTGGCGAATTATCTGCGCGCGAACGGCGTCGACCGAAACGTGGTGGTCGGCCTTTACCTTGACCGCACGCCGGCGATGGTGGTAGCGGCGCTGGCGATTCTCAAGGCGGGCGGGGCTTATGTTCCGCTTGATCCGATTCATCCGGTGGAGCGGCTGGCCTTTATGCTGCGGGATGCGGGCGCGAGCCTGGTGGTCAGTAAGGCGCGTTGGGCGGAAAACTTTCCGGCGGGGGAATGGAAGCTGGTTGCGCTCGACACGGATGCCGAGAAGATCTCGGCGCAGTCTGACATTGCACCGGAAAGCGGCGTGGGCGGCGAGGATCTGGCTTACATTATTTATACGTCCGGTTCGACCGGGAAGCCGAAGGGCGTGGAACTGATTCACTCCGGCCTCGGGAATCTGGTGGGCTGGCACCGGCGGGCGTTTCAGGTGACCGCGGCCGACCGGGCGAGTGCGCAATCGGCTTTGGGATTCGATGCCGCAGTTTGGGAAATGTGGGCGTACCTGACTTGTGGTGCGAGCCTGCACCTGGCGGACGAGGCGGCGCGCAACGATGCGGCAGCACTGCGGGACTGGATGGTGGCGCGGCGCGTTACGATTTCTTTCGCCGCTACTGTGATGGCAGAACAATTGTTGCGGTTGGACTGGCCGGCAGGGACCGCGCTGCGCTTTCTGCTGACCGGCGCGGACACGTTAAAGGCTTATCCTTCGGCG
>JBELAE010000338.1:0-5957 GCA_049509155.1 Candidatus Sulfotelmatobacter sp.
GACCGTTCGACAGGAAAATTCCGTCCGGCTTCAGGGCTAGCACATCTTCGGCCGGCGTCTGTGCCGGGACCACCGTCACCTTGCAGCCCTCGCCGCGCAGCTTGCGCAAAATGTTCTGCTTGATGCCGAAGTCGTAGGCCACCACGTGAAATCGCGGAGGCTCGTCCTTGACTCCGACCACGGCGACCGGCTCGTGCGAGCGCTCGCCTACTTCCCACACGTAAGGCCGCTTGGTGCTCACTTCTTTCGCCAGGTCCATCCCGTCCATCTTCGGGATCGACCGAGCCTTGGCAATCAGCTTGTCGGCATCGCTCTCGATGGTTGAGACCACCCCGCGCATCACGCCGTGATCGCGCAGATGCCGCACCAGCGCTCGCGTGTCGATGTCCGACAACACCGGTACCTTGAACTGCTCCAGATATTCCTCAGCCACTTGCTGCGAGCGCCAGTTCGAGCTCACGCGCGAGAACTCGCGCACGATCAGGCCTTCGATCCACGGACGGGTGGCTTCATTGTCTTCCTGGTTGGTGCCGTAGTTGCCGATTTCCGGGTTGGTCAGGACGACGATCTGCCCCGAGTAGGAGGGGTCAGTGAAAATTTCCTGATAGCCAGTGATGGAAGTATTAAAAACGACTTCGCCGTAGCATTCGCCTTTGGCGCCGTAGCCTTTGCCTCGGAAGACTCTGCCGTCCTCCAGCGCAAGGATAGCCTGCATTCTCGCTCCGGTGAGTGGATTTTCAGAATCTTATCAGGGATTGCCCCAGCGGCCAAGAGCGGAACGCCGAATCTAAGAAGAAATCTGTGGATAAGGCCTTTCGTCAGTTAGACTTTGACGTGGTGGCTCAAATCGAAGCCTTTCACAGCTGAAAAGCGGTAGGGATGTGGCACGATTGTGATCGCGGGAAAGGAGAACTTCGGATGAAGGAAATCAGACTACCGGCTTGGCGCGAAGCGATCGTCAACTTCATGACCATGCTGAGCGCGAACCTGATTTATGAGGCCCTCCACAAGTTGCGGGAATTGGGCCAAGGCGTTTCCGGGATGGTTTTCGACTCTGTTGCGATTGCAGGGCTGTTCGCGCTGGGGATGTACGCTTTTAAGCGCGGCAAGGAGACGGAAAGTTCTCCCAACGCGACGCCTAGCTCGGCCTGCCGTCTACCGCACTCGTCCTAACTTATCCATCGGCCAGTACCCGAACACTGCCTTGCCATAGATCAGGCTCTGGCTGACCGGACCGAATTCGCGGCTGTCACTCGACATCGAGCGATGGTCGCCCAGGACGAAGTAGTGGTGCTCCGGCACCGTGGTTTCCGGGTACGAGCGGGAATCGGTATAGGCCGGGGGAACGTAGTCCTCGCCGAGGGCTTCGTCGTTCACATAGACCTGGCCGCCGTCGATGCGGATGTGGTCGCCCGCGATCCCGATTACACGCTTGATATAACTCTTCGACGGATCGCGCGGATAGCGGAAGACCACAATGTCTCCGCGCTCAATCGGCTCCAACCGGTATACGAACTTGTTGACGAAGATCCGTTCCTGATCTTCGAGCGACGGCATCATGCTCACGCCCTCAACCTTCACCGGCTGGTAGAGGAAGATAATCACAAAAGCAGAAATCGCCAGCGAAATGATCAGATCGCGCACCCAGACGCCGATCCCGGTTCCAACGCGGACGGCGGGAACGCCGACTGCTGGCACCGTTGTGTGGAGGACCGGCGCTTGGCCGGCCGTTGCTGGACCGACCGAAGCTGGGCCGTTCGTTCCTGGGCCGATCGTTGCTGGGCCGTTCATTGCTGGGCCGATCGTTATTTGGCCGACGCTGGTCCGGGGGCCCGGATTCTCGCCAGTCGAATTCCGGTCTGAAGTCCCACCTGGCATATTCTCCTCATTGTATACAGAAGTTGCCCGGCGGCAGCGTGCGGAATTTCGACTGACCCGTTCACAAGGTCATGACGCTCCCGCGTCCGGCCACCTCCTTACGGCACCTTTGGAGTCGGGTTACAATATTGGAACGCGAGGGAATCCCAATGACACGCTCGATGGCACGCCGCTTACTTCAGAACCAGATCGTCTACCGCAGTTTGACTCTGGCTTTCCTTTTCCTGGTAACCCTGAGCGTGTCGGCTCAGTGGGCCTCGCCCAGCGTTTTTGCCAGCGATGACGAAGGCGTCCCAGCCTACAACGCCGGACCTCCGCCCAAAGGCACAAAGCTCCCTCCGCTTCTGACCAAGGCCGACCTGTGGGGAGCGGATGCCCAAAACGCCTATCAAACCCACGCTTACGAACTCGCGGCGAAGATTCCCAATGTGCTGCACCAGCAGCCCTGCTACTGCTACTGTGACCGCATGGGCCACAACAGCCTGCACAGCTGCTATGAGAACACGCACGGCGCCCAGTGCGCGACCTGCCTGAAGGAGCTTTACTACTCTTATCAGCAGCACCAGAGAGGTAAGACTGCCACACAGATCCGTGCCGGAATCATCAAGGGAGAATGGAAGCAGATCGATCTGCAGGCGGCCGCGACAATGAACTAATCGAGTCCCGATACTCAGTACTCCGTACTCACGCCGCCAACTGGACCTCTACCCACTGTTTGAGTGATACTGGAGTGCTCAGCGAAGAGCACGATCTAAAGGAGTTCCCCATTACCAAGAGCACAGGAAGAGTTTTGCACATGGCTCAGAAACCTACCGCGAAAAAGACCGTGGCGGAAGATCCGCGTTATACGCAGGCGCTGCAAAGCTACGAAGCCGGCCTGCGCGCTATGCAGGAGCACAAGTTCGACAAGGCGAAGCCCCATTTTCAGAAGGTGATTGCCGGGCCCATCAGAGAACTGGTCGACCGCGCCAACGTTCATCTCAGCATCTGCAACCAGCATCTGGACCGCTCCGTCGCCACTCAGTTCAAGACCGCCGAGGAGCACTTCGACTACGCGGTCTCGCTGATGAATGTAGGGGACTACGTGACCGCCCGCGAGCATCTCGACAAACTCCTCAAGCAGAACGCCAAGACCGACTACGTGGTGTACGGCTTGGCTGCGCTCGACTGCCTGACCGGCCACGTCGAGGATTCCTTGCGACATCTCGACGAGGCACTCCGTCTGAATTCTCAACTGCGTTTCCAGGCGCGCAACGATTCCGACTTTCAAAATCTGGCGGAAGATCCGCGCTTCACGGAACTGCTCTATCCCGATCCCGGAGCCGAACCCGGCTCCTCGGGCGAAGAAGAGCCTGCGTAGTTGCGGGGAACCTCGATGGAAACCAAAACCACGGAGTCCCTCGAACTAGAGCTCACGATAGAGAAAGCGAAGACCGCGCGCGATCGCGGCCTTCGGGTCGTCGCTATCGGCGGCGGCACCGGACTCTCCACTCTGCTCAAGGGCCTCAAGCGTTTCGTGCTTCTTCCCACTGAGTTGTCCGCGCGGCCAGAGTTACCGTTCATTCGCGATCTGAGCGCGGTCGTCACCGTCAGCGACGACGGGGGCTCCAGCGGCCGCCTGCGCAAAGAACTCAACATGCTGCCACCGGGCGACATCCGCAACTGCATTGTGGCCCTCAGCGAAGACGAAGCTCTGCTCTCCAAACTTTTTCGTCACCGTTTCGCCAAGGGCTCGGGACTCGAAGGCCACAGTTTCGGCAACCTCTTTCTTGCGGCGCTCACTTCCCTGACTTCCGATTTTTCAGAAGCTGTGCGGCTCTCGTCCGAAATTCTTCTCACCCGCGGCCACATTTATCCCGCGACCACATCCAACATCGAACTCGAAGCGCTCATGGAAGACGGCACCCGGGTCCGCGGCGAGACCAAAATTACCGCCAGCAAAGGCCGTATCCGCGAACTATTTCTGGTTCCCCCGGATGTCGGCCCCATGCCGCAAACGCTGGAGGCAATCGCCCACGCCGACATGATTACGATCGGACCCGGTTCGCTGTTTACCAGCCTGATTCCTAACCTGCTGGTGCGCGGCATTGCCCAGGCCATTGTCGAATCGCCCGCCACCAAGGTCTACATCTGTAACTTGATGACCCAGGCGAATGAAAGCCTGGACCTGACGGCAGCCGACCACATCCGCGCGCTCAATCGCCACGCGCAGAAGCAGATTTTCGACTTCGCTCTGATCAACCGGACCCCTGCCTCTGATGACCTTAAAACCAAGTACGCCACTGAAGGCGCTTGCCAGATCGTCAATGATCTCGATGCCATCGAAGACCTGGGCGTAATTCCCGTCCTCGGTGACTATTTGGACGAAGGCGCAGTTGCACGCCACAACACCACCCGCGTGGCCCGCGACCTGATGCACCTGATGGCGCAACGCCCCCAACACGAACGCACGCGGTAGGCCTTTGACATGTTGTCATTCCTCGCGAAGCGAGAAACCTGCTTTCTCCAGCATCGCCACTGCTGCCGTTTGTCGCAAGCCACTCCTTGCTGTATCGTGGTCCTTCCCTCGGGGCTAAGCCGCCCCGAATGCAATCATCATGCGCTCTTCCCGACTCCTCTTCCCGCTGCTGCTGCTCGCATCGTCCCTGTGCCTCGCCCAGACCGGCCCTGAACAAGGCGGCCACGAAATTCAAGTCTGGGCGGGCGGCGGACACTCCGTCGCCGGCGGACGCGGCAACACGGGCGCCTTCAACGCCGGCCTGCGCTACGGATGGATCCTCAGCGGCCCCCACCTCCCCGGCTTTCTCCGCGGACGCTTCGAATATGTGGTGGACGTGGTCCCGGTCTTCTTGGCCTTCCAGCCCGCCAACACCGCCTACGGCGCTGGTTTTGACCCGCTCGGCCTCAAATGGAATTTCGAACGCCACGGCCGCTTCTCCCCCTATCTCGAACTCACAGGCGGCACGCTCTTCACCAACCATAACGTCCCCGCCTACACCAACACCGTGAACTTCATGGACCAGGCCGCGCTGGGCATGCACATCCTCGGCGCGAAAAACAATGTGAGCGTCGAAGTGCGCTACATGCACATCTCCAATGCAGGCCTGGCCAACCTGAATCCAGGAGTAAATACGGTGCAGGTGCGGCTGGGGATTGGAAAGTTCTTCGCCCGGCATTAACCGCAATCTCTGCTCTCTACCCTCGAAATGTCGTTTGACTCATTACTATGAGTCATCTAGACTCATGGTATGGCTAAACGACTGCAAGTGATCCTGCAGGATCCGGAATACCGGGAGATCCAGCGTGCGGCCCGCTCGCGGCAAATGTCGATTGCCGAGTGGGTTCGACAAGCGCTTTCCCACGCTCGCAGGCGCGAGCCGCAGGGCGACGTCGAGAAGAAGCTTGCCGCCATTCGCGCCGCAGTGAAGTATGAATCTCCGACCGCCGACATCAAGACGATGTTGAAGGAGATTGAGCAGGGATATCTCTCCGGCCATCACCCATGATTCTGGTTGACTCCAATATCCCGATGTATCTGATCGGATCACCGAGTCCTCAAAAAACCGACACCCAGCGGTTGCTGGAGAAATTAGTCAGCGAGCGCCAGCGCTTGGTTACTGATGCTGAAGTGTTCCAAGAGATCCTGCACCGGTACACACTCGTCAATCGCCGTCACGACATCCAACCCGCTTTCGACGCGCTTCTCAACGTGGTCGATGAAGTCTTCGCCATTGAACGTTCAGCCATTGAGCGAGCCAAGCAGATCGTCCTCGGATACCACCGGCTATCCGCCCGCGACGCCGTGCATTTGGCGGTCATGGAGCAACACGGCATCGATCGAATCTTGACCTTCGATACAGACTTCGACGGCTTCCCGGGAATTACGCGGCTGGCGTAACCGACCCGAGTTGCGGCCTTAGCTCGGTCCAGCTATTCTTCCCTCTTATGTCCACGCTGGTCGAATGTGTTCCGAATTTCTCCGAAGGCCGCGATAAATCCAAAGTTGATGCCATCGTCGACGCTATGAAGATCCCAGGCGTCTATCTCCTCGACCGCGAAATGGATTCCGACCACAACCG
>JBELAE010000339.1:0-5925 GCA_049509155.1 Candidatus Sulfotelmatobacter sp.
GCCATGTGTGCTACGGCCATGTGCGCTACGGCCACAGCGGGGGCGGGTGAATGCGTAGATCACGCTGGTTTGCGGGTGCGGCGGCTGGTACTGGTGGCGCCGGTGAATCCGTACTCGGCGCATGGGCGGTGGCTGGCGGCGTTTGCGGGCTCGCGGGTTGGGGCGGGGGCGGTGCGGGGGGTGCTTGAGGCTATGCCTTCTCTCTATCCTTTTTGGCACGGGCGGATGTTCGGGGACTCCAAGAAAATTCCTGCCGGAAGTCTGGAAGGCTACAAGGCGCCGCTGCAGCGGCCGGGGCTGTTCGATCATGCGTTGAGTATTGTCACCACCTGGGGGGCGGATCTGCGGGAATTGGAAGCGCTGTTGCCGAAGCTGGCCGCGGTTCCAACGCTGCTGATGTGGGGAAGTAAGGATCCGGCGGTGTACTTTTCGTCGATGGAGCCGCTGGCTCGACATTTTTCCAATGTGCAGACCGTGGTTTTCCCCGGTGTAGGGCATTTGCCCTATGAGGAGTGTCCGGAGGAGTTCAACCGGGCGCTGATTGAATTTCTGACCGGGCGAGGGTAGCTTTCCCACTTCTCGCGAAAGACGCGAGAAATGGGGCACTCCAATTCGAGTAACCCACGTTCGGGGTATCCGCATTCTGAGTTTTTCCTGACACTGAGAACATGACCCACTCCATTCTCGAGTTTCTGCGGAATGCGGTGGTGCATTACGGATATTGGGCCGTGGGCGCGGCCCTGTTGATTGAGAACGCGGGGATTCCGGTGCCGGGGGAAACGGTGCTGCTGATGGCGAGTTTTCTGGCCTATTCCGAGCACGATCTGCGGCTTTCCTGGATCATTGCGGTGGCGACGCTGGCGGCTACGGTGGGGGACAATCTGGGGTTTGTGCTGGGCTATTACGGCGGACGTCCGCTGCTGACGCGTTACCAGGCGGCGTTCAGAATTCGGGATCGGACGATGGCGCGGGGAGAAAGCCTGTTCGCGCGGTATGGTGCGGTCACGATCTTTTTTGCGCGCTTCGTTTTCGGCATGCGGATTATTGCGGGGCCGATGGCGGGAGTGCTGCGGATGCCGTGGAAGAAGTTTGTGGTGTTCAATTTTCTGGGCGCCGGGTTGTGGGTGACAGTGATTTCCGGCGCGGGGTATTTATTCGGGCAGCATTGGGGACGGCTGGTGCGGGTGGTCCAACGGTTCGATATTGGGGTCGCGATCGTGGCGCTGCTGGTGGTGGCGATTGTAGTGTGGCGGCAGCGGCGCGCGGGTTGACGGAGTGTCGGGATGAGGTTATCTGCGGAGTAACTTGGAGCAATCTTTTGCACAAGGAGGGGCTTGTGCAAGCGACTATACTGTGCGGGTCGCGGGCTGTTTGACGTTCTGGGGCGGCAACGGGCAATGTCCGTGGCGGTTGGAAGGAAGCAAACTGGCTGCGTCCGAGCCGGAATTCGGACGAGGAGGAATACATGAAGAAGATTGGGTTGTTGACTCTGCTCATCATGGGAACACTTCTGTTCGCGCTGGCGTTCACGGCGGCGGCCGGACCAAGGGCATCGGCGGTGCCTGCGGTGGCTGCGGCCAGTCCGGCGGCGGTTACACCGGGCCCCCCGTATTCCCATCCGCGCGTGGAACATGCCATCGAAGCGCTGCGCGGCGCGAGAGATCATATGGCGCACGCCGAAGGCGAGTTCCATGGTCATCGTGACCGGGCCATCGAGCATATTGATCAGGCCATCCACGAGGCCGAGATTTGCCTGAACGAACCTTAAGCTGGAACCCGCAGCAACTGGCCACAGCAAGAATAAAGGCAGCGCTAAACCAGCGCTGCCTTATTTGTTTTCAGTAAGTGTTGGGCTCATTGCGAGCGCGCTACGAGAATGCGCCCAGAACTCCACAGGCCCGCAATCTCCAGGACGAGGAGAAGAGCCACGGTGGCGTCGAACAGGATTGCCCAGCCGCTGTACCCGGCGTCAAACACGTTGTTCGGGCCGGCGATGAAAAAGTGCTCGAGGCTGCCGATGACTAGCCCAATCGCGAACTCAATAATCAGGACGAAGGACCCGATCTTCTTGCCCCGCGTCCATAACAATCCCACTCCCGCCAGCGTGAGGGCAGCGGCATAGGCGCCGATGCGCACCGAACCCGCTACCGTCAATGCGGGATTAAGCTTTCCGGCCAGAAAGAGGTGCAAGACGGTGACCGCGAAGTTCGCCATAGCGATGATCGATACAAAGGCTTTCATTTAAGTTGATCTCCCATATGTTTGTCCCTAAGTTTAGTCTCGGTGGAAGGTGATGCCGATGGAGGCGCCGAGACGAAGAACGTTGTCGGAATGGAAGTCGACGGTGTTGTTTACGATGCGGTAGTAGTTGGCTTCGGGGCGGACAAAGACGCGATGCCAGAGGGCGTAGCGGATGCCGGCGCCGGCGTGAAAGAGGAAATGATTGCTGTCCAGATGGGTGGAGCAGCCCACGTATGCGCAGTTGCCGGTGGCGGGATAGAACACTACGGTTTCGCCGCCCACGCCGGCCGTGAGATCGGCAGTGGTTTTCTTGGCCAGGCGAGGCGCGTAGACGGCGTTGAAGTCATAAATCACGGGGCGGAAATGCTGATAGTCGTTGTAGAACCCCTGGTCGTAGCGATAGGCAATTTCCGCGCTGTAGCCGTAGTGATTCTGGAAAATGCGCTCGATGCCGACGCTGGGGTAGACTCCACCTTTCTCGCCGGGGGGGAGGTAGGCCTCAGAGGCGGTGATGTTTCTGGTGGAGAAAAGAGTGCTGCCGCCGACGGCGACGTCAAATTGCTGGGAATGAGCGAACCTGGCAGACAGAAGAAGTGCACATACCGACATCAGTCGAACGAATTTCATTCCTACGGACTTTGATCCGACAAACCCTGTTCCGGCGAACGTTCTCAAATACAGCCCCCTTTTCGGTTGTACCGTGATTGATAGAGTACGCCGGACTGGCGGTGGCAGGCAAAACTGTCGCGAGTGGATTGGGCGCGGCGGCCGGAAACGGTCCTGGGATAACCGATCATCGGATCATCAAATCGGATCATCCAAACGATAATCGAGTCTCCAGCCGCCGCCCAAGGAGGATCGAGTGAAGGTCTATTCTGGACCACCGCCGATGGTGTAGCCGATGGAGGCGCCAACCCGGAGGATGTCGCCGGAAGTATAGACGTCGGAGTTATTCAGGACGTGGTAGTAACGGACTTCGGGGCGGACGAAGACGTGTCCCCAAACGTAATAGCGCAGGCCGGCGCCAACATCGACGAGGAAGTGGTTGCTGCTGTTGTAGCAGGCGCCGAAGTAGACGCAGCTGCTGGTGGGTTGGTAGCCGTAGAAGCGAGTCGATTGCCAGCCGACGCCGCCCATCAGGTCAAGGCCAACCTTCTTGCCGATGCGGGGTTGATACACGCCGTTAAAGTCAAAAAGGATGGGACGGTAGGGTTCGCCAAGGCCGTCGAAGTTTCCCTGGCCGCCTCGCCAGGCGACGTCAAAACCGATGCCGAGCCGCTTATGGAAGATAACGTCGGCACCGATATTGGGGTAGAGGCCGCCCTTTTCGGGGCAGTTGGTTTGGCCCGAGGATGCATTGAAGCTGCACTCGTTAGCGCCGGGCGACAGAACCGTCCCGAAGCCGAACATGGCGTCGCCCTGCTGGGCGGAAGCCAGGTTGGGCAGGATTAAGAACGCAAAGATAGTCGCAAGGAAGGCAAGCTTTCTCAAGAGAAACCTCCTGTAATGATCGTTATTGGCGGATAAGATGCGACCGCCAAACCATTTGGATGCAAGTGCATGGGTACGCACTCATCATAATTTCAACCGCGTCGGGATGCAATTGTGGCGCGCCGGCGGTCATTCGCTTTGCCAACAGGACAATGCGAACAAAATGCCAGGACGACGTGCCAGAACAACATAGCCAGAACTCGGTGGCCTTGGAGACTCCGATCCAAGAGGGCAAGAGTCGCAAAACTGAACCCCGCGGGTTGGAATAAGTTGCGCTGGCGGGCACTCGCCCCCGCGGGATGGGGGGAAGAAAAGCCCAAGCGGCGGAGGGAGGGATCTCCGTGAAAGTCGTGGCTTGGGAGATCCCTCCCGCAGCTGAACTACGCTGCGGTTCGGGATGACGCCAGAGATGAGTGAAGCGATGAGGCAAGGGATGTTGATGACGCAAGAGATGGGGATGACGCAAGGGCGAAGATTCTAGCTGAGCCACTACCGAAAGATGTCAGCGTCTGGAAACGCCCGTGCCGCCGCCGCGGAGGACGTGGTCGAGGGCGATGGGACCGGCGCCAAAAAAGATCAGGGCGAAGGCCAGGGTGGCGGCGGCCAGAGGGAATTCGAATCCGGGATGATCGGGTGATCCGATGAGCCCGTTGTGCAGATGCACTTTCGAGATCGCGACCGTCAAGTCAATGCAGACGGCGAACGCGGCGGGCCGAGTGAAGAACCCGACCAGGAGGAGTAATCCGCCAAGCAACTCGGTGAAGGCGGAAACGTAGCCTAGCCAGGCAGGAATACCCATTCCGGCGACCGTCTGAGCGAAGTGGTGCAAGCCGCCAAATACCTTGTGATAGCCGTGCGCGACCATAATGGCGCCCAGCGCCAGGCGCATGAGGAGAAGAGCAAGGGGCTGCAAACGATCGAGATAGCGCAAAGTGTTCCTCCCAGGCGAGGGCAATAGAGTACAGCATGGAGCGGTTGCACGGAAGATGGAGGGTGCAGGACAGTCGTGACATCGGGTATGGAAGCGAGCCGGGTGCGCGATTGTTGTGTTGCGAAAGAGCCGTTCGGCGGGCTTCCCTTGCTCACGGGCAGGCTTCGACACGCGGCGCGGCTCGCCCAGATGCGCTTCGACTTCGCTCTGTCGAAAATCCCCACTTCTCGCGCATAGAACGCGCGAGAAATGGGGCACCCGGCGTACCGCAGGCGCTAAAGCGCGGACGCATTTTCAGCGACTTAACGGCACGAGTAACTCGTGCCCTTCCCGTTCTTGCCGACATCGGCACTTTTCCTCAGGCTGTTCAGCGATGCCGGCAACGGAGTAGGGACGAGCGGCTTTTAGCCGCTGGGGGCTTGCTCCACAGCCCCAGCGGCTGAAGCCGGTATCAAATTTTGAGCTGAGTTGGCATGCCTGAAGGCATGCCCTGATACGAGTCCTTATTGAACCTGCACCAATTCCGATCCTAGAAAACGATTGCGCCTGCGGGCGGGTTTTTGATAACGTTGCTCCGCCACAGGATGCCCGTCTGGTGACTTTCGATATGCAGCACCAGGCCTGCTGACGGACGTCTGCCCGGAGTCCCAGAAATGAGCGGAACAATCTCAGCGGTCCCGTGTTTGCAGGATTGTGCCTTGGCAGTCAAACGAACGTTCTTGAATCCAGGAGTTTTGCGATGAATTTCATGATGAATCGAAGTGCCCTCCGAAAGTGTGTGGGGGTTGCGCTCATGATGGTGGTTCCGGCGTTCGCGGGTACTCAGCACAAAGCGCCCAGCGCGCCTGCGCCGAAGGCGGCTCCGGCAGCGCATTCCAGCGCTCCGGCGAGAAGCTCGACGCCGAGTCACACGTCTACGCCGAGTCATAGCACCACACCGAGTCGCCCGGCTACAACCAGTCACACCAGTACTCCTAGCACCAGCCACACGGGCACGACCACAGGTGGGACGCGCGGCGCAACGACAGGCGGGACGCACACCACGACGACGGGCGGAACGCACGCTGCGACAACGGGTGCGACGCACGGCGCGACGACCGGTGGAACGCACGGCGCGACGACCGGCGGGACGCACGCTGCGACGGCGGGCGGAACCCATGGCGCAACGGCGGGTGGAACCCACGGCGCAACCGCGGGTGGGACCCATGCGGCGGCGGCCAGCCACGTTGCTCCGGGACGCACGGTTTCAATGAAAGGTGGCG
>JBELAE010000034.1:0-21101 GCA_049509155.1 Candidatus Sulfotelmatobacter sp.
TTCGAATGCCAGGAGGTGGCAAGCGGACCGGTCTCCGCTTCGCCGTCGCCAACCGCGACGGCAACGATGAGATCAGGGTTGTCGAAGGCGGCTCCGTAGGCATGAGAAACGGAATAGCCGAGTTCGCCGCCTTCGTGAATCGAACCGGGTGTTTCCGGCGTGCAATGCGAGCCGATCCCGCCGGGAAACGAAAACTGCTGGAAGAACTTAAGCAGGCCGGCTTCGTCACGACTCTTATCGGGATAGATTTCGGAATAGTATCCTTCAAGGTAGCAGTTGGCCAGCGTAGCCGGCGCGCCGTGACCAGGGCCCGCGATGTACATGACATTCAAGTCATATTTCTTGATGAGACGGTTCAGATGAATCCAAATGAAAGACTGTCCCGGATCCGACCCCCAATGCCCAAGAAGTCGATTCTTGATGTGCTCCGGCTTCAAGGGCTCGCGAAGCAGAGGATTCGCGCGGAGATAGATCATTCCTGCTGCCAAGTAATTGCAGGCATGCCAGTAAGCATCCATCTTACGCAGTTGGTCGGGGGTAAGCGGCGCCCGGATGTCAGCCGAGACTTCACTTGTGCTAGCCATTTTGTTCTCCGGCAACTCAGGATTTCGCAATCTGGGAGGATGACCTACTTTGCGGTTCAGTCCTGTGATGCGGCGAGCTTATAAAAGGACTTAGAATTTCGAATCCACCCACTCTCTTGCCGCTGCACTGACCGATGCAAGTCATTGAAAAATGGCGGAAGCGAGTGGGGGTCGAACCCACCGGTGACAGGATTGCCTGCCGCCCGCCGGTTTTGAAGACCGGGACGATCACCGGACCGCATGCGCTTCCACACGCCAAGAATAATGCCATGGATGTGCACACCACAGAATAGTTTTGTGGAACTCAGGGGGGCAAAGGCTGCATGATTTTCGGCGTCGGAGCGGCACGGTTAAACAGGCTGCGGGAAACGCGCCGATTTCGGGTGGAACGGGAAGGGCACGAGTTCACTCATGCCGATAAGTCGTTAAAAATGCGTGCGGGCTTTAGTGCCTGCGGTATGCTTCTCGCAGTCTTAATGAGTTTTTCCGCAGCCTGTAAAGCCGTGCCCTTCCCGTCGCTGCTCTTGCTCTGACCTTGGCTTGCGATGTGCGCGACGTTTCAATTATTTCGGCTGAGTCGTGACTCGCAAATACGGCTTGATGGTTTTGAAGCCGGGGAATTTTTGCGCCGCTTCTTCGTTTGAGACCGCGCCGGTGATGATCACGTCGTCGCCCTGCTTCCAGTTCGCCGGGGTCGCTACTTTGTGTTTCGCGGTGAGCTGTATGGAATCGATGACGCGCAGGATTTCATCGAAGTTGCGGCCGGTGGTCATGGGATAACTGAGCTGCAGCTTGACCTTTTTGTCGGGGCCGACGACGAAGACGGTGCGCACGGTGGCGTTATCGGCGGGAGTGCGGCCTTCGCTGGTTTCTCCGGCGCTCGCAGGCAGCATGCCGTAGAGCTTGGCAATTTTCAGTTGCGGGTCGCCGATCAGCGGGTAGGTAACTTTCGCGCCCTGGGTTTCTTCGATGTCGGCCGCCCACTTGCCGTGGCTGGTGACGGGATCGACGCTCAGGCCGATGATTTTCGTATTGCGCTTGGCGAATTCCGGCTGCAGCTTCGCCATGGCGCCGAGTTCGGTAGTGCAGACGGGGGTGAAGTCTTTGGGATGCGAGAATAAGATGGCCCAGCCGTCGCCGATCCAGTCGTGGAAGTGAATCGTGCCCTGCGTGGTTTCGGCGGTAAAGTCGGGGGCAGTGTCGTTGATGCGAGGAACGCTGTGGGTTTCGGTTTCGGTCGCGGTGGTCATGTTTTCTCCTTTGTTATCGCAAAGTCTATCATATTACTCGGGTATTGGCCCAGCCCAATTCAAGCTACATTCCGTTCGAAGCATGTCCGATGGAACCTGTCCGCTTGAATCGGGTCGGTTTGAAACAGGAAATCGGACTCAAAATGCGAAACCCACCCGGTTGTCTGCGGGTGGGTCGGGGAATTAAGGCTAGTCCCTACCCACACGCCGACGGCTGGCAACAACAGGACATCGCGGCGGCGGTAAAGGGACGAACCATATAATCACGAACCATCCGCTTAGGATAGGTTCCTCCAGCGACTGCTGTCAAACGAGGCGCAACGCACCTGCGGATCGCCGAACCGATGTGGCCCTTACGAAGTCCGAGCATCGGTTCTACGGCTGCGAGGAGCGGCTACGCTGCATGAAGCGCAGACACTCCCGTCTACGGCAGCAGCAGCGGCGTCCGCCGTAAGGTCCCCTTCGACTTCGCTCAGGGCAGTCTCTCGCCCGGCTGTCGCCGCGCTCAGGATGACATCCCGTCGAAACAATTTTGAAATTGTGCCACGGGCCCCCTCCGAGCGGAGCCGGAACTGCGAAGACTCTTTCTGCATCGCAAGGGCGGCGGTTGTCATCTTTTGTGTGACGGGGATTGTGTGGCGAGGCTGTCTGGCGGGGTTTCCTAACGGGGAACTTATGAATGACAAGCGGCGACTGAGCATGGCGCAGTGGGATGTGTTCTCATCGAGAGCGCTGGAAGGAAATTCGCTGGCGGTATTTTTCGACGGGCGCGGGCTGAGCGATGGAGAGATGCAGTCGATCGCGAAAGAGATGAACCTGTCGGAGACCACGTTTATTCTGCCACGGGATGCCACGATTGAACGCCAGCGCGGGGTGCGGGTGCGAATTTTTACGGTGCAGGAAGAGTTGCCGTTTGCGGGCCATCCTACGCTGGGGACCGCGTTTGCGTTGCGTGGCGAGACTGGGGCTAACGAGATCGCGCTCGAATTGAACGTGGGAAAAGTTCCGGTTCGATTCGAGGATGCCAGATTTGAGAAGACGGATGGCGAGGCAGCGTTCGGAGAGATGACGCAGGTCGATCCGGTGTTCGGCATGCAGCATGATCGCGAGGTGGTGGCGCGGGCGACGGGATTGCGCGTGGAAGATTTCGATCCGTCATTGCCGATAGAGACAGTGTCGACGGGTCTCGCCTACACGATCGCGCCGCTGAAATCTCTGGCGGTGATCCAGACGTTGCGAGTGGATTTGAATCGCGCTAACGAGTACCTGGCGAAAACGGGCGGGAAATTCCTGTACTTCGTTGCGCGTGAAACGGTCGATCCGGCGGCCCGTTTGCACGCCCGTATGCTGTTCTACAACGGCGAGGACCCGGCCACGGGCTCAGCCGCGGGCTGCACGGCCGCGTGGATGGTGGCGCATGGGGTGGCCGAACCCGACGAGCGCGTGCTGATCGAGCAGGGCATTGAAATGCAGCGGCCGAGCCGGATTTTTGTGCGTGCGGCATTTCAGAATAACCGCCATGATCAGCGCCAGGTCAACCTCCGTGAGGTCAAGCTCCCAAACGACCGTGGCGATAACCGGGTAGTTAACGTGCGCGTTGGCGGCAACGCCATCGAAGTGATGCGCGGCGAAGTTTTTCTCTAGCACAGCTTGTGCAAGCTGCGGCAAACACAGCTGCGCACTGCCGCGAAAAAAAATCAATGGCCAGAAAGTCCCATTAGCATCGGCGCTACTTTACAGTGAGCGGGCTTCCCGTTAGCATTCATCTCGCTCTGACATTCTTCATATAGAGAAAAGCCTCTGTCGGTTTTGCGACTCGCGATAGCGATGGCGCCCGACAGATTGCGGAAGGCTGATGAAACCAAAGCGCACTATCCTGTGTGTAGATGACAACGAACAATCTCTTTCCCACCGTAAAATCATGCTGGAAACCCGCGGCTACCGCGTGGCCAGCTTTACGCGCGGAGAAGAAGCGCTGGCGCGCTTCCTGGAAGGCGGAGTCGACCTGGTGATCGCCGACATGGCGATGCCGGGCCTGGACGGTCCGCAATTGATCGCCAAGATTAAAGAATCGTCGCCGCACACGCCCGCAATTCTCATTTCAAGCAAAGTCCGCATTTACGATCACGACTCGCAGGCGGACGTTTTCCTCACCAAGGGGATGTACGCGCCCGTCGATCTGCTGGAGCGCGTGCGGCTGTTGCTGGTGCGCAAGCGCGGGCCCAAGCGAATGTTGCAGCGGCCAGCGCCAATCTCCCGCCAGGTCGGCGCCGCCTGAAGCTGGCTCCCGGACAGTTTGATTAGTGACACAGCGCGGGTCCGCACCCGGCGCGTGCCTTCGTGTAAGATTCAAAGCAGGCATGGGCGGAGCATCTATCGAGGCGGGACTCATCGAAGCGGCATTCATCGAAGCAAAAGACCTGCGCAAGACCTACCACGTGGGCAAAATTGAGGTCGAGGCGCTGCGCGGCATTTCTTTCAGCGTGCGGAAGGGCGAATTTGTCAGCGTGGTGGGGCCGTCGGGCAGCGGAAAGTCGACGCTCTTCTATCTACTAGGCGGGCTCACAAAAGCAGACGGCGGCAGCGTTGTGCTCGACGGCGATGATCTGGCCACGCTCTCTGACTCGGAGCGCACGCGCATGCGCAAGCGCAAGATTGGATTTGTATTCCAAAAGTTCAACTTGCTGCCCACGCTGGACGCTCGCTCGAACATCCTGATGGCGCAGGAAATTTCCGGCAACGGCGGGGGCGATCCGGCGCACTTCAACCGCATTACCGACTTGCTGGGGCTGACCAAACGGCTGGGGCATCGCCCGTCCGAACTCTCCGGAGGCGAACAGCAGCGCGTAGCGCTGGCGCGGGCGCTCATCAACAAGCCTGCGGTTGTGCTGGCCGACGAACCCACGGGCAACCTGGATTCCAAAAACTCTGACGTTGTGCTCAGCATGTTGCGGAAGTCGAACCAGGAGTTGGGCCAGACCGTGCTGATGATCACGCACAATCCGGCGGCGGCGGAGTACGGCGATCGCATCATCCACATGCGTGACGGCGAGATCGTCAGGGCTGAGGATGATCCGCAGTGGGCGCGGCATTAAAGCCGAATACGCGGGAGCGGTGTTATTCTAGTTGAATCTATCCCGCGACGAGGGCTGTAACCCTTCATGGCTGATCCTCTTACGTCCAATCCACTGATTTCCAACCCGGAAACTCCAGAAATCCAACCTGCCGTCGAGAGCACCGAGTCGTTCGGCGACATACTCTCGCAGTATCAGAAGAGCCATTCTCGCAAGACGGAAGGCAGCAAGCAGTTGCAGGGCACGGTGATTGCAGTTAACGCCGAGGCTGTGTTCTTCGACATTGGATACAAGTCGGAGGGCATTCTGCCGCTGGCGGCGCTGCAGGGCGAGACCTTAAAGCCTGGCGACAAGGCGCTGGTCACGGTGAAGGGTCGCGATCTCGACGGCTACTACGAGCTTTCACTTTTCAAAGTCGAGCGGCCGATGGATTGGTCGGCGCTGGAAAAAGCGTTTGCCGACAAAACGACTGTGCTGGGCACGGTGACGGGTGTGATCAAGGGCGGGTTCAGCGTCGACGTGGGGGTGCGGGCGTTTATGCCGGCCTCGCGCAGTGGAGTTCGCGAAGCGGCTGACATGGAGAAGTTGGTGGGGCAGGAGATTCGCTGCCGCATCATCAAGCTCGACGTTACGGATGAGGATGTGGTGGTGGATCGCCGCGCCGTCGCCGAGGAAGAAGAACGCTCCGTCAAGGACAAGTTTTATTCGCAGATCAAGGAAGGTGAGACGGTCAGCGGTACCGTGCGCAGCCTGACCGATTACGGAGCATTCGTCGATCTGGGTGGAGTGGATGCGCTGCTGCATGTGAGCGACATCGCGTGGGGGCGCGTCAACAAGCCTGCAGATGTGCTCACGGTGGGGCAGGCAGTCGAAGTGAAAGTGCTCAAGGTTGGGGCGGAAGGCGACAAGAAGCGCATTTCCGTGGGGCTGAAGCAGCTGCAACCGCATCCCTGGGACGCGGTTGCGGAAAAGTTCAAGGCGGGCGACCGCGTGCGTGGCACCGTCACGCGACTGATGGAGTTCGGGGCATTTGTCGAACTGGAGCCGGGCATCGAAGGCCTGATTCATATTTCGGAGATGTCGTGGTCGAAGGGCAAAATCAGAAAGGCCAGCGACGTGGTCAAGCCGGGCGAGACCGTCGAGGTCGTGATTCTGCAAGTCAACGCGGCCGAGCATCGCCTGTCGCTGGGACTCAAGCAAGCCTTGGGCGATCCCTGGGCCGAGGTGGCGCAGCGTTTTCAGGTCGGTTCGGCGGTCGAAGGACCGGTCACCAACTTGACCAAGTTCGGCGCGTTCGTGCAGCTTTCCGAAGGCATCGAAGGCATGGTTCACGTGAGCGACATCAGCGCGGAAAAGAGAATCAATCAGCCGGCGGATGTGCTGCGAGTCGGGCAAGTGGTCAAGGCGCAGGTGCTGGCCATTGATCTTGAGAAGCGGCAGATGCGGCTGGGCATGAAACAGCTCGTTCCGACCGGCCTCGACGAATATATCGCCGAACACAATGAAGGCGACGTGGTTACCGGCCGGCTCATGGACGAATCTGGCAGTCAGGCGCGAGTGGAACTTGGCGAAGGCATTCATGCCACTTGCAAAATGACGCCGGCCGCGGCGGCTCCGGTGAAAAGCGAGACGGTGAGGGAATCGAAGGCCGATCTTTCTTCATTGAGTTCCATGCTGCAGGCGCGGTGGAAGAGCGGGGCCAGCGCGACGCCCAAGGCAGAGCCGGCGCGAGCGGGGCAGGTTCGCAGCTTTCGCATTGCGAAACTGGACCGGGCCGCGAAGAAGATTGAATTGGAGTTCGCTTAGCCGCGGATGATGAAAAGGCGAAAACCGAGGCATCGCCTAGGTCGGTCGTTGCCGGAGCTCGGGGCGGAAAATGGTACAATATCGCTTGTCGAGCGGGAGTAGCTCAGTGGTAGAGCGCGACCTTGCCAAGGTCGATGTCGCGGGTTCGACCCCCGTCTCCCGCTCCAGATTCCTTATATTCCCAGCCTGCTCTCCGCCGATGGACTTTTTCCGGCCGGAACGCTAGCGTATGGGCAGAGGCGCGGTACCCAAGTGGTAAGGGAGAGGTCTGCAAAACCTTTATGCGTCGGTTCGATTCCGACCCGCGCCTCCAATCTTTTTCTGCCGTTGCCGGTCTGGTTTGCGGTTGAGTTCATCCGCTGGGATCGCGAAATTGGGGTGGTCGTTAAGCGCCCCGGCTTGGACGATCTTTGGCAAGGGCCTTGTTACCTGCGACCCGAGGCAACGTCATTCTTGATGCGATTGATAAACAGTTGGACGAAGACTCCCGAAATAAGGCAACAGATAAATCCTACCCACAGCCAGAACGCATTTTTCCTGATGCCACCAAGACCGACGACAAGGATGCTCAGGAGACTCATCACGGTGGTGAGAAAACTTTTCAGTTTCATCGGGGTGTTCTCGTTTCAGCCGGTGCGCCAGCTGTTAGTCGACTCTCTTCCATCTTAGTAGATAGGGAGCTGGGCCAATAGACGCAGTCACGGGAAATCGGCGCCTCGGTTTTTTTCTTTCCTGCACAGCTCGTAATCTAGAAGCTTTTTCTGCTTCAGCATGACATTTGTCGGCTGCTGCTTCAACGCTCCAGGCCAGTCCAGAACAACAGAGTAGGTCTCAGGCTAGCCCATCTGTGTCTCCAATTCCAGCAGTTTCCATCCTCGGTGACGGCATACTAATCGATTCTGGGATCAGGTATCGCCCTCGTATCGAATCGCTTTCTTGGGATGCCTATTTTGAGGCGTGGGCAGGGCTCCGCGCTCACCGACATATTTCCCATCCGGATCGAGAAAGAAAAGAACCCCACTCAGCCGGAGGACCCGTATGAGTGGGGTATGAACGGGGTGCGCGCTGTTCAAACGCTAGAAGAACAACTTCAAACCAAATTGAAATTCCCTCGGGTCGAATGCTGACGTGACAGCGCCAAAGTTACTGGCGCCCTGGTTTACGCTGATACCTCCGTTGTTGGCAT
This sequence comes from Candidatus Sulfotelmatobacter sp., assembly GCA_049509155.1. Classification (GTDB taxonomy): domain Bacteria; phylum Acidobacteriota; class Terriglobia; order Terriglobales; family Acidobacteriaceae; genus Sulfotelmatobacter. The sequence goes on from JBELAE010000034.1 coordinate 7,901, forward strand.
CGCCCTGGAACTGAGTATGGTTCCAGGTGTTGAAGGTCTCGATGCGAAGCTCGATCCGGCTGCCACGCGCTTCGCTGATGACGAAATTCTTGAAGAGCGACAGATTCCAGTCGTCGCGGCCCGGACCGCGCAGCGCGTCGAACCCCAGATTTCCGTAGCAATCTGCGCCCGAGCCGCCCGCGGTACAAACCGGGGCGGAAAAAACTGCCGGATTGAACCATTGGTTGACGTTCTTCGGGTAAGAGATGCTCCCGGTCGCGTCCGGTCGGTTTCCGGAAAAGCCGCCGGGAAACAAGTTCGAGACATTGCTACCGCTCACGCCAAGGTTGATGGGCGCTCCTGATTCCGCGGTTACGATCCCGGACACTGCCCATCCACCCGCGGTTGCTTTCAGAACGCGGTTGGCACTGCCCTTCAGCCAGGGGATCTGGTAGACGAAATTGACGAAGGCGATGTTCCTCCGGTCGTAAAGAGATGGGCCCACGTCGTAACTCGGCCCCAGGTAAGGATTGGTCACAGCTTGAAGGTCGCCGCCACTCCCGACACTGACAGATGAATCAATGGCTCGCGAAAGCGTGTACCCGAACTGGAGTTGTAAGTCGCTGGTTACATTGCCGTGCAGGTCGACCTGCAGCGAATTGTAATGCGAGTTAGCCTCATCTTCCGAGGTTCGGATCGCACCGTAGCCTAAGTATTGGAAGTCCTGATTAATGCCGACCCCGCCGGACTTGAGCAAGCCTGGCAGATCGCTTTCTGGGGGGAGATTGATTTCCCTGTAGTCGTTCTCGTGGCGACCCTGGCTCCCAACATAAGATATGCCCAGAACGGACCTACGTGACAATGTCTGCTGAACCCCAATGCTGTATTGGAAGCTTGTCGGAGGCTTGTAATTCAGAGCGATCCCGCTAATGCCAACGGGAAGAACCGGCAAGTCTGCAGAGCTGATGATGCCACCGGTCCCGAGCTGGAGCCCTGGGTTAGAGAGGGAGACATTGTGCAATGTGGGGCTGGCATCGAACGGAGTGTTGGTTGCCCCGTTGTACATATCATTGCCTTGGATGCGGCTATACATCATGCCAAAGCCGCCCCGGAGTACGGTTTTGGCCTGGCCTGTGAGGTCATAAGCGAAACCGATGCGTGGGCCGAATGCGGGCCAGTAGTTATTGGTGAGGCCTTTGGGAATCCCATTGACGCCGCCGATGCCGATACCGTTCTCGTAGAACTGCAGGCCAGCTAAGATCGGATTAGGGCTGGTGCCTAAGCCGGGACTGGGGCCGCCTGCGCACGGAGGGTTAGAAACCGCGCTGCAGATATTCCCGCTCGAGTCGAAGGTAGCTGCTAACGCTGGGTTATATAGGTTGGGATAGAAGTTTGCCGATTGCTGGTTGGCCTCGTAGGTGTGCGGTGCTCCGTCCCATCGCAAGCCCAGGTTTAAGGTCAAGCGGTGATTTACTCGCCAGTTATCCTGAATGTAGGCAGCATAGGAAACGTTATTCCAGTGGCCGCTGGAATGGACGGCATCTTCTTCATAACTTTGGGCATCGCCCAGCAGGAAATCGGCGAAGTCGTTCCCCTTGGAATTCGCCGTAGAAGCTGTGAAGCTGCCGTTGAAGTCAAAGTTTCCCTGAGTAAGAGCAAAATAGTCCTGGACTTTTTTGTAGAGCGCCCAACTGAAACCGAACTTGAGCTGGTGTGCGCCTTTCGTCCAGGAAAGGTCGTCGCGCAACTGGTAATCGTTCGCCGAGTTTATCCACGGCTCCCAACCCGAAGTGTAGTCCGTTCCAGTCGTCCCGTTCAGGTCGATCGAGGGGATGCGATCGTCAACGTTGGGCCCGGTGAACAACCGGTTGAAGGCGAAGCCCGAGGGCGCCGAGACCAATCCCTGCGGGATGATATTGATCCGGTTGCCGTCATAGTTAAACGCCGTTTCGTTGAGCAGCGTCGGACTAATCACGTAGGTGGTGTGAATCACGGCGCTATAGGAGGGGTTTCCGAAAGTATTGAAGACTGAGGGCACATTATCGGCGACCCACTGCGTCGTTCCGTACGTTTGTGCAACCTGCTCGGAAACCCAGTGCCCGAAGACCGAGAATTTGTTGCTGAATTGGTGGTCGATCCGGGCAATTTCTTCGCGCAGATTCGTTGGAGAATTGTTTCCACCGATGAATTGGGCGCCGCTCGTCGGAGCCGGGAAGATGCCGCCGTATTTGCCGCCTGCGGTAAGCAACGCTGTCGCGTTGCTGTTGATCATGCAATCAGGAATCGTGTTGCTGGGAAATGGCGACCCCGGCACGACCCCAGCGGGTGCAGTACCTCCCGGGCAGTTCGCAAACTGGATTGAGGCCGGAACTGTGGTCAGGCTTGGATCCGAGATGATGTTCGAGTTCCCGTTAGGAAGGGTGGTGGGAAGCACGGCGCCAGTTCCCGAGCCACCGGCATCCGGATACTCACTCAACAGCGGAACGGTTTGGTTAATCAGTCCACCTTGAATGATGCTGCGCCATTCCATGTTGTAGAAGAAGAAAGTTGGATGTTCCTTCCACAGAGGAACCTGCCCGCCGGCATTGAAGCCATAAACGTTGAGCCGCAGTTCGGCAACTTTATTCGGTGAAGGGTTGAAATAATTGCGCGCATCAAAAGCGTCGTTGCGGTCGAACTCCCAGGCGGAAGCGTGGAATTGTTTGGTTCCGGACTTGACCACCGTCGTGATGGTCGCCGAACCGGTGAGCCCATACTCGGCACTGTAATTCGAATTCAGGCTGCGGAACTCCGCGATGGCATCGAGCGACGGCATGACGGCGGCTTGACTTCCGCCGCGATCCAGGTTTTCTCCACCATCCAGGGTTTGCAGGTTATTGCCAGCTCGCATGCCGTTGATGCTGACATTGTTATCTCCGCTCACCGGGGTAGCAATCATGCCCATCCCCTGAATGCTGGATGCGCCCGGTGTGAGGGCGTACAAGTTGTATAAGCTGCGTCCGTTGGTGGCGAGTTCGGTGACCTGCTGACCGGTGATGACGCTGCTGACGTCGCCCGAATCGGATTGCACTTGCACCGCATCGGCCTCGACTGTGACACTTTCCTGGACTGAACCAACCTGCATCACGAAGTCAACGCGCGTGCGGTCGTTTACGTTCAGGACGACATTCTTCCTCTCGGCCTTCTTGAAGCCGCTGCCTTCGGCTCGAACCGCATAGGTGCCGATATTGAGGTCGGGCGCGACATATTGGCCGGCGTCGTTGGTCTTCAGGCTTCGTGCCTGACCCGTGTTGGTCTGGGTCACTGTGATGGTCACGTTGGGAACCACTGATCCCGACGGATCGGTGACCGTTCCAACTATGGTCGCTTCCTGAGCGACGGCAGGCGTCGCAAGAAACGCCATCACCAACAACAAGAAAAAAGGGATCGCGAGCAAAAACCGGCTGCGGCTTACGACGGAAAAGCCAAGACTCTCGGCGCACGAGGGCGAGAAGCGTTTCATTGCCATCCTCCAGATCAGAGTGACGCAGGATCGCTGTGACGCTACAAGGTGAACGCAGGAAGTGGTTTCTGGCAATACCCGCTTGACGATAATTTCGTATGACCATTATGATTTGCTGGAAATGAAGAAAACTCCGACAGGAATTTCCCCGATCATTGCGATCGACCGCAGGGCCTCTAAGCCGTTGCACCGCCAAGTCTATGACGCTTTTCGCACGGCCATTGTGGAGCGCAGCGTACGTGCCGGGCAGCGGGTTCCATCAACTCGTATACTCGCGCTCGAACTGGGGATCTCGCGCATTCCTATCCTGACCGCGTATGCCCAGCTTGTTGGGGAAGGATATTTCGAAAGCCGGATCGGGGCGGGAACGGTTGTCTCCCGGTCGTTGCCCGACCAGGTTACCTTTCCGGAAACGCGCGGCACGCAGCCGGCGAAAGTACAAGTTGGATCGCGCCGGCTGTCGAAACGCTGTGCGAACTTTTCTCCGGTCGACAATGTCCCATGGCGGCGCGGCTGGGGAGCTTTCGGTGTAAGCCAGGTAGCCTTTGGTCATTTTCCATTCCAGGTATGGAACGCGTTGGTGACGCGTCACTGCCGAAGTGCTCATGCAAAGTCCCTTGATTACGGAGACCCGATGGGTTCCAAGGACCTGCGGGAGGCGATTGCCGCTTATCTCAGGACGGCGCGCGGCGTGCGCTGTGAAGCCCAGCAGATTATGGTGGTGAGCGGTTCGCAGCAGGCGCTCGACATTTCGGCTCGCGTTTTCTTCGATCCGGGAAGTCGCGTCTGGATGGAGGAACCTGGTTACCGCTTTGCACGCGAGGTCCTCGCCATCAATGGTTGCCAGATCGTGCCTGTTCCAGTGGATTACTCGGGCATGGACGTGGCGGTTGGTATCCAGCGGTGTCGCACGGCGCGAGCCGCGCTGGTCACTCCTTCTCACCAGTATCCGCTCGGCGTCACCATGAGCGCGTCTCGCCGGATGCAACTGCTGGATTGGGCGCAGAACTCACAATCGTGGATCATTGAAGACGATTACGACAGTGAGTACCGCTACGAGAGCAGGCCCATTGCGTCTCTGCAAGGGCTCGATGCAAACTCTCGAGTGGTTTACATCGGAACCTTCAGCAAGGTTTTGTTCCCCTCCTTACGCCTGGGTTACCTGGTTGTTCCTCCCGACCTGATCGGGCGCTTCCGGGCGGTTCGCTTGGCGATGGATATTGGCCCGTCACACTTCTTTCAGGCAGTGCTGGCGGACTTTATCAGGGAAGGTCACTTTTCGCGGCACATTCGAAGAATGCGTCTACTCTACAGCGAGCGTCGAAAAGTATTAATCGATTGCATCCGCGAAGAACTGGGTTTTGGAGCAGACGTTACTGGCGGAGAGGCGGGCATGCATCTTTCGGTGACGCTGAAAGGGATTCGTGATGTAGAAGTTGCTGAGCGAGCCTCCCACGAGAACCTTTGGCTGGTGCCTCTTTCGACTTCCTATATAGGCAAGCCTTCCCGGCATGGATTCATCCTGGGATTTGGCAGCACGGAAGTCAAGGATATACCCGATGCTGTGCGCAAACTGCGAACTCTTCTCACTTCCAAGTAAGAATCGCTCGAGCTGTCAGCAAGCCTGGCGTCGGCGGACAGAATGCTGGACGGGTTGGAGTCTGAGGTAAAATGGCAAGGACTTGGGGGGCGCAATACGGGGTCTGCATAAACGTTTATACGTTGGCTCGATTCCACCCGCGCTTCCAAATCTTTTCCGGTGAGTTCTTAAAGCTTCTCTGAGTCGGGTGCAGTAGCCAGCGGTTTCCACCAGCCTTCCGATGGGTCGTCCCGTTTCTTGTTCGTCGTGCAATCTATGCCCTCAAAGAGTCCCCCACGTCGCGATGCATGGTTCTTCCTTTTATCCTCCTTTATGTTGCTGACGGCGGCTCTCTTGGGGTGTGATCTCTGTGCCGCGCAAGCGACCGGGCAGGCCGAACCTCAATTACCTGAAGCTCCGAAGCCAATCGCCGCGAAGGGCTTCTTCAGCCGCTGGGCGGAGTTTTACCGGCAGGACTGGTTCGGTCCGGCTTCATCGTCGCCGGCTCCGGCGCGGCGCGGAGTTCCCTCGCCGCTGGATTCGCCACCTTTTCCTGACTCGGACTGGTCGTATGGCGGTTCGCCCGTGATCGGAGAACCGGACTCGAACAGCTATCCGCTGATGACGGCCATCAACGGCGCGAAGAGCCGCACGAAGATTTATGGATGGATCGATCCCACGCTGAACTTCAGCACCTCCGACCACAGCAATGCGCCCGAGGCGAACGATGTCTACCCTAATCGTTTGCAGATGAACCAGATCGTTCTCTATGCCGAGCGCTTGCCGGACTCCGTGCAGCGTGATGATGTCGACTGGGGATACCACCTGACCGCGCTCTATGGCACGGACTATCGCTTTACCACGGCGAAGGGCTATGGCAACAGCCAGTGGGTGAACGATCACCGGCAATATGGTTTTGATCCTACGCTCGAATACGTCGACATTTACGTTCCGCAAGTGGCGCAGGGAATGAACCTGAGGGTGGGGCGATTTATCTCCGTGCCCGGGATCGAGGCGCAACTGGCGCCCAACAACTACATCTTCAGCCATTCGTTGCTGTATGCGATTGATCCGTTCACTGATACTGGCCTGATTGCCACGGTGAAGCTGGACGACCACTGGCTCGTGCAACTCGGGATTACCAGCGGCCACGATGTTGCCCCGTGGACGCCGGATGCCAAGCCATCCGGGACGGCCTGCGTGAGCTACACCACCACTTCGGTGAACGACAACTTCTATGTTTGTGCCAACGGAGTCAATAGTGGCAAATATGCTTACAACAATCTGCAGCAGTATGACGCCACCTGGTATCACAAGTTCTCAAAGACGGTGCACATGGCGACCGAAACCTGGTACATGTACGAGCGCGATGTGCCGGCGCTGGGCGGCGCGATTCCGCCGGAAGCGGGCGCGAACGCCGCTTACTGCCTGACCGGGGAACAGCGCTGCACGGCGCCCGAATATGCCGTGGTCAATTTTCTACAGAAGGAGCTTTCTGTGCATGACTTTTTGTCGTTTCGCAGCGACTTTCTCAACGACAAAAAGGGCCAGCGTACGGGTTACGCGACGCGGTATTCCGAGAATACCTTCATGTGGTGTCACTGGATCGGCACAACGATACAGATTCGCCCGGAAGTGCGATTCGAGCGGGCGTGGGATATGAAGGCTTACGACTACGGACGAAGGCAGAATCAACTGACCGTGGCCAGCGATTTGATTTTTCACTTTTGACGTTGCTCTCTTTCAACTTGGAACACTTCTGATCGGCCTTGTAGGAAAATAAATTCATGACCGGCGTACGGATGGATGTCTGGCTATGGGCTGCGCGGTTTTTCAAAACGCGCCCGCTGGCCAAGCGGGCTTGTGAACTCGGGCGAATTGTATCGAACGGGCAGCCCGCCAAGGCGGCGCGCGAAGTGCGGGTAGGCGACCGACTGCGCGTGACCAACGAGGGTGGCGAGTTTCAGTTGGAAGTGCTGCTGCTCAGTGAAGTGCGCGGTCCGGCCGCGGTGGCGCAGACGCTTTACCGTGAGAGCGATGAGAGCCGGGAACTGCGCCAGAAGGTGGCGGCGGAACGGAAAGCTATGCGGGAGTTTGAGGTCTTGCCGGAAGGCCGGCCTTCGAAACGTGACCGGCGGCACATCATTCAGTTTCGGGGCAGAGGATAATTCCGTCTTGACACGGGAAGGTTTGTGCTGCAATATGGCGTTGTACGACATGTCGTCAGAGGCCATAATAATGGAATTCCTGCCCGTCACTGAACCCGTATTACTCATCTTGCTCAGCCTGGCAGGGCAGCCGCGGCACGGGTACTCCATTCTGAAGGACGTCGAGCAGATGAGCGACGGACGCGTGGTGCTCAGCACGGGCACGCTCTACGGAGCGCTACGCCGCTTGCTCGAGGAAGAATGGATTGAGCGCATCGATGAACAGGATACTTCGCGGGGCCGGCAGGCCTATCGCCTGACCGCGAAGGGACGCAGAAACCTGCAGCTTGAAGTGAGCCGAATGAAGCAACTCACGCACCTCGCGAATCTGCGGATCGCACGGAAGGGAGCCTGAACCATGCTCGGCATCAGCATCTATCGGCGGCTGCTGCGACTCTATCCGGTTTTGCACCAAGAACAGTTTGGCGAGGAAATGCTCGCCGTGTTCGATGATTTGCAAGCCGAGACTGTTTCCAAAGGAATACTCGCGCGCAGTGTCTTCTACGCCCGCGAGAGTGCGGGGGTGCTGAGCGGCGCGTTGCTCGAACATTGGCGGGCGCTGGGCGGCGATCCGGCCTGGCTATGGTTTCCAACGAGGAGGTTTACGATGCGAACAGAATTTCGTTTTCCGAAAACAACCGCAGTACTGATGACAATCATTCTGGCGGGAGTGATGCTGGCCATAAAACAAGGAGAAGCGATTTCAGCGTCGCTGCGGGGCGCTGCGGATCCCCCCATCGGAGCAATCCACCCGGTGCACTCGGTTTTGTTGGGAGGTATCGTGATGGGATTCGTCTTCTTTTACGCCGCGGGGCTGATTGGGTGGACGATTCTGTTCGCCATGCGACGCTCAGGAGTGCACCGGCTGGCTGACACGTCGTCTAGCCCGAAATAATCTTGTCGCGCAGTCGAACCGCCGCGTGATGGCAGCTTGCGTAGAGCCCCGGACGCCTTCGTCCGGAGTTGCGCAGAGCGCAATCGCCAGCTAGGCGCTGCCCGGCGGACGGGGCGTCCGCCTCTCCACTACCATCTTCATGCCGTACTTTGGGCGCAATGTAATCAGCGGCTGGGGCTCAACGCGGTGTCCGGGGACGAGTCGCAACCTCCACTTCTGCCCTAGCGTCGCCAACAACAGCACGCCTTCCATCCAGGCGAACGACTCGCCAATGCATTGGCGAGCGCCCGCTCCAAAAGGAAAGTAAGTCAGCCTAGTTCGACGTGCCTTGGCTTCGGGCGTAAAACGTTCGGGATCGAAGCGCAGCGGATCGGGAAAAAACCGGGCGTCGCGATGAGTAATGAGCTGGCTCATTAGGACCGTCGTCTTCGCGGGCAGAAAAAAGTCGCCTAAGTGAAAATCATGGCGCGCATAGCGGCCCATTGCCCACGCGGGGGGATAGAGCCGCATCGATTCCGCCAACGCCATTTCCACATAACGCAGACGGGGAACGTCGTCATATGTAGGCAGTCGGCCCTGCAACTCTCGATCGATTTCCTCATGAAAGCGGCGTTCACACTCGGGATTCTGCGAGAGCAAATACCACGTCCAGGAAAGCGCGTTGGCTACCGTTTCGTATCCCGCCAGAAAGATTGTGATGACCTGATGGCGCACGGACTGCTCGGAAGCGGGGCTTTGATCGGGCGAAGCGGCCAGCATCAAGTCAAGCAGACTGCCACCGTGCGAGCCTCGCCGACGGTGCGCGGCGATCATGCGATAGACCACCGCATCAATTCGTTTACGCGCTGTCACGAAGGCGGCGAGACCCGGAGGCCGCACATGCACCAGCCACTCTGCCGCCGGCAACATCACCAGAAAATTGTAGAGGCCCATGATGCGGTTGATGGCGCTGGCCAACTCTTCCACTTCCTCGCCCGATTCCTCAGTAAGATCGGTGGCGAAAAGGGTTTGCGCAACCACGTTGAGCGTGAGCTGCATCATGTCGATCGCAATGTCGCGCTGCTCGCCGTCACGCCAGTGGTCGCGCGCGCGGGCGGTCTCGCGGACGATGATGCCCGCGTATTCCGGGATGCGCTGGCGATGAAACGCCGGCTGCGCCACCTGCCGCTGGGCGCGATGCTGCGCGCCTTCGCTGGTGATCATGCCTTCGCCGAGCAGCATTTTGGTGCGCTGCACGGTGCGTTCTTTAATGAAATTGTCGTTCTGCACCACCAGCACTTCGCGGATGTAGTCCGGGTGATTCAGGAAGACGATGTGATTCCACCCGATCTTGTAGTGGGCGATATCGCCGTATTCCTGCGCCAAGTGCTGAAACAGCAGGATGGGATTCGCCGGGCGAAACCTGCGGAAAGCGAACCAGAGCAGGTTCCGTTGGAAGCCGGGCGGGAAGCGGTAACCCTGGCCCTTGCCGGCGGGACCGCGCACGTCGTTGCCGGCAGCTGTGACCATCCAGCTAGTTTACTTCGTGGGCTGGGTTGGATGCGCTCGATAAACTACACGTAGCGGGCGCCGGGCAACGAGTGTAATGGTGATTCATCGCCAACAGTCCCGGTTCTTCACCTTGCACCAGAGTGCGTCCGTGCGATTCCCCAACTGTACCCCCTGATAGCCGTCAAAATACAGGCAGAGCTTTGCGTCATGATAGTCGGAGAATCTAAGCCGGAAGGACTGGATTCGCTTCCCGTCTGATGTGAGTGCGACGAGATGATTATCGCGTGTGTCCAAATTCTCAATTAACACGGGCTTTTGATGAGGCCAGCGTATTGGTTCCCGCTTATCGACGCGCACCGTGAGTGTGTCTGGGTTGTAATCGCCGCCTGGCGAGATTCTGGTTGGTGGCTCGGGCGAATTGGGGAGAACGCAAATGCTGCCAACCTTACCGTCCGTCTCTGTCGATGTCGCTTGTGCAAAGGAATTACATGGAAGAGACAAGGCGCCACAGACGAGAACCGCGAAGGCAAGGTTCGATTTCTTCATCTCAGCCAATCTACGCCCAAACCCAGGCAGATTTGAAGATAACTGATGAAACCGGCAATGGCTGCTAACGCGGCCCGGCCTTCTGAAGCGCATCCAACTCTGCGAGAACCTCGTCGCTGTGCTTGAGCGGATCCACGCTGGTATATGCTTTTGCGATCTTGCCGCTGGGGCCGATCAGGAAAGTATGCCGCGCGGCGAATTTCACGACACCGAGATTGGTCAGCGATCCGTAGGATTCGGTCACTTTGTGGCCGGTATCGGCCAGCAGCTTGAAGTTCAGGCCCTCCTTGGCGCAGAACTTCTTGTGCGAATCCACGCTGTCGACGCTTACGCCCAGCACGACTGCGTTGCGTTCGGCATATTTCGGCTGGTCGGCCTGAAAGTTGTGGGCTTCGCGCGAGCAGCCCGGAGTCTGATCCTTAGGATAGAAATAAAGGACCACCCATTTCCCACGATAATCCTTCAGGCTGACGGGCAAGCCTTCCTGAGAGGGCAGGGTGAACTCAGGCGCTGTGCTTCCCTCCAAGGGAGTGCTCTCGCGCGACAAAAGTCGGGGAACCAGCAACACCACCAAGATGACGACCACTAGCAGTAGCACAATGCGCAACATGGGTCTCCTCTAGCGCGCTACGGCGAGCGTGAGCTCGTCCGAGTCCACAATCGAATCAGCTCAACGCAGCAGGCATTTGGCAGATCACAAACGCCGACAGTTCCGTCACACACCGTGGCCGCGGGGCGTTACTTTTTTTCGAACGTCGGTGACACAAATTTGCGTTTGTGGTCGCAGGTGCTCACCACAAAGCGGTATACGCCGGGCGGGACCGGGCCGTCGAGATCGCAAGGCACGGGACACTGCGAGTTGCAGTAATTTCCTCGCCATGGGACCGGCTGGAAAGTAGCCCCGGCGGGCAGTGAAACACATTTTGGAACGGGAGCCGCGCCACATTGAGCAATCAGGAACAAGTTCGTTACCGGCGTATCTTTCCAGTCATTGCCCAGCTGTTGTTCCACCTTTAGCACCGGGCTTAGCCGAATCGACTGTCCATGATTGACCAGTTGGAGCGCTCCGAAAGGTCCGGGCGCTAGAACTTCGATGGCCGGCCCGTTGGCGGGTTGTGCCGCCGCGAACAGAAGTCCCGCGCCGGCAACGGCCGCGATTAGCGCGTAACGTCGAAAGTAGTCCATACATTGCTTTCGGTGATGTTCGGAGATGCGAACGCAGCATTCATCACCGCGTTGCAATTGGCAGCTCCCGGTGTCGTGATGATTGCGGAAAATTTCTTATCGTTGGGTGCCCCGTCAATGGCGGCAGTGGCATTGGCGATGTTGTCCAGTTTTCCCCCGGTCGGCGTGATGCTCCATGGAGAGGCGATACTTGCGAAATTCGTCGGCAGAAAACGGGCTTGCCAGTGAACATTCCAATAGACGTGCTTCAAGTGCTGGAAGACGCCCGCGGGACTCTGGAGCGATAGTATCGTACAAAAATGAATCTCCGTTTGAGCCTCGCGGATGAAGTTGACTTTGCCTGTCTTGCCATTGACGCGCGTTAGGGGAAAGGGCCGGCTAGGGTGGTCACTGAAGGCGGCCGTCATTGCCACAGGAAATGCGCTGCCCACCGTGGAGACAGTTCGGTCGCCGCCCGGATTGTTATCGATAAAGATCCCCCCCACGGCGATAGTATCGCGGCATGCGGCTGCGGCCAGCGCCGGAGGACGTGCCGCTTGCACGAACAAACTGCCGTCGCTATTGGATTGCCCGCGATAGAATGACCAATCGGTGTCGATCCACTTAAGTTGAATCAGGCCGAGCGTCCAGCCTCCGGGCTTGTCGCCCGCGTCCCCGGTGATTCGACATGTCCCTCTGACCGTAATGGGCTTAGACGTGAAGTTCATGTTGACCGCGTCAGGAGACGGGGGATCAACTGAGGGTTTCGGATTGGCTATGAGGGTAACGGACCCGGGCACGACAGAGACGGCCATACATCTCCCCAAGTTGCTTCGATCTTAAGGCCTTGGAGCCCAATTAGCGGCAGTATATCACTTCGCGGAAACGGAGATTGCGAGTGCCAGCACCATGTTTTCGCGCGCAAATTCATATCTGGAACGTCGCCAGACGACACTTTCCGCCAGCAAAAATCCGCGCGATTGAATATGATGAAGTATTGCGCCTTCAACGACGGAGAAACCAGACGTGGCTCAGACGGAAACTGATGGCTTAGAGGTTTTGGAAACCAGGGAGTGGGTCGACTCGCTGGACTATGTGCTTTCGAAAGGCGGGCCCAACCGGGCTGGCCGGCTGCTGCAGCAGTTGGCGCTGCATGCTCGGCGAGAGGGCGGCATCAACCTGCCTTTCTCGGCGACCACGCCGTATCAGAACACGATTCCGTCGCGGCAGCAGCCTCCATTTCCCGGCAGTCAGGAGATGGAACGCCGCATCAAGAGCCTGGTTCGGTGGAATGCGCTGGCCATGGTGGTGCGTGCCAATAAGATTCAGGAAGGCATTGGCGGTCATATTTCGACCTTCGCTTCCGCGGCTACGCTGTATGAAGTTGCATTCAATCATTTCTTTCGCGCACAGACCGAAAACGGCGATCGTGACGTCGTCTATTTCCAGGGTCACGCCGCTCCCGGGATATATTCCCGCGCCTATCTTGAAGGGCGCATTTCGAAAGAGAAGCTGCAAAACTTCCGCCGCGAACTGAAGCCTGGCGGCGGTTTGAGTTCCTATCCTCACCCGTGGCTTATGCCCGAGTTCTGGGAGTTTCCGACGGTTTCCATGGGACTGGGGCCGATCCAGGCGATTTATCACGCGCGCTTCATCAAGTATCTGGAAAATCGCGGGCTCAAGCACTCGACCGGTGGCAAAGTATGGGCGTTTCTGGGCGATGGCGAAATGGACGAACCGGAATCGCTCGGGTCGATCACGCTGGCCTCGCGCGAAAAACTCGACAACCTGATTTTCGTCGTCAACTGCAATCTGCAGCGGCTCGACGGCCCGGTGCG
>JBELAE010000340.1:0-5920 GCA_049509155.1 Candidatus Sulfotelmatobacter sp.
ATCAAAACATCCTGCGGCGAAAACGCATTCTCGTTGCGGTTCTCAATGTTGAGCACGCCCAACAGCGATTCGCCATAAGTGATCGGGATGCAAAGCACGGCGCGCGAATCGGGGAGAATCCCGGTCAGATTGCCGGGCAACGCATTCTGCACCAGGGCGCGTTCGCCGGTGCGAGCCACACGGCCCAGAATGCCGGTTCCGAGCGGGATGCGCCGTCCCATGGCGTGTGCGGTCACCCCCGCCTCGGCCTTGATTTCAATCTCTTTGGTTCCGTAGTCGAGCAGGCCGACGCCAATGTGATCAAAACTGAAATTCTTTTGAATCTCGCTGGCGATCTCTCCCAGCATGTGCACAGGATCGTCGCTCGAGATCGCGGTGCGGGACACGTTGTTGAGGAACGCCAATTGCCGCGACCGGCGCTGCTCGTCGGCAAACAGCCGGGCATTCTCCACCGCCACCGAAACCTGCCCGGCAGCGGTTACCAGCACATCAAGGTCGCGCTGCTCGAAGACGAATTCCCGGTCAGGGTTCATCGCGACCATGATTCCGCACGCCTTGTTGCCCATAAAAATCGGCGCGGCGATCAGGCATTTGGCGGGGCGCTCGGGAACATGCGTGATGCCCAGACCCTTCCGCGTGTTCTCCAGATCGGAGCGGATGAGCAGGGCTTCACCGTTGCGGATTACATATTCGGTGAACGCGTTCCGTAGCTCACGGTTGCGCTTGGGCAGCACGCGATTGTCCCTGACTTCGAGTTCGAAACGAATCTGTTCCGACTCCTGAAACGCGATGTAAAAGTGGCTGGTATCGAAAATCTGTCCCAGCTCAGCCTGAATCGTGCGCAGAATCTCGTCCTGGTCGAGGCGTGAACTAATTGCCTTGCCGATGTCGGTCAGCAGTTCGTACTCTTTCGTGCGCCGATGCGCATCGTGACTGACCACATAATTCTCAAGCGTGAGTCCGAGTTGCAAAGCCAGCCCCACCATCAGCCGTGGGCCCGACGAACCGAAGCCTCGACGTTCCGCGTGCGGAAATAGAATCACGCCGAAATTGTGCTCGCGCGTCTGCAGATTCACTGCAGTCAAATTGCGCACGCCGGCTCCAGCGAGAATCTTCTTGAAGTCCGCGAACGTTCCCATGGTCCCCAGGGGGAGCGGTTCGGTCATCTCGGCAAGATCCTGCACCGTTAGAATTCCACTCTGGCGGTAAGCTAGTTCGCAGATGTAATCGCCGGCGCCGGTTCTCTCCAGAGCCTCAAGGACTTCCGGCGAAAAACCCTGCTGCACCGAAGGCAACAAACCGCGCCAGCGTTCCGTGATGACAATAGCCGCGCGGTCCATGGGCAGCGCACTGCGCAGCCGCTCCAACGCGGCCTGCATGTTAGGCACCAGGTCGTCGGCGAACAGCAGACGCCGCGGGTCTGCGCCCAGCGTGGACAGAGCCAGAGTATTTTCCTGCACGGCATTGCGCTGATTCTCAAACAGCACCATCACCATAGCGATGCCCAGCAGCATCTGCGGCACTGGTCCAAACAAACGGCTGGCGCTGCCGAACAGTTCTCCCAACGGACTCTGCAATTGCCCCACCGCCATGAGCACGGCCCACAGCGCCAGCGAGATGGCGAGCACCTGGAAGGCCAGCGATCCCCGCCGGTGGCTGTTCACGTAAAAGACGGCAGAGCAATACAGCAGAATCGCTGCCAGCCCCAGGCCCAGACGAATCGCGGGTTGCACGGCTGGACTGAAAACCCCGTTCACGATGTGTCCGCGCAGAGTGAGCAGGGCGAGCAATACGCCGAGTGCTCCCAGGCCGGCGTCATACCAGCGGAATCGATAAGTGCCGCGCATCAGCCGCGTCGAGACAAAGATGCACAGCGCCATCGCCACCAGCAAAAGCTCGCTGGCCAAAAACGCAATAGAAGATGCCGGAAAGATATCGAGAACGTAGTGCAGCGAGTAGAGCGCCCAGGCCCATTTCCACGCCAGAAAATAGGGCTGCCGGCTCTGCGCGTAGAGATAGCTAAATACGCCGAACAACAGCGCCGACACAAAACCCGGAATCAAGACCGTCGTAATGACTACGTTACTGTTCATGCCTGTTCACACAGACCGGTGAGGAAACCCCTGGCCCAGCCCCGCTGGCTCAATTTCGGAAGGAAACAGTACATTAATGCTTTCACATCAGGCACTCGAACACAACAGGATTTAAGTACAGTGTCCGCATTCGATTTGTTTATGAATCAAGAGGTTGCACGCCAAATCGTTATGGCGCATCGGCTTGACGACATTTTTTGCTGCCCGTACCATCGAAGACATCGAATGGTCATCAGCCGCGTGCCGAGGCACATTGTCGTCGGCAACCCGAATTCATCTTCGAAGTATGAAATGTCCGACTGAATTCGAATCACGAATTTCGAATGATGAATGCCTGAATCGTTAACCATGAATCCATGAGTTCAATTTCGCCAAACCAGCCGAGAGTGCGTTTTGCGCCGTCGCCGACCGGATTTCTCCACGTGGGAAGCGCCCGGACTTTCATCTTTAACTGGCTCTACGCCCGCCGCAACGGCGGAACCATGATCCTGCGGCTTGACGATACCGATGTCGAGCGCAACACCGACGCCTCGGTCAACTCCATTTTCGACGGCTTGAAGTGGCTGGGTCTGAACTGGGACGAAGAATACAAACAGTCCGAGCGCGGAGATCTGCACCGGCAAATGGCGGAGGCCATCTTTCAAAAAGGACTCGCCTACCGCGATTTCACCCCTGCCCACACCGGCGACAGCGAACGCTCGGGTGCGCAGGGAACCTGGCTGTTCAATCCCGGGATGCGTGAACTCTCGCGCCAGGAAAGCGACCGCCGCGCCGCCGCCGGCGAACCCTTCGCCTTGCGCTTCCGCGTGCCCCGCGAAGGAAGCCAAACGATCCGCTTCACCGACGCCGTTTACGGCGCACAAGAAAAAGCCGCTGCCGACATCGAGGACTTCGCCCTGCTCCGCTCCGACGGCATGCCCACCTATCACCTGGCCTCCTGCGCCGACGATGCCGATCTGCGCATCAGCCACATCATTCGCGGCCAGGATCATCTGTCGAATACGTACAAGCATGTGCTGATCTTCGAGGCCGCCGGCTTTACTCCGCCGCAGTTCGCACATCTTCCGCTGCTGGTTGCGCCCGACGGCACCAAGCTCTCCAAACGCCGCCACGGCCCAGTCGTGAGTGTGACCACCTACCGCGACGCCGGATTTCTACCCGAGGCCTTCATCAATTTTCTGTGCCTGCTGGGTTGGTCGCCGAAAGATGACCGCGAGAACCTGTCCCTGCCAGAACTCACCGCCGCTTTTTCCCTGGAAGGCATCAACCGCTCCAACGCCGTTGTCAACTTCAAAGAGAACGCTACCCCTCCTGCTGTCATCCCGAGCGAAGCGAGGGACCCACGTGTCGCCTACTCCGAAGACACGTTCGACCCCAAGGCGCTGTGGCTCAACGCCGAACATATTCGAGGACTAGCCATCGATGATCTAAGCCATCGCCTGCTGCCAATCGTGCATGAAACATATCCCCACATCACGCCGGAGAAGATGCTGCGCATCACACCCCTGATCCGCGAGCGCATCAAACTCCTGCGCGACGTGCTCACCGCTGCCGATTTCTTCTTCGTCGACCAACTACCGCCCTACGATCCCGCGGAACTCATCCCGCAAAAGGGAGACGCCGCCATGGCGTCGAAAGTGCTCCAGCGCGCCAAGGAAATACTGCCCAGCGTCGAATTCAAACACGACCCGCTCGATCACGCATTGCGCGCCGCCGCTCAGGAGTTGGGCGTGAAAGCCGGACAGATGTTCCAACCCATCCGCGTCGCAGTCTGCGGCCGCAAAAATGCCCCGCCGCTGTTCGAGACGCTGGAAGTGCTGGGCAAAGAAACTACGCTCGAGCGAATCGATCAGGCCATTTCACGGATTGGATAGCCTCCGGAGTCTCGATTTTCGGGGTTTGTTGCATCCCTATTCGATCGCTCTCGATCTATAGGGTTCTGCGACACTGTTGCAAGAAAGCAGATTTGTTGCGTCGCCTCACCCAGCCAACTTTTTCAACCATAGAAAGAGGTCTCCTATGAAAGCCGTCCAAATCAGCAAGCCCGGTGGAAACTTCGAAGTAGTCGAACGCCCCACGCCCCAGCCCGGTCGCGGCCAAGTGCGCATTAAAGTCGAGGCCTGCGGCATCTGCCACAGCGATGCGCTGGTGAAGGAAGGGCTCTGGCCGGGAATTCAATATCCCCGAGTGCCGGGCCACGAGATCGCCGGGCGCATCGATTCCGTCGGCGCCGATGTCACCCAGTGGAAGCCCGGCCAGCGGGTCGGCGTAGGCTGGCATGGCGGGCACTGCTTTACCTGCGACCCGTGCCGCCGGGGCGACTTCGTCAA
Source organism: Candidatus Sulfotelmatobacter sp. (assembly GCA_049509155.1). GTDB lineage: Bacteria > Acidobacteriota > Terriglobia > Terriglobales > Acidobacteriaceae > Sulfotelmatobacter. Next base: position 4,424 of record JBELAE010000340.1, read on the forward strand.
CTGCCAGTTCGAGAAAATTACCGGCATCCACTTCGACGGAGGCTACGCCGAGTACGTCATCATTCCCGCCGAAGCGGTCGCGCTAATCCCCGACGACCTGCCCGCCGACGAAGCCGCGCCGCTGCTCTGCGCCGGCATCACAGTTTTTAACGCACTCAGAAACTCCGGAGCTCGCGGCGGTGATCTGGTCGCGGTGCAGGGCATCGGCGGCTTGGGACACCTGGGAATTCAATACGCCCGGCAGATGGGTTTTCGCACCGTCGCCATCGGACGTGGCGGCGACAAGCAGCCGCTGGCCAGGAAACTCGGCGCGCACGATTACATCGACACCGGCGCCGGGGATCCGGCTCAGGCCTTGCAGAAACTGGGCGGAGCTCACGTGATCCTGGCCACCGCGCCCGATTCGAAATCGATTTCCGCTCTGGTCAATGGACTCGGCCCTCGCGGCACGTTGATGGTCGTTGGCGCCGGTTTCGAATCCCTGACGGTAACGCCGCTCCAGCTCATCGGCGGAAGCAAGACAGTCCGCGGATGGGCCTCCGGCACCGCTCGCGATTCGCAGGACACGCTCGAGTTCAGCGCCTTCAGCGGCGTTCGTCCCATGATCGAACGCTACCCGCTCGAAAAAGCCGCCGACGCCTATCAGCAAATGATCAGCGGTAAAGCCAGATTCCGCGTCGTCATTACCATGGGATAGTAGGCGACCCACGGAGTGCGCTACGTGCCGCGGGGAAACTGTTGACGCGAAGTACTTTATACCATAAAGTAATGGCATGATCGCACCTAACGAGCCTTTCCTTCGCACCGTTCGCAAGCGCTGGATTCCCCGCGAGATGACCACCGCGCCTGTTCTCGATCGCTCTGAAACAGCCGGCACCGTCGAGCCGCACTACGCACTCCTGATCAACCCCTTCTATCCCAAGGATGCGAATGCCAGCTTCGGCAAGCACGTCCTCACCCCGACGCTCGCCCTGACCAGTTTCGCCGCAACCACGCCCGCCCACTGGAGCGTCGACTACTGGGACGAGAATTTGCTCGACGGCCGCCCGCCCTTTCGACCGATGCCGCAAGTCGTGGGCATCACCGTCCATCTGACGTTTGCGCGGCGCGCCTACGAACTCGCCGACTGGTACCGCGCGCGAGGCGCGAAGGTTATCTTCGGCGGACTGCATGTCCTGTCGTGCCCCGAGGAATGCGCCCCTCACGCCGACGCCCTGGCGCTCGGCGACGGCGTGCAACTCTGGCCCCGCATCCTGCGCGACATCGAGGCTAATAACCTGCAACCTCGCTACGCCGCGACGTATGAGAACGACTACTGCGACGATCCCCCGCCGCGCCGCTCAATTCTTCCCCGCCACAGCTTCCTCACCACCACCAGCCTGATCGCCACCCGCGGATGTCACAACCGCTGCGGCTTCTGCTACCTCGCGACCGACGGCCTGCGCATGCCCTATCGCATGAAGCATCCCCAGCAAATCGCTTCTGAGTTTCAAGAAA
>JBELAE010000341.1:0-5904 GCA_049509155.1 Candidatus Sulfotelmatobacter sp.
GGCTGCGGAACCACACGAGGCTGGCATTCGAGTTCCTCGTTCCTCGGCGCTTTTCTAGGGGACACACTGGGGTTGCAGTGGGAGGACGGGGCCACCTGCCTGTTGCGATAGAAGGTAGAGATAGCTGGTCAGGATATGGAGGCAGACGAGATCGGGCTTGAGCAGGATTTTTGGGGGGATGGTGAGTTGGACGGAGTTGAGTTCGTAGAGACCGAGGGCGTGTTCGTAGAGTGGAGGCAGGGGGAGTTTGGGGACCAGATCGATGCGGCCGGCGATACGGAAGGTGTTGGGGACGACCTGGTTGTAGGTGGCGGCGAATTGCGGGCCGCCGGTGCGGGGGCTGGCGTAGGTGTAGGCGGCGGGATTTTTGAAGGGAGTGTTGGCGGCGACGTCGAGGGCGAGCAGAGTGGCGAGTGCACCTCCGAGGCTATGACCGCAGATGGTGAGTGAAGTGAGGGGACGGGGGAAGGCCAGCGTGGGCAAGGCTTTGGTGACGGTGGGGCAGGAAGGATCGAGAGATGTGGTCATGGACAGATAGACTGCGGTGAATCCGTCTTCGGTGTGGCCGGCGCCGGCTAGGAAGGGAGTGGGGACGAGGAGGAATTCGGCGTCGTGAATCCATTCCTGGATGCCTTCGGTGCCGCGGATGGCGATGACGACGTCGCCGGTAGTGGAGGCCTGGAGGATGAGGCCGATGGAGACGCGCTGGTTGCCGCGGGCGGGATTCATGTCGGTGGCTAGGTCGTTGGCGAAGATAGAGGTGATGACGGTGTAGCCTGCGCCGACGGGGATGGCTTGGCCGGCGTGGTTGGTGACATCTCCAGTCGGGATAGCGTAGGCGGCGTTGACTAGTTGGGCGTAGAGGATGGCTTGAGTGAGGTCCATTGAAGTTCCTTTCGCGCGAGAAGTCGTCGGCAGGTGGCTGCCGTGGACTGGATTTCGTTCGGCGGGGAAGCGGGCTAGCTAGGATTGTTGTCCCGGCCCCTCGACGGGATCAATCTTCGCGGATAAGCAGGGATACGTTAGAACTATGGGCGGGGGCGTGTCAACGGGTTGTGGCAGTTGAAAGCTGTCTTTCCGGGGCGCGGTTTTATGGCGCGAGGGATTGGTATGTGGGCGGCGAACAGCAGGTTCCTCACCGGGCTTTCAGCCCGGTTCGGAATGACAAAATTAACTTTGCTTAAACTGACGCTCTAATTGACGCACTAACTGGCACACCAGAGGCAGCCGAGCGGTGCTCGGCCTGTCCGGGTCTGAGACCCGGACCCACACAGAATCAAAAGCAACTACAACGTTAATAGAGTCAAGATCCCCACCCTAACGTCGCAAAAGGCGCGACGTTAGAGTGGGCCACCCTCGGTCTCTTTCTACTTTCTACTTTCCTACTACTACTGCTTCTTCTTCTTTTCTTCTTCTTTTACTGGGAGCAGGTGGGGCTGAAGTAGGTTAGGGCGTTGGCGGCGGCGGTTAGTTTGCAGTGGACGTTTAGGCCGGTGGTGTCGGTGTTTTGGTAGGCCTGGGATGCGGACTGACCGGTGTTGTTCAGGAAGTTTCCGCTGGAGTCGTAAACCAGCGTGTCCTGGTGATGGCCTTCGTTGGTGAGCGCGCTGACGTAGGTGAGGGCGCCGTTCTGTGCCGTGGTGTTTTTGTTGGCGTAGTTTTGCGAGGCGGTGGTGGTGACGTCGATGTCGCCGTTGGATTCGACGACCTCGTCGATGTTGAGAGTCAGAGGGAACTGGAAGTTGTTGGTGGTGGTGACGGTGGGTTGGCCGGTGGTGGCGACCGTGGTGGTGGAATTCACGTCGCTGATTTGATTGATGTCCTGGACGTACTCGAGGCTGTTGATGACGAACTTCTGGCTGTTCACGAAATTGATCTGCTGCGAAATGGTGGTAGTGACTTTTCCGTGGGAAGTGTTGACGTACCCGGCGATGGTGAAGTTGCGGTTGGAGGCGACGCCGACGGTGCCGCTGATGGTGCTGCTGAGGTTCAGGTTTTCGGTGACCACGGGGGTGGGAGCGACGGTGAGAGTGTTTTCAGTCAGGGCTCCGGTGACCGTGGTTGAGCCGGAATCGAGATAAAGAAGGAGCGATGCGGTCGCGGAAAAATAGTTGTCGGCGTTGAAGACGCTGAGTGAGACGGTGTGTTGTTGGCCATCATTGAGTTGGGCGGCGAAGGGGGTGAGATCGACGCGGTAGGGGACCATGTTCAGGGTCTGGATGCCGGGGATGGGGAACCAGAGGAAGGGATCGATGCCTCCGGTGAAGATCCAGGGATAGACGGGGGCGACGCCGGCGGGCGCGCCGTCGATGGTGATTTCGGTTTCGCGGAAGCCGGTGTTGGTGCAGCTTTCGAGCTTGGAGGCGACGTCGTTGGGGACGCAGGTGTACCAGAATTCGTCGTCGCTCTGGCTTTGGGAGAAGACGTCGAGGTAGACGTTTTGAATGTTGGTGGGAAACGTGAAAGTGCCGGAAAGTGTGTCGGTGGAGGAATTGAGGGCGACGGTGCCGCCGGTGGGTCCGGCGGAGAGCGGGAGAACTTCATTGGCGGTGACGGGGGCGGTTTGGCCGGGAGCTAGTGGGTAGAACTCCAGCGTGGAACTGGCGTAGATGATTCCGGTGTAGGTGGTGTTGACGAGGTTGCCGATGTCGGCGGTGCCTTGCTGCGTGGTGAGGAAGATTGGGGAGTAGTCGGTGAGATCGCTTTCGACGTGCCAACTGGGAGCGAGTGTGGATCCGGGCTCGGCGGTGGTGCCGAAATAAATGATGGTGGGGCCTAGCCAGAAATTGGCGGTGCGATCGTATTGAACTCCGGCGGTAACGTTGATGTCGGCGGTGAAGACGACCTTGGCCCAGGGGCCGGGACAGTCGGCGGGAGGAGTGTAGGTGAAGGAGACGGGATTGAAACTGTCGAATTCGGCGTTGCTCAGGAGTTGCACGATGCAGGGAGTGGTGGAGGGGCGAGGGATGGTGGGGTCGGCGGTGACGGTGTTGGCTGATCCGATGACGTAGGGTCCATCGGCGAAGGCCGCGGGAACGAAGGCGGCGAGTAGGAAGAGGAATGCTGCGGGCGTTCGGCGAGACGAGATACGGGGCACGAGGAACCTCCTGAGAGATGATGGAAGCCGCGCCAGTCACGGGTTCTGGGAAACCTGCGGGAGCGGGTGGAGAAGTTTTGCAGGTGGATGGGGGGAGTGTCAAGGGGTGGGAGGCAGGTTTGAAATAACGGGATTGTTTCTTGCCGGGGGCAGGCAAGCTTTGCTCGGCCTGTCCGGGTTCCTTCGGCTTTGCTCAGGACAGGCTGAGACCCGGACCCACACGAGCTTCCAGGGGACAGGAAGTTTGCAAATTCGTGACATGGTGGTGACAAGTGAGAAGACGTGTGGGGCCTAGGATTCGGGTGCTGGCGGGTCGGTCGGTTGCGGGATCCCTGCTCGTACTTTAACGAATCTGATTTAAAGGAGAAATTGCAATGTCGAGTTTCGTTCGTCGTGTACTCACTCTTGCCGCTTGCTGCGGGTTGGCGCTGACATTATCTGGCGCGGCCCTGGCTCAGTCGTACTCACTCACCTACCTGACTTCGAATCTGACGGGGAAGGCGAAGAATATGGATCCGCTGTTGCAGAATGCGTGGGGGTTGGTGTATGCCCCGGGGGGACCGTTCTGGGTTAGTGATGAAGCGGATGGATGGTCGACTCTGTATACCGGGACTGGAGCTCCGCAGTCGCTGCAGGTGATCGTTCCGCCGATTTCGGGTACGGGCTCGGGGTCGCCGACGGGGATTGTTTATAACGGGTCGACGGAATTTGCGATTGACTCGTGGACGTCGGTGTTTTTATTTGCCACGCTGGATGGAACGATCCAGGGATGGTCGGGGTTTGATCCGAGCACGACACTGATTGGGGCGCAGTCGAAAGGCGCGTCGTATACGGGACTGGCGATCACGAACTACACGTCGGGGAACTCCTTGTTTGCGGCCGATGCGGCCAATAATAAGGTGGACATTTACGACGGCAACTTCAACCTGGTGAGTTCGTTTACGGATCCGACGATTCCGGCGGGATTTGCGCCGTTCGGAATTCAGGATATTTCGGCGCAGGTGTATGTGACGTACGCGGCGACGTCGGGCGCGGGAGGGGGATACATTGACATCTTTACAGAAGCCGGTGTGTTCGTGAAGCGGTTTGCGCAGGGCAAGGTGTTGAACCAAGCGTGGGGACTGGCGGTGGCTCCGAAGAATTTCGGGACGTTGAGCGGGGCGCTGCTGGTGACGAATAACACCGCGACAGGGACCATTAACGGATTCGACTTGAAGACTGGGAAGATGGTGGGCACGATCAAGAACTCGAAGGGGAAAGCAATTGAGATCAATGGAATTTGGGGAATTGAGTTCGGTGGGGGAACGACGGAGAATGGAAATTTGAACCAGCTGTTCTTTACATCGGGGCCGAACGACACGGATGGGTATTTCGGGGTGATTAACTTCGTTAAGTGAGATGAAACAGAGGGGGTGAATGCGAAGGCCGCCTGCGAAGGCGGCCTTTGTGTTTGAGGGCGGGATTGCCGGAATATGAGCCTATTCGGATCTCAATGCTTGCACTGGATCCAGGCGCGATGCCCGCCACGCGGGGACGATACATGCGAACGCGGCGACCGCGAGCAGGGTTGCGGCGACAGCGGCATAGACTGCGGGATCAAGTGGTTTGATCTCGTAGAGTACGTCGCGCATCAGCTGGCCGGCCTCCAGGCTGGCTGTGAGTCCAACGACCAGGCCGAAGACGGCGGGACGCATTCCATCCAGCAACATCTTGCGCATTACCTGTTCGCGCTTGGCGCCCAGCGCGACGCGGATGCCGATTTCGGTCGTCCGCTGGGCTGCGATGTAGGACATCACGCCGAACAGGCCGACCGCGGCTAGCACTAGCGACACGGTGGCAAAAGCGACGAGCAGAGCGGTGTTGAAGCTTTGGTCCAGGGTTGATTTGCCGAGCAACTGGTTCATGGTGAGCACATCGGAGACGGGCAGATCGGGGTCCATCTGGGAGACGATGCGCTGTACGGGAAGAGCGAACTGTCCGAGATCATGATCGTGATCATGATTATGACCATGGCTGGCGTCTTTTCCAGAGTCGCGGCTGGAGCGGATCACGAGCGTGCCGACGGTTTCGACGCCGGCATCGAGCGGATAATACTGCACGGGCTTCGGGGGTTCGCCGATCTCGTAGCGGGTGTCGCCCACAATCCCTACAATGACGAAATCTTTCCCGCGTACGCGGAGGTGCCGGGCCAGCGGATCTTCGCCGGGAAAGTACCGGCTGGCGAAGGATTGGCTGATGATGACTTCGTTGGCAGCATCCAAACGCTTGCCGACGTCAAATGTGCGTCCGCGCAAAATGGGAATGCCGATCGCGTTGAAGTACTTGGGATCAACCCAGCGGCTTAAGGCAAGCAGGCCACTGCCTTGGGGCAAGGGCGGATGCTCCACGACGCTGAAGTACCAATCCATCTGATAGCCCTGTCCAGGGACAACCGTCGCAAAGCCAGCCGCGTCGACTCCGGGCAGAGCGCGTACGCGATCGAGCAGCGTGTCGTAGAAGTTGGCGCGCTGGGCGGGTGTGGGATAGCGGGCATCGGGGATGCCGAGGTGCATGGTGATGACGTCCTGGGTGAGGCAGCCCATGTCGGCGGAGCGCAGGTGTTCATAGCTCTTGAGCAGCAGTCCGGCGCCAATGAGCAGGATCACAGTCAGTCCGACTTCGAGCGTAAGTAGCAGCTTGCGCAGCGTGGGCCGGGCGCTGCCTCCGCCTACAGAACGCGTTGCCTCATGGAGCGCGCCGAGAATGCGCTTGTCGCTGGTGCTGAAGGCAGCGATGAGTCCGGAAAACAGCGCGCATATTACGACAAC
>JBELAE010000342.1:0-5895 GCA_049509155.1 Candidatus Sulfotelmatobacter sp.
TTGGTTCGTAGGTCCAGATGAAAGCCGATATCCTGACGATTTTCCCCGGCTTCTTTCAAGGACCGCTGGATCACGGCATCACCCGCCGGGCCTGCGAAATGGGCCTGGCGAGAATCGAAGTCCACGATTTGCGGCAGTTCACGCACGACCGGCACCGCACCGTGGATGACCGCCCTTTCGGCGGCGGCGAGGGCATGGTGCTCAAGCCGGAACCGATCTTTGACTGTTTAGAACCGCTAAGGCTTGCTTCGCGAGAGCAACGGCTGTCTGGCGCTGTGAAGCAAAGCGTGATTTTGCTTTCTGCGCAAGGCCAGCGCTTCACGCAGCAGGTTGCTGCAGAGTTGGCCACGCTCGATCGCATGGTTCTGATCTGCGGCCGCTACGAGGGCGTGGACGAGCGGGTTGCCGATTTTATTGCCGACCGCGAGGTTTCGATCGGCGACTACGTGCTGAGCGGCGGCGAACTGGGCGCGGCCGTAATCATCGAGGCGGTTATGAGGTTGCTTCCCGGTGCAGTCGGCAACGAAGCTTCGACGCGGCAGGAATCGTTCTCTGCGCATGTGGAGTCTGAGTCGCCGAGGGCAGCGGATTCAACCTGCGGCTCCGGCGGATTGCTCGACTATCCGCACTACACGCGCCCCGCGGATTTTCGCGGGATGCCCGTACCGGAAGTGCTGCTGAACGGCGACCACCAGCAGATTCGAAAGTGGCGCCGGCAAAGGGCCTTGGAAAAAACGCTGCGCAACCGTCCGGATTTGCTGGAGGGCGTAAAGCTCAGCGACGAAGACACAAAGATTTTGGCGCGGATCAAGGCCGGCTGCGAGTAGGCCGTCCGCTGTTGGAGAAAAAGATTCGTATCAGGGTATGCCTTCAGGCATACCGAACGAGAACGAGATTCGATCGCGCCTTCAGGCGCTGCGAAAAAAGAAGGATAAAACGACAATGTCAAATTTAATCATCGAAAAGCTGCTGGCGAAACAGAAACGCGCCGACCTCCCCGCATTCCACCCCGGCGACACCATCCGTGTCCACGTGAAGATTAAAGAAGGCGAAAAGGAACGCGTGCAAGCCTTCGAAGGCGTGGTCATCAAGCGCGACAACGGCCCGCAAGCCAGCTTCACCGTGCGCAAGATCAGCTTCGGCCAGGGCGTGGAGCGCATCTTCCCTGTCCAGGCCAAGGTCATCGACAAGGTCGAAGTGCTGCGCTCATCGAAAGTGCGCCGCGCTCGCCTGTTCTACCTCCGTGGACTGAGGGGCAAAGCGGCCCGCCTGCGCGACGTAGAAAAAAGCTAGGGGCGACGGCCATGGTTTAGCCGCAAAGCGGAAGAGAATGCGCCCACAGCTTGCCCTGAGCCTGTCGAAGGGGCGCAAGCCGTGGGTCGCGCGTCAGAGAAGTAAGAAGCCCCGAAGGGGCGAAAGAATGCGGCCCAAAGCTTGTTCTGAACTTGGGGGCACAACGTAGCTCGCTGGCGGACGAAGGCGTCCGCCGCTCCACTTACCCCGCCACCGCCAGCGGTTCCCTTACCACTTCCACCTCGGCGAACTCCTCGACTCGCTTGGTCCGCAGCTTGGTCAACACATAGCTGAGCAGCGGACGGTCGCCGCGGCGAATCTGCTGAAACTCCACGCCCATGCCGAGATTTTCGACCAGATATTTCACTTGCGCCTTCACGGTCACGCGGATGTCAAACATGTTCAGCATCAGCCGGAAGTCGGTTCCGGGCCGCAGGATTTCTGTACCCGCGATGCGCGCGCCATATTCGGAAATCTGCTGCACCTCGCCTGCCACGTGCTGCACGCCGTCGATCACTTCCGCCTGCCCCTCGACGTAGAAGCGCGGACGCCGCCGCCGGTTGGGGTTGTCCTGCCGTCCAAAGGCGCGAGCCGAGTTGCGGTGCTGACCGTCGGGTGAGCCCTCGAGAATAACCGGCTGGTACTGTTCGTCCACTTGCGTCTGCAGTTGCATCTGCCGCAACTCTTCGTCCCAGGGCGTCTTGCCGTCGATGCATTGCACCGAGAACTGCCCGCGCAGCGGCGACGCCGGATCGCCCGCCCACACCACCTGGCAGACGGCCTTGTTGCGCCCGCGCTCCACCATCACCAGGTCGCCCACATGCACTTCGCGCGCGCTGAGCAGCCGCGCGCCATGGGGGTGAATGTCATACGTGCAGGCCATTTCCGTTGGCCCGCGGCCTTGCTGACCGACCAGGCTCCAGCGCACCGGCAGCGCCAGGTGCACGGCCCTGCCCGTCAGCAGGCCATCTTCAGGAGACGCGTTGAGTTTGTTTTCCACGATGCTTCTCGTGCTGGTCGAACTGAAAACGTCGAACTGAAACGCTCAAACGAAGACGTTCAACTGAGATGAAGTTACCAGTACATGTCCTAACGGACAATGTACGTACGTAACCAAAGTCATGGTTACTACCTGGCGCTACCCGCGTGGGAGGGCGATGGTGGAGGCAATCCGATCCCGGCTTGCACGAACGCGCACTCTCGACGAAGATAATTGACAACTCTCATGCAGTATCTCCAGTGATGATGAAGTCTGCGATGAAGCCACCGCTCGCGCGAACGCTCTCGGCCTCCGCGGCCAAGCTGCGGCTGCTGAAAAAGTTGCGCTGCACGCTGCGCTATGAAAAAAAGGCTTGGGCAGCGGGTGCGCGGCTGGTGGCGGGCGTGGATGAAGTGGGACGCGGCTCGCTGTTTGGCTGCGTGGTTGCGGCGGCTGTGATCCTCGACCCGGCGTACCGGGTGCGCGGGCTGCGCGATTCGAAACTGCTGCCGCCGGAACGGCGTGAGGTGTTGGCGGAGCGCATCCGACAGCATGCCGTGGCTTGGGCCGTCGCGGCTGTCGACGTGGCCCGCATCGACCAGATCAACATTTATCATGCATCGCGAGCGGCCATGCGCGAAGCGGTGATGCGCCTGGCGCCTGCGGCGGATCACTTGCTGGTCGACGCCATGCGGCTCGACTGCGAGCAGCCGCAGATTCCGATCATTCATGGCGACGCGCTCTCAGCCTCGATCGCGGCCGCGTCGATCCTGGCGAAGGTGGAACGCGACCGCATGATGTGCGAATGGGACGCGGTGTTTCCTGCGTACGGGCTGGCCTCGCACAAGGGATACTGCACGCCTAAACACCTGGCCGTGCTGCGCGAGTTGGGGCCGACGCCGCTGCACCGGCAGTCGTTTGCGCCAGTGTGGCAGAATCCGGTGCCACAGGAGGCTTTCGCTTTTATGGAAGATGACGGTCAGGAAGACCTAAGGCCTGAAGATCTGGCAGGTTAGGGGCGAGCCGGAGAAGTTTCGCAAAATGTTCCTGCAGGAACATTTTAAGGTACAATGCTGTACAGACATTCTAATGCGTACGTTGTTAAATCCAATGGAGACAATGAGTTATGAAGACAGCATCTTCCCGTTTGAAACGGCGCCGCGCCCCGGCGGCGGGGCGGCGGCGTAAACCGATCAATCTGCGGGCTTTAAAGGACGAGAAAAAACGCGTCTCGGGAGCGTTGCACGCGATGAAGATCGCGGACTTTTATAAGCCGCTGAAAAAGCCGGTCACGCTGCGGCTGGATGCCGACGTGATCGCGTGGTTCAAGAAAGACGGACGGCGATATCAGACGCGCATCAACAGCGCTTTGCGGGCCGTCATGGAGCGGGAACTGAAGGGGCGATAGTCAGTAATGAGATCTCTCCCGGCTGCACGTCTTATCACGCTGATTCTAATGGTGACCTCTGTTCCGGGCTTGACCGGGAACGGTAACGCCACCGCTCAGGGTGCCGTGCAGGCGGGTAGCGCCGCTGCCACAAAACCCGCAGAAATAACGATCACCGGTGCGCCCATTCCAATCCGCATCCTGGTGCAGAGCCCAGCCGAAACCGACGCAGAGATGCAGATCATTTGCCTGTTTCGCTCGGAGCCGTCCAACACCTTGCACGGTTCGCTGATCGAAACGAACGAAAAGCTGAAAGGCCTGCTCGATCTCATTCGGAAACCTACGCTGTTTCGCGGCGAACTCGGCGAGACCCTGTTGATTGATCCGCCGGCAGGCAGCCTGGCGGCGAAGCGGTTGCTGATCATTGGTCTGGGCGATTCTGAAACCTTTACGCCTGAAAGAATGGAACTGGTGGGCGCTATCGCATATCGCGAAGCCAGTCGACTTGGCGTGGGACGCCCGTTCTTTGCGCCGACTGTGATCGATGGAGGGGTGACGACGTCCGCTGCTGGGGAGGTGGCGGAGCAGGTTATCCGGGGATTCTTGCGCGCGGCGCGTACGGAGAAAGTTTTGCAGGCTAGCGGGGCTGCCCGGGGACCGGTGATTCAGGAGCTAACATTTCTCGCCGGACCGCAACATGCCGCCGACGCGGAGCAGGGAATCGAAAAGGCGATTGCGGCTGCAGGTAAGTAAGGCGGGATTTCGGGATCCCCTCCGAGAGAAAGCAGATTCCTCGCTCTCGCCGGTTTCACCGGCTCCGAGTGGCTCGGAATGACAATGTTTATGGTGTGAGCGCGGTGTTGAGTTCGTTGAGCAGTTTGGTGTTCTTTTCGAGGGCGCGCTGGAGGATTTCGGCTTGTTGTTTGGCAACCGGCCAGTCTTGCGCTTCCACCGCTTCGGTTAATCCCGGCAGTTCCAGGTGGGCGTAGGTGAATCTGGCGCCGTAGAGGATGTGTTTGAACCAGGGGCGGCCGGGGATGCCGTCGGGGTTGAGCCAGTTGCGCTCGACTTGCATCATGCCGTGGTTTAGGGTGAGGGCCAGCTTGGGGTCGATTGGGCCCGCAGCTAGTTTCATCTTTAGGGACTCGTTCAGTTTCTTTCCGGCGGCTTCGAAGGCGTTGATTTCTTTCATCACGTTGATGAGATCGAGTATCACGTCGGCGAGGTCGAGACGAGACACTAGGTCCTTCGACTGCGCGGCGGCTTCGCTTCGCGAACCCGCCACTTCGCTCAGGATGACAGGTTTATTTTTAGTGGTGAGTTCTTGTACGAATTGGCGGATGTTCGCGGCGTAGCTGGCGAAGTCGAAGGGGAGTAGATCGGCGTTGGCTAAGCGCAGAGCGGTTACGCCCCACAGCTGGCTCATCAGCGTGTGGTAGTGGTAGCCGGGATCGCCGAAGTGGTTCATCCAGTAGAAATCGTCGTAGCCGGAGTGGTAGACGCCGTAGTCGCCGTCGAACTCCAGGCCGATGACGGGCATGCCGACGAAGTTGAGGAATACGGTATAGTCGCTGCCGCTGCCGAGGTGGGTGTCGGCGAGAGTCTGGTTGACGGCGCCGGAATCGTTGAACTGGCCGGAACGGTGGCCGGATTTGGCGTCGCTGTCAACTCTTGCCTTCCACGCCTCATAGAGATTCTTGCCGGAGGGATCCTGGAGCGTGCGCGTGGTTTCTTCCAGCATAGGCGCGAGTGAGGCGACGGCCTGGCCGGTGAAATTGGGGCCGGAGGTGGCTTCGTCGACGTTGATGTAGGCGACCGCCTTGGAGCGGAGATCGTCGGCAAGTTGCTCTCCCCACTCGGTGGAACCGATGAGGCCGACTTCTTCACCGTCCCAACTGCAAACCACGATGGTGCGGCGAGGGCGCATGCCTTGTTTCGCGAGCTGGCCCAAGGCGCGGGTCATCTCCATCATGGCGGCGGTGCCGCTGGAGGGATCGACGCCGCCGAAGGCCCAGGCATCGCGATGGTTGCCGAGCACGACCCATTCGTCAGGGAGTTCTGCGCCGCGGATGCGGCCTTCGACCACGTAGTAGGGCTGGGTGCCGTTGTCCATTTCGATTTTGAGATGGACTTTTTCTTTTTCACCGCCCAAGCGATAGGAGAAACCAAGTCCTCCTTGCCAATCGGCAGGCGCGACGGGGCCGTCCAGGTTTTCGAGCAGGGGTTTGGCGTCATG
>JBELAE010000343.1:0-5852 GCA_049509155.1 Candidatus Sulfotelmatobacter sp.
GCCCTTCGTCGTCAATCACGCGAATTTCGCGCGCCCGGATACGATCGTTGGTGCGGATAAAACGTTTATCGATACAGTCCTCCGTGCTCTAAGCGACTGAGAATAAAGAATTATATCACGAGACCTGTCTTGAAGCGCCGACGGCGGGCCATCGCGACTCACTCAATCAATCATGCTACCATTCCGCCATGCCGATCCGCGATACCAGCCCTGCGGCCAGAACCGTTCAGTTGCAGTTTGAGCGGGCCACCACGGGAGAACAGCGTCTCCTCATGGTGCTGGAGATGAGCCGGTTCGCGCGCGATCTTGCTGCCGCCGGTATTCGCCAGCAGCACCCCGGATGGACCGATGCCCAGGTCGCGCGCGAACTACTCCGGCTGGCCTTTCTGCCGGATCCTTTGCCGCCGGATCTGCCGTGAGCGTGCCCGATGTGCTCCGACGGATCACAGCCGCGCTCACGCAAGCTGGCATTTCCTACATGCTTGCCGGATCATTTGCCAGCGCCTATTATGGGGCGGTTCGTTCAACCCGCGACATCGATTTTGTGATTGAAGCTACCACGGAGCAGTTGACATACTTTATCCAGAGCTTGCCCGTGGGCCAGTACTATGTGGACTTGGACGCCGCTCTTCAGGCTCACCGTCGACAATCCATGTTCAACGTGATCGACATGGCTTCCGGTTGGAAGATCGATCTGGTCATCCGCAAGGGCCGCCCCTTCAGCCGCGAGGAATTCCGCCGCCGTCAATCCGTCGACCTGCAGGATATTCCGCTCTTTGTGGCGAGCGCTGAGGATGTAATCGTCTCGAAACTGGAGTGGTCAAAGCTCGCTCAATCGCAAAGACAAATTGAAGACGTGGCCGCGATCCTGCGCATTCGAAGAGATTCTTTGGACCACTCCTACCTCGAGCGTTGGATCGCGGAATTGCACCTGGAGAGCCTTTGGATCGATGCAAAGCGTGCAGCAGATCTTTGAGACAATAAAATTTAGGTCAAGGTCCTGGTCTATGTGCAGAAACATCAAGACTCTCTTCAACTTCGATCCGCCGGTCACCGACGACGAAGTGCGCGCCGCTTCGCTCCAGTTCGTGCGAAAAATCACTGGCTTCAATAAACCCTCCAAGGCCAACGAAGCCCTGTTCCTCGCCGCGATCGATGAAGTCGCTGCCGTTTCAACTCGACTTCTGCGTTCCCTCGAAACCACTGCGCCTCCCAAGAATCGCGAGGAAGAGGCCGCCAAAGCAAAAGCTCGCGCAGCAGAACGGTTCGGCACCTAGGACGTCGGCACCCACGGCGATTGAACTTCCTGCAACCGCAACGGGCTCGACTTCTACCCGCAACTTTTCAGTGCCTCCAGGGTTTATCTTCGTACGCCCTTCTCGATCGATTCATCGATTCTTAGTGCAAAGCCTTTGCACGCGAGGCCCCAATGACCACTGACGAACAAGAACGCATGCAATCCCTTTGTGAGCAGATCGTCAAAGAGGAAAATGGTGCGAAGTTTACCAAACTGGTTGAGGAACTCAACGATCTCCTGGACCCCAACGAGCAACCGGCAAGAGTCCGAGAGCCCGCCAGCAAACCGGAATGCAGGCGCCTGCCCGAATGGTCGAATGAATGATCGAATGAGGGAGCGGCCTCGAATGTTCTATGGCGTCTCCCAGTCGACCGAATAAACATCTTGAGTCCCCGTGTCGCGCAGCAGCAGCGGCGAGTCATCGGGCGCCAATGCCAGACCGCCGCCATACCGGCCGGTGGTGGCAAAATTCTTCAGGTCGGCCACTTGTTCGGTCTTGCGGTCGCTGATCCGAATCCTCACCACGGCATTTTTTCCGCGATAATCCAAAACGTAAACGTACTGTCCATCGCGCGACCAGTTCAGCCAGCTCAGCGATCCAGTAGCCAGCTCAGTCCACTTCTGGGTCTGGAAATCAAACAGCAACAACCTCATCGAGTCCGCAGAGAATGCGGAAATATACCGCCCGTCCGGCGACCACCGCGGCGAGTAGAGCCCTTGCGAACCAGGCAGGTCAGAAGCCTTGCGGCTGGCCACATCCAACACGTGGATCGCCGACGAAGGATCATTCGATTCATTGCTGAAAACCATCTTGCTTCCATCCGGCGACCAGTTCGGGTCCAGTTGCTGGCGCGGGTCTTCCGGCATCAGCGGCCGCGGACTTCCACCCTCCGGCGAGACCTCATAAATTTTTCCCGGTTTGTCCGCACCCGCTGCGAACTCAAAAAAGACGATCTTCTTCCCGTCCGGCGACCACCGCGGCAGCACGGGATACATCGGCGGATACGTCAACTGCAGCCGCTCGCTCCCATCCACCTTGCTTCGCCACAGAGCACCTTCGCGATAAGAAACGTAGGTCACCCACTGCCCATCTTTCGAAAAGGCAACATACTCCGCCGAAACACCGCCGAGAAAAGGAGAGAACTGGCCGCTCTTCGAGTCATAACGCATCAACTCGCCGCGGTACGTCTGCCCGATCAAAAACAACTTCTTGCCATCCCGGCTGGGCAGCGGCGAAGACAACGACAACGGGCTCGAAGTCAAAGCAATCGGCTTAGGTTCCGAGCGAAAAAGTTCAGAACGAAGAAAGCTGCCCTTCTGCGGAAGCGCCCAGATCTGACCCTTAGATTGAAAAACAAAATACTTTCCATCCGCGGTCCACTTGCCGCAACATTCATCCGGCGGATCGTGCCAGCCCGCCAGCAAACGGTGCAAATCCGTCCCCGCCGCTGATCCTGAGGCTGACACTTCCCAGGCGAGTTGCTGGCCCAGCGTTCCGGCGCTCTCCGTGGTGTCGAATCGCAAGTGGCTGGCGTCGGGCGACCATGCAATATTCTTGATGTCACCTTTCACCCTGAGCAGCTTGCGCGCTTCCGTCCCGTCCGCCTTCGCCACGAACAAATCGCTCAGGTTACTGTAAGCGAGCATCTTGCCGTCGGGTGACCATGCTGCAGTTTCTCCTGCGATATCCCCGAGCCTGCGCGGCGATCCTCCCAGTATCGGCAGAGTCCACATCGGTCCTCGCGGAGGCGCACCCCGCCCGTCAACTACCAGAAGTTGCGAACCATCCGGCGACAAGCCCACCGGCACCATGTCTGGCGAAGGCATTATGGAAATCTGTCTCGGCTCACCGCCGGCAGTCGACATCTCCGCAAAATCGTGGAACGTGAAGCTCGCCGAACTGCCGACGCCCAGGCCCAGGTAGAGCCGGGAACCGTCGGTTCCGATCAGCGACTTGGGCAGGCCGTCATGGGTGAGCTGCACATAATTCGAAACCGTGGGAACGGCTGCGGGGCGCATCCAAAGGTAAGCCACCACTACCCATACCAACGCAATCACCAACGCCACAGCCATGATCGCGGTTCGCGAACGCAGGAGATCGTCGTGTTTCGTCCCACGTATTCTTGTCTCGCCTGGTCCTCGTCCACTAACGTTCGACCCATCCCGCCTGATCGCATGCGCGCCCGACGGCGACGAAACCCCCGAGTCCGATAGCGCCTCCAGCGCAAACGCCAGATCCGACGCCGACTGAAACCGTTGCTCCGGATTTTTCTCCAGGCAGCGCCGCACCACTCTCTGAAACCCCACCGGCGTCTCCGGCGCCAACTCCGAAATCGGTGCAGGATCTTCGTTCAGAATCGCGCTCATCGTATCCGCCGATGTGGGCCGATCGAACGTCCCCCTCCCCATCACCATCTCGTAAAGGATGGCACCAAAGGCGAAAATGTCAGTGCGATGGTCGGTCTCCAGCCCGCGCACCTGCTCGGGAGACATGTAACCTACGGTTCCGATAGCTACACCCGGCAAGGTAAGCGTAGGCGCCGCGTTCGCCGCCGCGTCTTTCGGCGCCACCACTTTGGCCAGTCCGAAGTCCAGAATCTTGACTCGTCCGTCTTTGGTGACGAACAAGTTGTCGGGCTTCAGATCGCGATGAACAATCCCTTTTTCGTGCGCCGCTGCCAGCCCGTGCGCGATCTGGACTCCATAGTCAATGGCCTTGCGCAACGGCAGCGGCCCGCGCCGCACGCTCTCCGCCAGCGTCTTGCCTTCCAGCAGTTCCGACACCAGATAAGGCACGCCCGCGTAGGTTCCCATCTGATAAACGGCAAGAATGTTGGGATGATTCAGCGCCGCCGCCGCTTTCGCTTCCACCTCGAAGCGCTGCAACCGCTCCGGCGACGATGACACCAGTTCCGGCAGAACCTTGATGGCGACGTCGCGATCGAGCCGCGTATCCCGCGCCCGATACACCTCGCCCATGCTCCCCGCTCCCAGCGGCGAGAGAATTTCATACTGACTGAGCCTGGTGCCAGGGGTCAGGGCCATGTGGGTGCGCCAATTATAGTCCCCACAAATCTTTGTGCCCCATGAAAACACTAATGTGAAAGCACTCATCGGAAATCGTCATGTGAGGACAGCGTGTGGCGAGCATGCAGGGACGGCATGTGGAAATCGCATGTGGGGACAGCCGCCCCCGGCTAGCTTGCCCTGAGCGTAGCCGAAGGGTCGAGCGCAGCTCGACGGTTTTCGTCGTCAGTGCCCGCAAACTCGCACCAGGGACATTACCTTGACACCAGCCCGACGCCACTGTACTCTCGCCAGCCATAGCGCTTGCGCGCTCGGCGACGCGCCTGTCCCGCGTCGTGGCTTATCCCCTGCGGCCTCTGCTTTCCCCCTCTGGCTTTGGGGTTCCACGTGGAAGCATAAGTGTGCAGTGAGAGGCCTGATGCCCGATCGATCGAACATGTCCGTCCGCCACGGCGTATTCCTTATCGTGCTCTTCGTTATGGCCGCACTTTCGTCGCTCCCCTGCGCGGCACAAATCTTTGGTTTTCCGTTGGTGTCTCCGGAAGACCTCAAGATGACGAGCGAGCCCAAAGCTCCCGGAGCGCCAGCCATCATATTGTTTCGCGAAGTCGACCGCGATGACAACGGGATCACTTCGCACGAAGACAATTACCTGCAAATCAAGATTCTGACCGAAGAAGGCCGCGAACACGCCAATGTCGAGATTGCCTTCAATAAGGCAAACGAGGACGTGGTCAATATTCGCGCACGCACCATCAAACCTGACGGCTCCAGTGTCGACTTCGACGGCAAGGTGTTTGAAAAGGTCATCGAAAAAGCCCAGGGCCTGAAGTATTTAGCAAAGACGTTCACGCTCCCCGACGTGCAGGTCGGCAGCATCATTGAGTACCGCTTCACTTACGATCTGAAAGAGCACTACATCTTCGATTCACACTGGACCATCAGTCATGAGCTGTTCACTCGAATCGCGAAATTTGTCCTGAAGCCTTACCAATCCAGGTATACCCCGATGACCTTGCGCTGGACGTGGCAAGGTCTAGGGTCGAATGCCGGGCCGAAAGAGGGGCTGGACCACATCATCCGCCTCGAGGTTGATGACATTCCGGCCTTCCAGGTGGAGGACTTTATGCCGCCTCCCAGCCAACTGTGGGCGCGAGTTGATTTCATCTACGAAGAGGATTACCTGGAGACCGACCCCACCCAGTTCTGGCGTCACGTTGCTAAGAAGCGCGGCGATGCCCTGGAGACCTTTGTCGGTAAGCGCAAGGCCATGGAACAGGCGGTCGCCCAGATTGTCTCCCCCAGCGATCCTCCGGAAGTGAAGCTGCGGAAAATCTATGACCGCGTGCAGCAAATCCGAAACCAGTCCTACGAGCTCAGCCGGACCGCCCAGGAAGAAAAACGCGAAAAAGAGAAGCCCGTCGAAAACGTCGAGGAGCTCTGGAAACGCGGCTACGGCGATGGCGTGCAACTCACCTGGCTTTACCTGGCCTTGGTCCGGGCGGCGGGCTTCGAAGCCTACGGAGTC
>JBELAE010000344.1:0-5847 GCA_049509155.1 Candidatus Sulfotelmatobacter sp.
GAAGCCCTGCGCCGCATCGCCGAAGGCGCCTGCATGATCCGCACCAAAGGCGAAGCCGGCACCGGCGACGTAGTCCACGCCGTCAAACACATCCGCCAGATCGTCCAGGAAATGAAAATCCTCACGGTCCTAGGCGAAGAAGAGCTCTACGCCAAAGCCAAAGAGCACGGCGCCCCGTATGAGCTGATCCGCCTCGTAGCCAAAGCAGGCAAGCTCCCCGTCCCAAATTTCAGCGCCGGAGGCATCGCCACCCCCGCCGACGCCGCCCTGGTCATGCAGCTAGGCGCCGAAGCCGTCTTCGTAGGCAGCGGCATCTTCATGAAAGACAGCACCACCTTCGCCGATCCAGTAGAAGCCGAGAAGCGCGCCCGCGCAATCGTGAAGGCGGCAACGCATTACAACGACCCTAAAGTATTACTTGAGGTCAGCGAAGACCTGCAAGGCGCCATGAAGGGCCTCGCCGTCGCGGGCTTGGACGAAGCTCACATGCTCCAAACCCGCGGCTGGTAAGTGTGGAACACCAGAGCAAATGAGGCGAACATCGCTACACTGTGGTTTCGACCATAGCTGTACTCCAGGTGTCGTCATTTCCGCACCACTAGCCGGTCAGAAGCGATAACCCCCGACTCTGGCTCGGGCCAAGGCGGAAGCTGAGGCCTGCCTCGCCAACTCCGTAAAACACCGGGAGGGCGACCATCTCACCCAGGTCTTGGGCGACGCGAACCTTGGGCGATTATCCTTGGCCGTGGCGCCGTCGATAAGGTTCGTGTTTCTTACACTAAGTCGCATAGCCAAAGTGAGAAGGTAGGGTGTATAGTGTCGCAACTTAGGAGACTTACTAAGTTGCAACCCAAATGTCGGTGGCCAATTCGAAACTTGACTTTGAAGGCAAGCCGCCTTCTGAGTGTTCTGCTGCTTTCAATCCTGAGTTTCGCCAGCTTGGCGAAAGGGCGCGTCACTAACACATCATGGGTAACAAACCATAGAGTTGCAACGCTCAGCCGGCGGGTCCCGCTGGTATTCGCCGGCCGCACGCTCGCGATGGAGTTCTTTCAGGCGGGGCAAGCCAATACCGCTCCACCGCCTCAACACGAGGATCCTGTCGTGCAAGGCGTCGCTGAAGGTGCCCTGTCAATTGTGGCGCTCGGCTTCGCTGCGTTCACGTTCCTTTACAACACTCTGCTGGTCGTTACTGGTCCCCCCGATAAAGTGGAGGTTCTGAAGGAAAAGTTGCGTCGTGCTCTCTTCGCAACGGTCTTTGCCATCGTTTCATCAGCGGTGCTTGCCGTTCTAGCATTTGCGTCTATCAAATGGAATCTTCCCGTTCTGGGCGACGTGGCTAGTGGGATGGCGGTCGCCGTACTCGCCGTGCTCTCCTACATCGCAATCTCCATGGCGTGGGATGTCCATCGGAAAGTGTAGAGAATGCCGCTTCCTCTAGCACCGCCTCCTCCAGCCAGCAAGCCCCCGTTCAATATTCCCAAAGGCCTCTCTCCCCTGAACAACCTTCGGCTCAAACAGACCTCCCTCATCGAATTCTACGAACTCAACCGAGACGACTTCTTTGCGGTGATGACCCTGCGATACTTTGAGATCATAGAGGTTCCCGACCCTGGAGCTGTCGCCGATTCGAGAAAAGGTTTTGACTCATTTTGCGATCTGATGACGCAGTATCTTCTCGCCCCTCCAGGTGAAACCATTACGACCGCTCGAGACGACAAGGGGCGGTATGTGAACTTTTTCGGGGAAGCGATCCTCAAACACGTGGGAGAATTGAAGCTCACTGCACAGGAACTTTACGCGTATGACGGGGCTGAAAAGTATGTCCTGGTCGAAAAACTCGTAAACGTCTTCGTGAGGCATGTAGCCATTGAGTGTTTCAATCGTGCTCTTGCTCTACAGCAAGAAATCGACATCCTCAAAGCTCGGACTCGCATCGAACAATTGCAGGATGGAAGGAGAGAACTAAAGTTATCACCTTCCGTTAGGATCCTGTAAGTGCTGTGTGCGTAACGGCTTATCGGAACTCGGCTCCCGGCGCACATTGCTTGAGGGCGGCGAATTCGTTTTACGGCTTTTATTGGCCGATGTAAAATGGTAGGGTCAGTCGGAGCGCGGAGGTTTCTGTAAATGGCAGACGACAAGGTCAGGCTCGCGAAAGCTGAAGAGTTCGCCGATCGCATGGAGGCGCAAATGCGAGAGCTCGGCGCCAACGGCGACTACTTCTGCGCTGCGCAACGCGAACGCTGGCGGCAACATTCCATTCGAGCTTATCTGGGTTCGTCTCCTGGTGAACCTGACGATTCCAGAGCCGTTCAGAGCTAGCCGCTGCACAATCCACGGCGTGGCCCACTCGGGCCTGCGGTTGGCTTGAGTGGGAGTAAACTCAGAGCGTCATGCCCACCGGCGTTTCCATCGAGGTTGTTCCCTCTCGAATACTCGCGGCGGTCCATAGGTCGATTCGTATCGACCAGATTGCCAGTGCCTGGCGCCCCGCTCTCGACCAAGTTTGGGCGTTCCTGCAACAACACCCCGGACTCCGCACCGACGGCCACAATATCTTCCTCTATCACCATCCGGAAAACATGCAGTCGCCCATGGATGTGGATTTCGGCGTTCAGGTTACCCGTCCGTTTGAGCGGACGGGCGAAGTGTTCTCGGCCGAGACTCCCGCGGGAAAGGTCGCGACCGCTCTGCACGTCGGTCCATACCAACGCCTGGCCGACACGCATAACGCGATTCATACCTGGGCGTCCGCCAACAAAATTTCCTTCGCCGGCAAGTCTTGGGAGATTTACGGAGACTGGACCGCAGACGCCTCGAAACTAGAAACCCGGGTTGAATATCTGTTGTCGTAGCCCGCAAGGGGAACAGCCGGAAAAAACTCTTTTCCACAGGCTCCTTGCCTATCCTCTTGGCCCTCCCGTTGCCTCGATCCGCCGAAGTAATTCTTTCTCGCCCCGGGCAATTCCTACAGAGGCAGGAACCCCATAGGCATTGATTCTGAACGCTTTACGGATGGCACGCCATTTGCACTACTCTAAGACAGACGAAGTGGCGCGCAACGGGGTGCTTCAGAGAATAACTTCGGCCAGAGGTTTTCTGTGAGCACCCCTTGCTTTTTCCCAAAACGCGCCGCCAACAGCCCTCCCCACTCCTAGGCCCGTCATAGCTCTGAAACCCGTTCAAAGCTCCTATAACCACAAAGGACACAGGGTCTCACAGAGGAATTCCTCCGTGTCACCCTGTGTCCTCTTTGGTTAAGCTTCTGCTCTTCTGCCTAGGCCAGCGCCACCGGCTCCCGCACGTCAACCCCCGCCTGCCGCAGCAGCTTCGCTACCGCATCCTGTTTCATGCGCGAGGCGTCAAACTCCACCCGCACCGTATGCTCCTTGGCATTGAACTGCACTCGCCGGATGCCGTACACCTCCCGCATCGCATCAATCGCCCGCAGTTCGTTCTCGCCCGGAATCGCGCCGTAATTGAAAGCCACATCCAGATAAGTCATGGGTTCACACCCCTCGAATGAAAATGATTAAAACTCAGCGCGGCCGCTCCCGCTCGATGACTCCAATATACGGTATTTTGCCCCGACCTAACGTTTGCAAAACTCGACAAATCTCTACATCCACAGTCGTTTCGATGGAATATGCTTGCCCTCAGCTGATCCTGCGGCCGAAAAAAACGGTCCCCAAGAACCGCCATCCAACGACGCAGCCTCAGCGGGAGGAACGTCATGAAAGCCGCTCTCGTCGCAGTTCTCTTCTTTACAACCTTCGCATTCGCCCAAGCCCCCTCACCCCTTGCCGCCGCCGAAGCCGCGTGTGGCCCGGCAGAAGCCCAATTCAACGCGCAAACCGCCAATAATCAACCGCCAGCTTCGCCCCAACAACCCGAGGCCGGCAAGAGCCTGGTTTACGTACTGGAAGTCTTTGACAAAGCCGCGAATCAAGTCAGCAAACCGACCCTGCGGGTTGGCCTCGACGGCAAATGGGTCGGCGCCGACAAGGATGACTCCTACATATCATTCTCAGTCGATCCCGGCGAGCACCATCTGTGCACCCGCTGGCAATCGCGCTGGAAGCGATTCTCCGACAAAGCCGCCTTCGCCAGCCTCACCGCGGATCCGGGAAAGGTTTATTATTTCCGCGCCCGAATCATCGAGGGTGAGGGCTCGAACTTCGCGCTCGACTTCGCTCCCGTGAACGAGGACGAAGGCAAATATCTGGTCGCCTCGTCTGCCCCGAGCATCTCCCATCCCAAGAAGTAGCCAGCGTCAAAGCGGTGCTGGGTCGGGACAGATTGGGTCGGGACAGATGGGGTCGGTTCAATCGGACCCCTGGCCCAACAACCACCTCCAATACCCGATACCCGCGTATCGGGTATTCTTGTCTCTAAGCTTGGTTGCGATAACCCTGGCTGCGATACGATAGCCGCAATCGCCTCCGCTCGCTCATGACAACTTCGAACCCAGCCCCCGCTCTCGAGCGCGACCCCGTCTGCGGAATGACCGTCAATCCCGCCACGGCCAAGCGCGTCTACGAGCACGCCGGAAAAAAGTATTACTTCTGCTGCGCCAGCTGCGCAGAAAAGTTCAAGGCGAATCCTGAGGGATATCTGAACCCGCCCGCTCCCAAGTCGTCCCCATTGGTGATGCTGGGAATGCCCGCGCCGAAGCCTGCCGCAGCCGCTCCTGTGCATGGAATCGCAATCAGCCCGGCGCCCAGAACCACTTCGAAGTCCGAGGTCCAAGGTCCGAGGTCTGAAGTCGGAAGCCGAACGCCGGAAGCCGGAAGCCCGGCCCCCTACGTCTGTCCCATGTGCCCCGAAGTCCGCGAGTCCAAGCCCGGAGCCTGTCCTTCCTGCGGCATGGCCCTTGAACGTGAGGTCCCCGTTCCCGTGGCTTCCACCCGCACCGAATACACCTGCCCCATGCACCCTCAGATTGTGCGCCCCGGCCCCGGCTCATGCCCCATCTGCGGCATGGCCCTCGAACCGCGCACGATAACCACCACCACGGAAGAGGCCAATCCCGAACTCCGCAACATGACCCGTCGCTTCTGGATCGGCGTCATTCTCACCGCTCCTCTCCTCGCACTCGCCATGGGCGGCATGCTCTGGCCGCACGTTTTCGAGGACTTCATCTTCGTCATGCGGGTCAGCGGCAGGGGCTTGAATCTGCCGTGGCTTGAGTTCGCGCTGGCCACCCCCGTCGTCCTCTACTGCGGCCTCCCATTCTTCCAGCGCTTCTGGACGTCCCTCATCAACCGCAGCCCCAACATGTTCACCCTGATCGGCCTCGGCACCGGCGTCGCCTACATCTACAGCATTGCGGCGACGATCGCTCCAGGAATCTTCCCAGACTCGATGCGGACCATGGGCGGTTACCCCGACGTCTACTTCGAATCTGCCGCCGCCATCACCACGCTCGTCCTGCTCGGCCAGGTCCTGGAACTACGCGCCCGCAGCCAAACCAGCGCCGCCATCCGCGCCCTCCTCGATCTCAGCCCAAAAACCGCGCGCCTGCTCGTAGCCGGTCCCGGGGCCACAGAAAAAGGTGGCGAGGTCATAGAAAAAGACATCCCGCTCGAACAAGTAAAACCCGGCGACCGCCTCCGCGTCCGTCCCGGAGAAAAAATCCCCGTCGACGGCGTCGTCCTCGAAGGCCGCAGTTCCGTGGACGAATCCATGATCACCGGCGAATCCGTCCCCGTCGAAAAATCTCCTACCAGCAAAGTCATCGGCGCAACCATCAACTCGACCGGATCGTTCATCATGCGCGCCGAACGTGTCGGCTCCGAAACTCTGCTCGCCCGAATCGTCCAGCTGGTCGGCCAAGCTCAGCGC
>JBELAE010000345.1:0-5843 GCA_049509155.1 Candidatus Sulfotelmatobacter sp.
CTGACCTGTCTGCCGTGGAACATCACCCCAACTACTTCAATTACTTTACCGAGACTGAAGATCGCTTCCTGCGACGCCGCGGCGGAGGCCTGTTGCTCTCCACTCTCGACTGGGCTCTGATCGAAAACTGGAAAGATGCCGGCATTCCGCTCGCGGCCGTGCTCCGCGGCATCGACGAAGCCTTCGACCGCTACGACCAGCGTCCGTCGAAAACCAAGAAAGTGAACAGCCTGGCCTACTGCTCGCAGCTCGTGCTGGCCGCGGCGGAAGACATGAAAGAAGCAGCGGTGGGCGCGGCCGACCCGCAGCCCGCGCTGCCCCCGAGACCCAACTCAGCCCAGGGATTCGAACCCGAAGTCGTCGCGCCCTTCCTGCGCCGCAACGCAGACTTGCTGGACGCCGCCAGGTTGCCGCAAACCGGCGGAGTCGCCGCGCATGCTCAAGACACCGCTAAAACTCTGCGCCATCTCGCGCAGGAAATCGATAAGAAACCAGCAACTCGTCTGGAAGATCTGGAGCGCCGCCTGACCGTGCTCGAGGAAAAACTCTTCGCCGCGCTGCTGGCCTCCACTCCCGACGAAGACATCGTCACAGTCCGCGCCGAAGCCGACCGCGATCTCGCCCCCTACCGCCGGAAAATGTCAGCCGCGCAGATCGACCAATTGCAGAAGCAGTACGTACACAAGCGCCTGCTGGAAAAGTATCATCTGCCGCGCCTGAGCTTGTTTTACATGTAATTAGTAAGAGGCTCGACTCGAATGCCGCAAGGGTCATATCAGGATTCGCATCAAGATTTGCCAGAGGGTCCGTATCAGGGCACGACTTCTGCTTGTTAGCCTGCCCTGAGCAAGCGAAGCGCGCCGAAGGGTGCCGTAAGTGCACAAATCCAACCGGCTTTAGCCGCTGAGGTACACCGTTCATTCCACCGCACCAAATCGTTTCGACGCCCTAATTCTAGGTGGCGGCGCCGCCGGACTGATGTGCGCCATCGAGGCCGCCAAGCGCGGACGCCGCGTCGCCGTCCTCGAACACGCCGACCGTCTAGGCAAAAAGATTCTCATCTCTGGCGGCGGACGCTGCAATTTCACCAACCTGCACTGCCAGCCCGACAATTTCCTCTCGGCCAATCCGCATTTTGCCAAGTCGGCTCTCGCCCGTTTCACGCCCGCGGACTTCATCGCACTCGTCGAGAAGCATCGCATCCCATATCACGAAAAAACGCTTGGACAATTGTTCTGCGATCGCTCGGCCCGCGACATCCTGGATATGCTCGAAGCGGAATGCGCCTCGGCCAACGTGAGCGTTTTCCTGAACACAAAGATTCAAGAAGTCACCCGCACTCCGCCAGGTACAAGCCCAATGGAGTTCGCAATCCGCACCGCCAATGCAGAATTCCGCGCCCCCGCTTTGGTCGTCGCGACCGGAGGCCTCTCCATTCCAAAGATCGGCGCAACCTCGTTCGGCTACGACCTGGCGCGGCGCTTCGGCCTGAAGATTCGCGAGCCGCGGCCCGGACTCGTGCCGCTAGTGCTCGACGCAGAAGACCGCTCGCGCTACTGCGACCTCACAGGCGTTTCCGCCGATGTAATTGCCTCATGCAACGAGCAGCAGTTCCGCGAAAGAATGCTGATTACCCATCGCGGCCTGAGCGGCCCCGCCATCCTGCAGATTTCGTCCTACTGGAAGCACTCGCAGCCACTCGCCATCGACCTCGCTCCCGGCAACGACCTGACAACAATCTTCCGCGACCCCAAAACTCCGCGCACCCTGACAGTGTTGCGAACCGAACTCCGTAAGACCCTGCCGTCCCGCCTAGCCGACCGCTGGCTCGAACTGCATCCACCTGCCTCGTGGACGAACACGGCCCTGGCAGATTTTGAACGCCACACGCACGCTTGGATCGTCACACCCGCAGGGACCGAAGGCTTTGAGAAAGCTGAAGTAACTTGCGGCGGAATCGACACCGACGAACTTTCAGCCAAGACCATGGAGAGTCGCAAAGTCCCCGGCCTGTTCTTCATCGGCGAAGTCGTTGACGTAACCGGACACCTCGGCGGCTTTAACTTTCAGTGGGCCTGGGCATCCGGCGCAGCAGCAGGCCGAGCGTTGTAAACTAGCTCGCCTGAAGTTTGCTGAAAGATTTGATTTCTTGGGCAGCGCAGCGTTTTTCGGTGGCGCAGTCTTTTCAGCGCTGCGATCAGACCTTCCTTTTTCGTAAGGGCTTTAGCCCTGAGGCCACTAAATCAGCAACCCACGAGTCGGGAGAAAAACCATGAGCGAAACCGAACCGTTTCTTAGAAACATGATTGCGACGCTCGCTTTAACATTCCTCGCGAGCACCGCGTTCGCGCAAGCGCCTTCCGCAACGCTGCTCGCCCTCTCGAAAGATGACCACACCGTCGCGATGGTCGACCCTGCGACCCTACAGGTCTTGGCGCGCATCCCCAGCGGCCCCGATCCCCACGAAATCATCGCATCCGACGACGGCAAACTAGCCTTCATCTCCAACTATGGCGGCTCAGACAGCACTCTGAACACCATCTCGGTGGTCGATCTGGTGGCCCGCAAAGCGCTCCCGCCCATCGACCTCGGCGCGCTGCATTCCACGCATGGTCTAGCGTTCGCAGGCGGCAAACTTTATTTCACAGCGGAGACGAATAAAATAATCGGCCGTTACGATCCAGCCACGCAGCGCGTCGATTGGGTCCTCGGCACCGGTCAGGATCGCACCCACATGATCCTGGTCTCGAAAAGCCTCGACCAGATCGTTACATCAAACGTCAACTCCGCCACCATCAGCATCATCGAACAGGTTTCTCAACCGAACGGAGGCTTCGGTCCGCCCCCCGGCGGCCCGCCCGGATCTCGTCCTCCCAGTCCCCCTCCGGGCCAGCCCCGCCTGACCTCGCCTCGTATGACCTGGGAAGTCACGAACATCCCGGCAGGCCAGGGCGTCGAAGGCTTCGACGTGTCTCCCGACGGAAAAGAAATCTGGGCAGCCAACGCGCGCGACGCCACCGTCACCATCATTGATGTCGCCCCTAAGAAGGCCACTCAGACTCTTCCGATCGCGGTGAAAGGCGCGAACCGCCTGAAGTTCACCCCAGACGGCAAGCACGTCCTGATCTCCGCCCTGGGCGCACGCTCCGGAGACGCCAGCCTGATCGTGCTGGACGCGTCCACTCACAAAGAAGTCAAGCAGTTGAATCTCGGTGGCGGTGCGGCCGGCATCCTCATCGCGCCCGACGGCTCCCGCGCCTACGTGGCCGTCAGCACCGCCGACAAGATCGCCGTCGTGGATCTGAAAACGCTGAACGTTGTAGGCCAAATCGACGCCGGCAAACAACCAGACGGATTAGCCTGGGCGGTACGGTAGTAGCGCTCTATTTATATTTGTAACTTATATGTTACAATGACAGAGTGGATCGAGCTTCGGCGCTATGTCACTCCCGACGGAAAAGATGTTTTCGGAGAGTGGCTGGCGAGGCTGAGGGATGCACGTGCCCAGGCGAAGATCGTGGTTCGCCTCGACCGTGTTGCCGCCGGTAATTTTTGCCGATTGCAAGTCACTTCGCGGTGGCCTGTGCGAGCTGCGCACAGATTGGGGACCAGGCTACCGAGTCTACTACGCGATGATCGGCAAGACATGCGTCCTGCTGCTCGCTGGCGGTGACAAACGTAAACAGTCGTCCGACATCGAGAGGGCGCTAGCATATCTCAAGGACTACCGCCAAAGGACTAGAGCTATATGAAACGCAAAGCCAGCATTTCGAACGACGAGGCCGTGATTCGTAACCTGCGTGACAATCCTCGTTTCGCCGCGCAGTATCTGAAGGCCGCGCTGGAGGAAGATGATGAACCTCGCGTGCTGTTGATCGCGCTGCGCCGGGTGGTGCAGGCTCGAGGCATCGCCAAGATTGCGAAGACCGCCGGGGTCGAACGCGAGAGCCTCTACCGTGCGCTGTCAAAGCATGGGAACCCCCGGCTGTCTACGTTGGCTGCCGTGACCAAAGCGGTCGGCTTGAGGCTCACCGTTGAGGCTGCGGGATAGCGTTCTCCGCGACTGCGCGATCCGTGGTTTCCCCTCCCCCATGCCGTAGAATCAACTCTTGCTCCTCACAATTGAAAAGCTGATCTACGGAGGCGACGGCCTAGCCCGTCTGCCGGCCGCTCCCGTCTCCTCCGCTCCCGCCACTGATGACACCCGCGCGCGCGGCAAGGCCGTGTTCGTCCCCTTTGTCCTGGCCGCGGAAAAAATCGATGCCTCACTCACCGAACAGAAGCCCGGCTTCGCGCGCGCGAAGGCCGATGCGATCCTCGAGCCCTCTCCGCACCGCGTTCAGCCTGACTGTCCACACTTCACGCGCTGCGGCGGATGCCACTACCAGCACGCCACCTACGAACACCAGCTCGCGATCAAGAAAGAAATCCTGCGCGAGAGCCTGCACCGCTTGGCCAAGCTGGACTTGCCTTTCGACATCGAGGTCCATCCCTCGCCGCCCTGGAACTATCGCAACCGCTCGCGCCTTCAGGTACAAACCGGGCAGGTCCAAACCGAGCCCGCAAGGACCGAATCCGCGTTCGCCGCCGGATATTTCAAACTCGCCTCGCACGAGCTCCTCGCTGTCGAAGCCTGCCCCATCAGTTCGCCGCTGATCAACCGCGGCATCGCATCCCTGTGGCAGAGCGGACGCGCCGGCACAGTTCCCGCGGGCGTGCGCGAAGTCGAATTCTTCGCCAACGCCGACGACACTCAACTGTTGGTCGAGGTCGGCTGCGCCCGCGAGGCCCGTCGAGCCGCCGTCCGCGACTGGGCTGAACAATGGCGCACCGCCCTGACCGAGATCGCCGGGGTCGTGGCCTTCCGCGAACCGAATCCCGGCGACCGCAAAGCCAGCGCACCGGAAATTCTCGTCACCGTCGGCGCCGCATCTCTGACCTATCAGACCGAGCGCGCCGCCTACCGCGTCAGCGCTGGATCGTTCTTTCAAACCAACCGTCATTTGATCGACGAACTGGTGAGCATCGTCACCGCCGGCCACTCCGGAAAACTGGCCCTCGACCTCTTCGCCGGCGCAGGCCTGTTTTCCACAGCCCTGGCCCGTGACTTTCATCACGTAGTTTCTGTTGAGTCGTCACAGACTTCCTCAGCTGATCTTGCCTACAATCGGCCCTCCAATGGAGAAACGGTCCAGGCCACAACCGAGCAGTACCTGGCCCGTGCGGAAAGTCCGGGGCGAGCCGGGAAGGGCACGGCTACCCCTCAGGTCCCGAATAAGCCCGACCTCGTGGTGGTGGACCCGCCGCGCAGCGGCCTGGGCGAAAGCGTCGCGCGCTCACTGGCGAATCTGGGCGCGCCGCGAATTGCTTATGTATCGTGCGATCCGGCAACTTTGGCGCGCGACCTCGTCCCCCTGCTGGCCTCCGGTTATCGTGTCGAGCAAGTGCACCTGGTGGATTTATTTCCACAAACCTACCACCTGGAAAGCGTCGTGCACTTGCTCCGCTGAAATCAAGTTCGCTGAGCTTCATGTGCGGTCAGCCGCCCCCGGCTGTCCTGAGCGAAGTCGAAGGGGCTGTCCGCGGGACGCAGCCCGGCAAGTTTTATGATCCCACTACCTGCGCCGGCGGCCCCCCCTCCCGCCTTCCGACTCAAAGCCCCGCGCCAGCCCATGCTCTGGGCGGCCGCCGCCTACTCGGCCGGCATCGTCGCCGGAGTCTACCAATGGCGCCCCGTCCTGTGGTGGATAGTCGCCGCAGCGGCATTCATCGCCGCCGCAGCGTACTTCATCCAACGCCGCGCCGCTCTGGGCTGGACGATCGCCCTGGCAGCTCTTTTTCTG
>JBELAE010000346.1:0-5838 GCA_049509155.1 Candidatus Sulfotelmatobacter sp.
TTTTGCCGGCTGCCGGATTGTGGGCCTGGTGCCGGCGTGCGCGGCGCGGTAAGCGGTCCTTCGCCGGCGTTGTGCTGGCTTCGACCGTGTTCTTTGCCTGCATTGCGCCCTGGCTGGTGCGCAACTATGAGACGTGGGGTAAATTCATTTTCATCCGCGACAATTTCGGGGCGGAACTTCGCCTGGGAAACGGCAACGGCGCCGACGGAACCTTGATGCTTTATCTGGACGCGACCCACGATGTCTACGCCATGCGGCAGTTTCAAGCCATGGGCGAACTGCCATACATCGCCATGCGCAAGCGCCAGGCCCTCGACTACATCCGCGCCGACTATGGACGATTCGCAAAACTGTGTGTGAAGCGATTCATCTACTTCTGGGCCGGTCCGCCGAGAGACACCCAGCCCTGGTGGATGAGCCCGGCCAAGAACTCGCTGTTTCTGGCATCCTCGGTGCTCGCGTTCTGGGGATTGGGCCGCGCCCTGCGCTTGCGCAAGCCGAACTCCCACAAACCGAGTTCCGGCACTCCGAGCTTCTGGAAACCAGGCGCGTGGCTGCTGTTCTGGTTGTTCCTGCTCTATCCGGCGGTGTACTACTTTGTCTATTGCATCCCGCGCTACCGGCATCCCATTGAGCCGGAGATAGCGATCCTGGCCGTGTTCCTGCTCACCGAAGCGGGAAGGAAAACTACGGCTTCTGCTCCAGATCAATCTTCAGAACGTGAATCTGGTTGAGCTTCTTGTCGAGAACGCCCGTCACCACTACGCGCTGGCCCTCAAAGCCATGTACCAGATCAGCCCGGTCGAGGCGAAAAACGTCTTTCCCGGCGGATAGGACGAGGTAGCCGCCGAGATGCTCGATGCAATAGTTCGAACACGTGTTCGAGGTCCCGCCCATCGCCTTCGACTTGAGCATCTCCTGATGAGAGCGCGTGAGGGAGTGCACGTTCAAGGCGCATTGGCTGTCGGAAACTTCCCCGCGATAGACGTGCGAACTCTGCCCATAAGCCGCGCTGGCTAGCGCCAGTACTCCGACTGTAAAGCAGACCATGATTCGACAGATCATGATTCGAAATCTCGCCCGAAGTCTGGTTGTAAATCCAGTTGAGCTCATAGAGACTCCCCTGCTCCAATCGCATCACGGCAGCACTGTAAATTTCATGTGCATGCCTTCATGATCTTCGCTGCAAATCACCGTACAGACAACTTCGTATGTGCCCGGTTCGTTGGGAACGGTCAGGAGGAATTCCTGCTTTCCGGGCTTGAACAGCAGGTCCCACCCGTCAACCTTAGTCCGATCCTTAGCACGCAACAGGCTGAAGCCATGAATCGAGCCGTCGCGATTCCACGATTTACCTCGGTGCGCCGTCACCCGCAAAAGCACCTGCTCGCCAGCCTTGACGGTGATCTCCGGAGTGCGCTGCCCAGCGATCTTATAGCGGCTATCGCTGTCAGCCGTCACCTCAATAATATGGGCTTGCGCGCTGGCACGTGGCATCGCAACCAGCAACGCGCTGGCGGCCACTATCCACATCAACATACGCCGAACCTTGGATGGATTTGTCATTGGCAGAATGAGGTTATCTAAGTGGTTATTGCGTCATGTAGAACAGGATCAGCCGCCGATCTTCGTCAGTAATGGTGGCCCGGACCCGCATGTGGCGCAGGATGGTCGCCATCATGCGCGGGGGAAATTTCTGCGGAGCATTATGACAGCGGCCGCAGTTGGCGCGGAAACGCTGCTCACCCGCGACTCGCATGCTGTCGGCGTCGGTAAGGTGCACCACCGGCGTGCCTGCCATAGGATCCTTTCCGCTCGACGGCGTTGCCGACGACGGTGACGAGGGCGGCCCCGCGAAAACGGAAGACGCAGACGCGATCGCCAAAGCGCACAGCAGTACCGTAACTGCAGTCTTCGTGTGGAAAGTGATTTTCACGGTTGCGGACCCACTCGGCCGAGAGGAACGAGAAACCGGTAAGCCAGCCCAACCGACCATTGATTCGCATTCCCTGCAGAACTAAATTGGCGGCCGTAACTGAAGATGCCCTTCAGCCCGTCGCGCAGGAAGTAATTGACTCCGAAATCAGCCTCGCGGGTATTCGCGCTGGGCAGACCGAGGGCCGCGACTTGATCGGCGGTGATCTCGTCGGAATAAAACTGCTGGGCCCGGGCAACCAGCTCAGTGTGGCGCATTTCCTTTTCCCAGAAGTGCACTCGGCTGAGTCGGTATGCGCTCTCGATCCAGTATCCGCTGCCTTCAAACGAATGCGCGAATTCGGATCGCACGCTCAATGGGGCCTTCGACGACTGCCAGCCCATATGAAACCCGAACGCGTTCTTGCGCTCGTCCTGCAGAGTGCGCTGCCACGATCCGCCGACTTCGAGGCGTGGACCGGGAAAGAAGAAGCCCATGCGCCCCCCGACCTGGCGCCCGGAGTCCACGGCGCTGAGGCGAATGCTGGTTGCGGAAACATAAGCCGCATAATTCATGTTGGCTTTGGCGTTGAGGGAGAACCCGCCGCGCAGCATTACACCGTCACTGTCCACGGTGTTGATGGGGAGAATCAGCGGGTCGGGCTGCAGGAAGCGAATCCACACGGGATACAGGCGCTCGTTGAAGATTCCGAACGGCGTGAGGAAGCGGCCCGCGATGACGGTGACGTAGGGGCTGGCAATGTAGTCGATCTGGGCGTAGTCAACGTGCTTGGTGACCGGGCCCTGATAAGGTCCGCCAGTAAGCGGACGCTGAAACTGACCTTCGAATTCGGCGCGCGACTCGATCAGCCAGCGATCACCCAACGGCACGAGAAGAATAGGGTTGACTTGACTGTCGATCAGATTCTGCCCGCCTGTCACGAAACTGAACGTGCCAATACTGCCGGTAAGGATGGGGACGGGCTTTTCGGAATCCGGAGTCTGGGCGGCGCTCCAGGCCGTCGCCAGATGCAGGCACAATGCCGCGAGGCCCAAAGGAATAATTCTCCGCCGGCGCCGGCACGCCGCTCTTGAGCATCGATAAGACAAGGGACCCTCAGTTAAGCTCTTGATCAGATTGTCTTTCAGCCGCAATTTGGAGGGAACATCACGGAGGTAACTTTCGTATCCGAGGTGTAGGATGAGGCGAGATTGACCTTATTCCCGCCTGGACCTCTCACTAATTCTAAGCACCACCGTCTAACGCGTGGGACTCATTTAACGCCAACGGAGGAAATCATGAATCGCCATCGCCAATCTGCCACCTGGCTCGGAACTATCCTGGGAACGGTCTGTGCCCTGCTCATCCTTGCCCTGGGAGCACACGCCTCCGACCACCGCGGCGCCCTGACCGAGGAGTTCCATCAGACCTACGCCCTCACCGCCGACGGCCGAATTGAACTCGACAACATCAACGGCGACGTACACATTTCCAGTTGGGACCAGAACTCAGTAAAAGTGGATGCGGTAAAGTACGCTGACACGAAAGAGCGGCTGGATGAAGCGAAGATTGAGATTGAGTCAAGGAGCGACTCGCTCTCGATTCGAACCCGCTACCCAGATCATGACCACACTTGGATTTGGGGTTCGCACAATAATCCGGCCGGCGTTGAATACACGCTGACCGTGCCGCGCAAGGCCCGGCTGGATGAAATCAAGCTGATTAACGGCGCACTGGACGTTGCCGGAGTAAGCGGAGAAGTGAACGCTTCCCTCATCAATGGGCGGTTGGAAGCGCACAATCTGGCCGGGCGAGCTCACCTGTCGACGATTAATGGACGTTTGGAAGCGCGCTTCGACACGCTCGCCGGCAATTCCGTCGAGTTGAATTCCGTAAACGGCTCGGTGGAGCTGACCATCCCTTCAGACTCGAAAGCAGAAGTCGAGGCCAGCACGGTTTCCGGTGGAATCAACAACGATTTTGGGCTGCATGTGAATAATCACCAATTTATCGGTCACGAACTGCGCGGCGAACTAGGCACCGGCGGGACACGCATCAAGTTGAACAACGTGAACGGCCGAATTGAGATTCATCACGCCCATGACGGCCGTGCGCTGAGCCCGGTGAAGGACCTCAGTCATCGTGACAAAGATGACGATGATGACAGCATTTAGCTGAGCATTGCACGGTTGAGTCCGCTCTGCCAAGGGTTCGACGATCAGTAGATGGTGTATCCCGGAGCCGGCGTCCGCAGGTCAGGCTTCGAGGCCATGAGCAGCAGCGCACCCTCCCGCTTGAACGCCCGCAAATCGTCGAGGCTGTTGAATGACTTGGTCTTGTAGTCGTCAGGAGTCGGCGTGTCGTCGGGGATGCGCACCGCCTGAACCTCTTCGAACGCGTGCTTCTTGAACAGTTCAACATATTCGGCTGCGGAACGCACGTGCACCGGCACCTTCAGCTTGTCGACCCACTGCAGGGAATATTGGTTGTCTTTGTAGAGATTGATCAGGATAAACAGCCTGCCCCGCGGGGCCATCACGCGGAATAACTCCATCAACGCACGGTCCTGATCAGGATAGTAGTAGAACGACTCCACCGACAGCACTTTGTCGAAAAAGTTCTCTTCCCACGGAATCTGTTGAGCCGATCCCCACACGTAAAGAACATTGTCGAAGTCTCGTGAAGCTTCGCGGGCCTGGCGCACCATTTCGTCGGACACATCAAGGCCGACCACCTGCCCGAATCCCTCGGGCCCTTCACCGACGAGCCGCGCCAGCAGCCGCGCAGCCCATCCTGAGCCGCAGCCGAGATCGAGCACGCGCTCGCCGGGACGCAGATTCATAAGGCGAATCGTCTTCTCGGTAATGTCGAGATGATGGTTCTCCATCTTCGCGCCTTCACCGGCAGCCGCCCAGCGGTTGAATTCGAGCTGCAGCTTTTCGTCGGGAGTAGGAGGTTTGTCAGGCATTGCTTCCCTTCGTGCACCTTCGTGCCCTTCGTGGTAGTGTCTTAGATTCTATAACCACGAAGGACACGAAGGTGCACGAAGGACGGCGACTTATGCTACAGTTTCCCTCTTCATGGCGACAAACCCCCAGAGTCCGCCTCCCGACTCCCAGCCCGGATCGCTATACTGCCCGAATTGTGCGAAAGCAGTTACCGATCCCCTGACTTGCGGCGATTGCTCTTCAGTGATCTGCCGGCGCTGCGGAACCGCGCTCGAATCCTCCGATGAACTCGGAATCGGATAATGGAGCCCACTCGGGTCTTGCCTGCCAACAACGCTCCGTTATCCGGTTCAGCCGCTGGTTCAACTGAGTCTGGTTCAACTGAGGCTGCTTCAAAACCAACGCTGGTGCGTGGCCTGGGGTTGCTCGATTCGGTGTTGCTGCTGGTCAGCGGCATCATCGGCTCGTCGATTTTCCTGACCGCGAAAGATATTGCCGGGCCCCTGCCGCAGCCCATGCTGTTTCTGCTGGTGTGGGTGCTTGGCGCTTTGATCTCGCTCAGCGCCTGTTTCGCGTTTGCCGAGTTGGGCTCCATGTTCCCCGACTCCGGCGGGCAGTACATTTATCTGCGCGAGGCCTACGGCGATCTGGTCGCTTTCCTTTATGGCTGGATGCTGTTCAGCGTGGCCAATGGCGGAAGCATCGCCGCACTTTCGGTGGCGTCGGCAGCCTACCTTGGGCAGGTCTTTCCAGTCGTTTCGCAAGATCACGTGGTCATGGCCATCGCCGGAGTTGCGGTCACGCGCGCACATCTGTTGGGTTTGCTGCTGATCGCTGTTCTGACCTATGTCAACGTCGTCGGGCTGCGCTGGGGCACGCTGCTGCAGAACGTTTCCACTTGGACGAAGTTCACGGCGATGTCGGCATTCGTGGTTCTGGGATTCGCTATCGGCAAAGGCAATTGGTCGAATTTCC
>JBELAE010000347.1:0-7776 GCA_049509155.1 Candidatus Sulfotelmatobacter sp.
TCAATAACCGCTACGGCTATTTCCGCGACGAGTTCAATTACATTGTCTGCGGCGATCACCTGCAGTGGGGATATGTCGACCAGCCGCCGCTCATCCCCTTTCTGATCCGCATCTGCCGCGCGGTGCTCGGAGACTCGCTGCGCAGCATTCGGTTCATCCCCGCCCTGGCGTCGTCGTTGCTCGTGGTGCAGACTGCCGTGCTTGGGCGCGAAATGGGCGGACGCCGGTTCGCGGTACTCCTGAGCGCCATCAGCGCGGTCGTCGTGCCGCAGTATCTGTCGAACGGGAGCCTGCTCGGCACAAACTGCCTCGAACCCAACCTGTGGATGGGCTGCGCCTATTTCGCCATTCTCGCCATCAAGAGAAATGACCCGCGCTATTGGCTGTGGTTCGGCGTGGTCGCCGGCCTCGGCATGGAAGAGAAGTATTCCATCGCGGTCTTCGGCCTGGGAATCGTCGTGGGCTTGCTGCTGACCGAACAACGGCGGGCATTTGCCGACAAATGGATCTGGCTGGGCGGGCTAGCCGCTTTTCTGATCTTCCTGCCGAACCTGCTGTGGAACATTCACTATGACTGGCCGTTTGTGCAACTGATTCACAACATCAAGATGGATGGCCGCGACGTTGTACTGGGACCAGTTGAGTTCTTGTGGCAGCAGATCCTGCTGGTGAATCCGCTCACTTTGCCGATTTGGCTGAGGGGATTGCTATTCCTTCTGTTCTCGGTGCGGCTCAAGCCTTACCGTGCGCTGGGTTGGTGCTATCTGGTTTGCTACGCCGTCTTTTTTGTGCTGCACGGCAAGAGCTATTACCTGGCACCGGTTTATCCGATGTTGCTGGCGGCGGGGGCGGTGGTCATCGAGGGGGCGATTGATGGCCCAGCGGATGCTCCTGCGCAGAGTTGGCGGCGGCGCCTGCAGTGGTTGAAGCCCGTGATTGTCGTCCTTCTAATCGCCGATGGCGTGTATCTCTCGCCCATCGTCGTTCCAGTTCTCTCGCCGGACGCGTTTCTCGCCTACGCGAAGCATCTGCCGTTCAAGCTCCCCGTGATGGAGCACGCGCACGCGCGCGCGGCCTTGCCGCAGTGGTACGCCGACCAATTCGGCTGGCAGGAAATTGTGGATGAAACCACGGTCGCGTGGAATCAACTGGCTCCCGAGGAGCGCAAAGACTGCGGCGTCTTCGCCCAGGATTATGGACAGGCCGGAGCCATCGATTTTCTCGGCCGCCGCTACGGCTTGCCCGCTTCGCTCAGCGGCCACCAGACCTGGTTTCTCTGGGGGCCGCGCGGCTACTCCGGCAACTGCATGATCGTGCTCGATGACAGCCGAAGCAATCTCGAGCAGCTGTGGCAGCACGTCGACTATGTGGGCACGTCTGCGGCGAGTCCGTATGCGCTGGAGCAGCAGATTGACGTCTACATCTGCAGAGGGAAGAAGTTCGATTCGTTGTCCGGCCTCTGGCCGCACTTGAAGCGGTGGCGCTAGGCGTCAAAGACCTTAACCACTAAGGACACGAGGTCCACGAAGGAGCGGTCCAAAGATTTCCTGCGTGGACCTTCGTGTCCTTAGTGGTGAATGCCTTGTCTCGACATTGCCGAGCTCTTCGCCTTGCCGCACCTTCCACTCCTTCTGTAGCATCAATATCCAGGCACTCCTATTCAGAAACCCCATACTCAGCAACCCAGGAGAAATTATGGCTACGGACACTTTGACCAGCCCGGTCACGCTCAGCTACGGAAAGACCAAGGTTTTCAAGAATTTCATTGACGGCGAGTGGGTCGAGGCTTCGACCGGGGAGACGTTCGAGAATCGTAATCCCGCCGACACCCGCGACCTGGTCGGCATCTTCCAGAAATCCGCCAAGGCTGACGTGGACGCCGCCGTCGCCGCCGCCAAGCGCGCCTTCACCAAATGGCGACTGGTGCCTGCGCCGCGCCGAGCAGAAATCGTTTTCCGCGCCGCTGAAATCCTGATCGAACGCAAGGAAGACTACGCCCGCGAAATGACCCGCGAAATGGGCAAGGTTCTCGCCGAGACCCGGGGCGACGTGCAGGAAGCCATTGACGCCGCTTACTACAATGCCGGCGAAGGCCGCCGGTTGTTCGGTCCCACGGTGCCGTCGATATCTTCCTGGAAGCTACTGCCGGCCATTGTGTGCGGTAACACCTGCGTCATCAAACCCGCGCAGGACACTCCGCTCTCAACTTTCAATCTGGTACGCGCGCTCACCGATGCGGGCCTTCCCAAAGGCGTGATCAATATCGTGGCTGGATTTGGTCCTGAGGTCGGCACTCCGCTGGCCGAACACGTCGACGTTCGCGCCGTCTCGCTGACCGGATCGTCCGCCGTGGGCCGCATCATTGGCGGCATCGCGGCCAAGAGTTTCAAACACTGTTCTTTAGAGTTGGGCGGCAAGAATCCTATGATCGTGCTCGACGACGCCAACCTCGACCTCGCCATTGAAGGCGGGCTCTGGGGAGCCTTCGGCACTACCGGCCAGCGCTGCACTGCGACCAGCCGCATGATTGTGCAGAAAGGTGTTTATCGCGAGTTTGTTGATCGCCTCGTCGAACGCGCCAAGAAGTTAAAAGTCGGCAATGGCCTGGATGAAACCGTGCAGATGGGACCTGCCGTCAACGAGAAACAACTGCAAACTGACCTCAGCTATGTAGAGATCGGCAAGAACGAAGGCGCGAAGCTGGTCTGCGGCGGCAATCGCCTCGACCAGGGCGACTACCAGTACGGCTGGTTCATGGAGCCGACCGTCTTCACCGACGTTGACCCCAAGATGCGCATCGCGCAGGAAGAGATCTTCGGCCCCGTGGTCTCGATCATTCCCTGCAACGATCTCGAAGATGCCATTGAAATCGCCAATGGAATCGAGTATGGCTTGTCGTCAGCGCTCTACACCAAAGACGTGAACAAGGCGTTCTCGGCTATTCGCGACCTCTATGCGGGCATCACCTACATCAACGCGCCCACCATCGGCGCCGAGGTGCATCTGCCCTTCGGCGGAACGAAGGCGACCGGGAACGGTCATCGCGAAGGCGGAATCGGCGCCATCGACTTCTACACGGAGTGGAAGGCGGTGTACGTGGATTATTCGGACAAGCTGCAGAAGGCGCAGATCGACCGGGAAGACTAATCCGTTCACCACAGAGGACGAGGGGATCACAGAGGGAAACAGGAGGCTGATTGATATCCTCCGTGTCCTCTGTGGTTGAACCTTCTCCGGTTTCTCAGCATTTTCTTGTGGTTATAACCCCCTAATGCTGCTCGCCGAGACCGTGCGCGGCAGTACCTCAGTAATCTTGTCCCGAAGTCTTCGAACACCTACCGTCAGGGATTGGGGATTCCAATCGTTCGGGTGCTTGCCACAGGTGTTTTCATGCTGTTCGTCCGCCGTAGGGAAAGACTTGAGAAAAATCTACGAAGGCTCTCGTCTGCTATTTTTGTTCTTGTGCTCTGCACGACGGCCGCTTTTGCGCCCCCTTTGCTGGCTCAGAAGACTGCCAAGTCCTCCCGCAAAGTGATTGTGTTCGGTAAACCGGACTATCCAGAAGTGTTAAAGCGCGCGCAGGTAGGCGGGGTGTGCCACCTGAAGGCGACTGTCCAGCCCAATGGGTCGGTCAGCAGCGTCGAGATTTTAGGTGGGAATCCCATCCTTGCGGAAAGTGCCGTGGCCGCCGTCAAGGGGTGGAAATATGCCCCCGCCCCAAGCGAGACCAACGAAGACGTATTTGTCACCTTCAACCCTAAATAGTCTGCGAACCACGCAGATTTTCTCTGCGCCTTCCGAGCCCTAAGCGGTTAGAATTTGTGTCATGCCTTCCGCCCAAGCTCACGAAATCTCTGCTGCCTCCCGCCTCGAACATGTGCGCTACGCAATCCGCGACCTGGCGTGCGTTGCCGACGAAGTCGTGAAGAAGGGGCACAAGGTCCTCCCGCTGAACGTCGGCGATCCGCTGAACTTCGATTTCCAGACGCCGCCGCACATCATCGAAGCCGTATACAAGGCTATGCGCGACGGGAAAAATGGCTATGCTCCGTCGCCCGGAGTGCCCGAAGCCCTCGAAGCCATTCGCGGCGAGGCCGCGCGCAAAGGCATCACCACGGTGCACGATGTGTTCGTCACCGCGGGCGTGAGTGAGACGGTCGACCTCTGCCTCTCGGCACTCGTGAATCCCGGCGAAAATGTTCTGACTCCCAGCCCCGACTATCCGCTGTACTCAGCCGTGCTCTGCAAGCTGGGCATAGCGATCAATGCCTACGATCTGAATGAAGACGACGCCTGGCAGCCTGAACTGGTGGACATCGAACGCAAGCTGACGCCGCGCACTCGCGGCATTGTGCTGATTAACCCCAACAACCCTACCGGCTCATTGTGCACGCGGCAGATGCTGGAGCAAGTCGCGGAGCTCGCGCGGCGCCACAATCTGATCGTCTTCTCCGACGAAATCTACGACAAGTTAATTCTGGAAGACACGCCGCACATCGCGTTCGCCTCAGTCGCGCCGGATGTCCCCTGCGTCACATTCGGCGGCATGTCGAAGAACTATCTCGTCCCGGGATGGCGCATCGGATGGGGCATCGTCTCTGGCGAAGCCGCCGCGGTGAAGGCTTATACCGAAGGCATACATCGCCTGCTGCGCGCGCGTCTCTGCGCCAACCATCCCGAGCAGTACGCGATCCGGCCCGCGCTGGAGGGTCCGCAGACTCATCTCATCGAAGTACAGCGCAAACTGCGCTCCCGCCGCGATCTCACGCAGAAATGGTGCGAGGCCACGCCGCGCGTCAGTTGCGTTGCGCCCCGCGGCGCTTTTTATGCTTACCCCAAGATCGATATCCCCGAGAGCGACGAAATCTTCGTGAAGGAACTGATTCGCCAGAAGCATGTCATGGTCGTGCACGGCTCTGGCTTCGGCCAGAAACCGGGGACACAGCATTTCCGAATAGTATTCTTGCCGGATGAGCAGACGCTGACCAAGGCCTACGCAGGCATTGCCGATTTCATTCGCGAACGCTATAGGGCCTGACCCAATGCCGAGCGCGCCGAGATCGCAACCACAATCGAATGCAATGGTTCTGCGCCGAATTAAACTTCCAGCTTCGGTCGCAGCAATTTACAGATCAGTCGCCGAATTGGAAGCGCAATATCCACAACGTAAGTTCACCCCCGATGGACACCTCGTGGGCTCGATTGGCGAAGTCATCGCCGCCGAAGCCTTCCGCTTGACCCTCTACCCAATGTCGCAGAAGGGCCACGACGCATTTGATGCCAAGGGACCCGTTCAGATAAAAGCGACTGCCGGAAAGAGTGTCGCGATGTATGACTGCTGCCAGCGCCTGATCGTGCTGCGCATCATCCCTCCCGGCGAGGCCGAAGTCGTCTATGACGGACCCGGAGAGCCTGTTTGGAAGGCTGCGGGGAAAAAGCAGATAAACGGACAGCGCAGGATCAGCCTCTCTAAGATTCGTAAAATCGCAGCAGAAACCATGGCCAAGGACGAGATCTTTGGTTTCATGGCCGGCAAAGGTAAGGTCGAGATTATTGGCGATATCGTGGGCCCAATCCTCACGCGCGAAGAGTGGGGTGACCTGTATTTCGACGACGATCCTGAGCTCAAGCCCACTCCATCTCCGCGTCCTCGGCGTTGAAAGCTTTTGATCTGCTTTCTCTTTCCCCTCGAATCTGCTTAAATTAAAGTTAGGCCGTGCCGCAATTTTACAGCCGTGGTTGATATTCATTCTCACATCCTGCCGGAAGTGGACGACGGCCCGAAATCCTGGGACGTTTCTGTTGCGATGTGCCGTGCGGCGGCCGCCGACGGCATCACGCACATGGTGGCCACGCCCCATGCCAACGACCGCTATCACTATGATCGCCAGTACTTGCAGGGGCAACTGGCGCACCTGCAGCAACTCATCGGCGACTCGCCGAAACTCAGCCTGGGCTGCGACTTTCACCTGTCCTACGAAAACATACAGGACGCTCTCGCCAACCCGACCCGGTACGTCATCGAAGGCACGCGCTACCTGCTGGTCGAGTTCAGCAACTACGGTGTGCCGGAGCAAACCACGGATTCTTTTGTCAAACTGGGAGACGTTGGAATTACGGCGATCATTACCCATCCCGAGCGCAACCCGATCCTGCGCGAGAGCCTGCACCGAGTGGTGGAATGGGCCGAACAAGGCTGCGTGATTCAGATGACCGGCTCGGCATTGACGGGATTCTGGGGTGAGCGCACGCGGCAAGCCGCAATCTGGCTGCTCGAACGCCAGGCCGTCCACGTGCTCGCCACCGATGCACATGACCTGGAAAAACGCGTCCCCGTGCTGTCGACGTCGCGCGATGCCGCCGCCGAAATCTGCGGAGACGAAATTGCCGAGGCGCTGGTCGAAGCGAATCCGCAGGCCATCGTCAGCAATCAGCCGCTGCCTTACTTCCCGCGGCCGGTGATGACGAGCTACAAGAAGAACTAGCATTCAGCACTCGGCACTCAGCACTCGGCACTCAGCATTCAGCTCTCCGCGGGTCGCGGTGATTCCCCGGGGCGCGATGACCGCCGGGCGTAGATTGCGCGGGCCGTAATGATCCGCGGTCGGCAGGAAATGTGTCTTGGCTGAATGCCGATTGCTGACTGCTGAGTGCTGAACGCGGAACCCGGCTACTGAGGATGGGAAGAATCAGTCTGGCTGGAAGCGGGCGCGGGATCGGTCCCCGGCGCTGCGCTGTGCGAGGTGGTGGGCATTGGCTCGGCACGCGGCGGATCCGGGACGGTCGTCATGGCACTTTCCGGATTCAATAGATGGTCTTTGCTCGGGCCCAAGCCCAGCTTGATCAGCGCCCGCGAATCGGGGACCTCCTTGCTTTGCCAGCCGTGGTCGGCCTGGTAGCGGCGCATGGCTTCTTCACTGGCCTGGTTCCATGTACCGGTGGCTTCGCCGGAAAGATAATGCTCGCGGATCAGGGCTTCCTGAATCGCATGCGCTCTCTCGGAGTCGATTTTCTGCTGGCCGCGCACCCGCGCTGGCTTCTTCCGCGAAGAGCGTTTTCCCGCCGATGCG
Source organism: Candidatus Sulfotelmatobacter sp. (assembly GCA_049509155.1). Lineage (GTDB taxonomy): Bacteria > Acidobacteriota > Terriglobia > Terriglobales > Acidobacteriaceae > Sulfotelmatobacter. The sequence goes on from JBELAE010000347.1 coordinate 7,071, forward strand.
GTGTGAGTCTTGCTGGCGGGCTTCTTCGAAGCAGAAGTCGCGGTGCCGGATTTTGTCGTGGACTTTCTCGTGGACTTCGTCGTGCTTGCCGGCGCAGACGCGGCTGTCTTCTTGAGAGACTGACTAGCAGTGCTGGCGGGGCTTCCAGGCGTCTTCGCGGGAGTGTCGCCAACTGAACTCTGGCCTGCGGCCGACGCCGGAACGAACGCGCAAGCCAACAGCAGCGCGCAGCCGGCGCGGAATGACGCTCCTCGGATTTCGGTCGAGAGCTTCAACGTGAAACCTTCACCTCAAGAAAACCGAGAGGGCATCGAACCATGCTCTTCTGCAGAACGATCTTCCGAAAAAACGATCTTCGGCAGAATTACCTTCCGCAAAAAGGAAACGGCCCAACCGGACTGGCATTGTAATCATCCTCGATTGGACGCTGCAGTGCCAGTTCCCGTTGGGCAAATTTCAGTTACGGAAGTGTACCGGGCAGGAAGATCGTTCCGTCCTGCCGGGTCGAGCCGCGCTGCCGCACCAGGAAAACGACATCCTGGCCGCTCTTCAGGCTGGACTCGATCCGGGCGAAATCCTCTTCGCTGTTCACCGGCTGCTTGTTGATTTCGAGGATGATGTCGCCGCGTCCCAGGTTCACGTCTTCGGCGAACGAACCGGGTTTCACGTCCTGCACAATCACGCCTTTCCCCTGAGGCATGTCGAG
>JBELAE010000348.1:0-5788 GCA_049509155.1 Candidatus Sulfotelmatobacter sp.
CTCGAACGCGCTCAAAACCGAATTCGCCGGCGTCCCCGCGGAAATGATCGATCGTCACGGCGCGGTCAGCCGCGAGGTCGCCGCCGCCTTGGCCGAGGGCATTCGCTATCGCTGCGAGTCGACGCTGGGTATCGGCATTACCGGCGTGGCCGGTCCGAACGGAGGCACTCCGGAGAAGCCCGTGGGACTGGTGTTCCATGCCGTAGCCAGCAGCACCGGTACCGAAGTAGTGCAGCGCAGTTTTCCCGGAGACCGTAAACGCATCCGCCGCTTCGCTGCGACCATGGCGCTGGATATGCTGCGGAAGCAGTTGATGTAAAGCGAGGCTCTCAGCTCTTGGCTCTTGGCTCTTGGCTCTTAGCTCTTGGCTCTTAGCTTCTTAGCCTTTAGCTTTCGGCTCTCAGCAGAAAGTTCTTGCGCCTTTGGGTGGCGCAGCGCTTCTAGCGCTGCGATAAGCCTCGTATACGATTCTGGGCTTTAGCCCCTGAGGATCGCGCACTCAAAATGTTCACAACTCGCGGAAGCGGCACGAAGACCTTCAAGCCAAAGGCTAAGAACCAATAGCCAAGAGCTGATCCATGCGCCTTTTCATCGCTCTCGACATCGCCGACACGATCCGCGATCGCATCGCCCGCTTCGTGGAGAGCGTGACCGGATTCGCTCCCGACGCTCGTTGGGCCAAGCCGGAATCGCTACACGTAACTCTGAAATTCATCGGTGAGCAACCGGAGTCCGCAGTCGAACCAATCAACCAGGCATTGTCCACCATCCAATCCGGCTCACCCGAACTTCACTTCCGCGGCTATGGATTCTTCCCCACCGCAAAATCGCCGCGCGTCTTCTGGATCGGCATAGAAGCGGGCACTCAACTCGGAACCCTGGCTGCCATAATCGACGACAAAATGGCAGCCCTCGCCATTCCGAAAGAAGACCGCCCCTTCAGGCCGCACCTCACCCTGGCGCGCAGCCCAGGCGGTTCCGGATCGCCGCGCCGCAACCCCGCAGACGCCCCCAATCGTAATTTCCATCAACTGCAGCAGAAACTGGCAACCCGCCCCACCCCGGAGTTTGGTACCATGACGCCCCGCGAGTTTTTTTTGTACCAGAGCCAGCTATCGCCGAAAGGATCAAAATACACAAAGCTGGCAAGTTTTGATTTAAAGTAGCGCCGGCGTCCCGCTGGCCGTCGCGCGGGTATCTCGCCCGCGCACGCCGAAGTCTTTCAAGACATGCCGAGGTTCCTCCAAATCGCCGCTGCCAGCTACCTGCTGGGCTCCATCCCCTTCGGCTATCTGCTCGTGCGCATTTTTCGCGGCGAAGATGTACGCAGTACCGGCAGCGGCAACATCGGCGCGACCAACGTGGCGCGCAAATCTCCGGCGCTCGGTGTGCTCACCCTGCTGCTCGACGCGCTGAAAGGGTCGTCTGCGGTGGCCGTCGGCATCATCCTTAGTCCGCCACTCTTCAGGCACACTCCAGTCGCGCAGATTCCCTGGCGCCTCATCCTGCCTGCCTCATCGCCCGACTTCGCCCTGTGGGCTGCCCTGGCCGCGCTATTTGTCGTCGTGGGACACATGTTTCCCGTCTGGCTGAAGTTTCGCGGAGGCAAAGGCGTAGCCACAGGTCTGGGCGCGTTCGTGCTCATCGCCCCCCAAGCCGTGCTGTTGTCAGCGGCGGTCTTCATCATTCTGGTGGCCGTCTTCCGTTACGTTTCTCTGGGATCGATCGCCGCCGTAGCCGCCTTCCCCAACATCACATTGCTTCTGCACGAATTCGGTGTCCCCCTGGCACTCGCGCTCATGTCACTGGCGTCGGTTCTCATCGTCATCAAGCATCACGCCAACATCCGCCGCCTGTTGGCCGGCACGGAAAGCCGCTTTGGGAGAAGGTCTGCATGAGGCGTCTGCATGAGGAGGTCTGCATGAGGAAACCTGACGTGATCAGCATGAGAAACTCCGCATCAGGAGTCCCACATGAGTGAGATCGCGGTCATCGGCGGGGGCGCGTGGGGCACGGGAATTTCCATCGTGCTCGGACGCAAAGCCACGCCATCGCACACGCACGCGCATAACATCCGCCTGTGGGCTCACGAGGCCGATGTCTGCGAATCGATTGCGCGGACCCGCGTCAACGAAAAGTTTCTTCCCGGCCGCCGCATTCCAGGCTCCGTCTCCGCCAGCAACGATCTGGCCACGACTCTCGATGGCGCGCAGATCGTGGTCAGCGTTATGCCATCGCAACATTGCCGCGCCCTGTTTGAGCGCATGCGCCCCTTGCTGCATCCGCATGCCGTGATCGTAAGCGCCACCAAAGGCCTCGAGGAGGGTTCTCTGCAGCGCATGAGCGAAGTGATCGCCCAGGTGCTGCAGCGCGACGACGGATCCGCTCACCCGGTCGGTGCCCTCAGCGGCCCGACCTTCGCGCAGGAAGTCGCGCGCGGCGATCCGACCGCGATCACTATCGCCTCGCAGAACCCCGAACTCCTGCGCACCGTGCAGCAGGAATTCAGCGATCCGAGTTTCCGCGTTTACACCAACAGTGACGTGATCGGCGTGGAGTTAGGCGGCGCACTGAAAAACATCATCGCCATCGCCGCCGGAATCTGCGACGGCCTGGGCTTCGGTCATAACTCGGCCGCAGCCCTGATCACGCGCGGCCTGGCGGAGATGACCCGCCTGGTCGTGGCTTGCGGAGGCCGCGCTGAAACCATGGCCGGGTTGGCCGGACTCGGCGACCTCGTACTCACCTGCACCGGCGGCTTGTCGCGAAATCGCAGTGTCGGAGTCGAACTCGGTCGCGGACAGCAACTTCCCGATATCATCGCCGCCATGCACGGCATGGTCGCCGAAGGAGTCTTCACCAACTCCGCCGCCGTCGGCCTCGCTCGCGCCCGCAACGTTGAAATGCCCATCACCGAGCAGATGCACGCCATCCTGCACCGGGGAAAATCCCCCCGCGATGCCATCCAGGAACTCATGTCACGCAGCGGCAAGAGCGAGGGTGGTTAGTAGTGCGGCGTCTCGCTGGCGGTCGCGTGTGCGTCTCGGCCACGTCCAAGACTCACCGTCACCCGTGTTACCCTTGACGCTTCAACCTCGATCTTCGGAGTCGTCCATGCGCCTGAGCGAGCTTGCGGTCGCGGTGTTGTTTTTCTTCCTCTCTCTAAGCAATGCACTAGGACAAGCCAAGACCATCGCCGAACGCCTCGGCTACGCGCCGGACGCGAAACTCCTCATCATTCACGCCGACGATCTCGCCGTCGCTCACTCCGAAGACTCCGCCAGCTTCGACGCGCTCGACAAACATGCTGTCACCTCCGCCAGCATCATGGTTCCTTGTCCTTGGCTGAGCGAAGTCGCCGAGTATGCGAAAGCTCATCCTGACGCGGACCTTGGCCTGCACCTGACCCTCACCAGCGAGTGGAAATCCTACCGCTGGGGCCCGGTCGCATCCGCGAACACAGTCCCCAGCCTGCTCGATCCATCCGGCTATCTCTGGCCCGACACTCCGCAGGCCCTCGGCGCACTGAAACCCGCTGAAGTCGAGCGCGAAATTCGGGCCCAGATCGAGCGCGCCAACGCCTTCGGAATTCATCCCACGCATCTCGATAGCCACATGGGCACGCTCTTCTCGCGCCCCGACCTTTTCGCCGTTTACGTCAAAGTCGCTCACGAATACAAACTGCCCTTCCTCGCCTTTATCGCCCCGGACACTCCCACTCAACTCTCGTCGCTGCTCTCCGACAAAGACGTCCTGGTGAATGCCGTAGTGATCGCCAACCCTTCCATCCATCCCGCTGATTGGAAGACTTTCTACATCAACGCGATCAAGAACCTGAAGCCCGGGGTCACCGAAATCATTGTTCACCTCGGCCACGACGACGCCGAACTGCAAGCCATCACGGTAGACCACTCCGATTACGGAGCGGCCTGGCGCCAGCGCGACTATGACGTGATGACCAGCCCCGAATTCAAGCGGGCGATTGAAGACAATCACGTTATCCCCATCCGCTGGAGGGACTTGAAGAAACTCCTGCAATAACAGGAGACGTGCGTAGCGCCACCGCCACTCGATTGGTCTGAGGCCTCTGGTCCGCCTTTCCCGCGCCAAACGCCGCTTTCCACAGGTACTTTGGTAATGGCGATTCTCCACGCTTTTCCTGCCGCCCGCCGAATTCCCCGTTAGAATTTTAGTGAGACCTTTGAACGCCGCCGCCACTTCGCCTTCGGCGTCCGCGATACGTGAAGGGAGAGACTTGTCCTCCAGCACTCAGAATCACGCACGCATTCCGATTCTGTACCTTATTCTCGGCGTACTTCTGGTCATCAGCATCGTTCCGATGTATTTCTACTCGGCGTATGTCGAGGCCATCAACAGTGGCCCCCTGAAGACCAACGAGATGATGCTGCAGAACACGGTGACGCGCTCGCTGGCGGATGATCTCGCCCAGAACGAACGCTCCATGCGCATGATGCAGGCCAACCTGTCCTCTGCCATCCAGGTGGCCAGCGGCGGAGACATTGGCGAAACCAATATCCATGCACCTGAACTGCGGGCCCTGCTGGAAAACTTTGTATCCTCGTCCGATGAAATCGCCTACGCCACTCTGCTGAACTCTGACGCCAAGGGCATTTTCGCCGGAAGCATCGCTCCTGATGCTTTCCTGAACCGCGAATTGGAACGCGCCTACTCGGCCGCCCGCGATGGCCGCGAATACAACGGCCAGGCCTTGGTCGTCGGCGAAGGCAAGTCCGCCCGCACCGTGTTCGTCGTGAGTTATCCGGTGAAATATGGGCAGCGCTTCTTGGGAATGATTGCCTGCGTGGTCGACTTGCAATTCCTCAAGCGCCGTCTTCAGGAAGTGGCCGGGGGCGGCCTGACTCCTTACGTCGTCGATGCCCAGGGGCGCCTCGTGGCCGCAGCCTCGCCCGAGTTTGCCACTGGCCAGGACATGAAGAACCTGGACATCGTGCGCAGCTTCGTCGAAGGTGGCAACAAGGCACAACTGGCGGCCACGCGCGAATTCACCATTAACTCCGGTTCCAACCACGTGGAAATGCTGGGCACTTACAGTCCGGTCACGTCCCTGGACTGGGCCGTGGTGGTGCAAAAGCCGCAGCGCGAAGCCTACAGTGGAATCCTTGAGATGCAGCGTACCGCCCGCCTGCTGGCCCTGCTGGCGGTGCTGGTGAGCATCGGCGTCAGCATTTTTGCCGCCCGCCGTATCACCCATCCCTTGCACGTGCTCACCCAGTCCAGTCGCGCCCTGGCCCGAGGCGACTTTTCCCAACGCGTCAACCTGTGGAGCCGCACCGAAATCGGCGAACTCGCCCACACCTTCAATACCATGTCAGATGAACTCGAGCATTTCGTCGAAGACCTCAAACGCGCCGCCGAAGAAAATCGCGAGTTGTTCATGGGCTCCATTCAAATGCTCGCCGGAGCGGTTGACGAAAAAGATCCCTACACCCGCGGCCACTCCGACCGCGTCACCCGTTATTCCCTGCTCATCGCCAAGGAAATGAACCTGCCTTCTTCTTTCCTGGAGACCCTGCGCATCTCCGCCCAATTGCACGACGTCGGCAAGATCGGCATTGAAGATCACATCCTGAAAAAGCCCGGCGCGCTCACCGAAGAAGAATTCGAAGTCATGAAGACGCACACTACGAAAGGCGCCAACATTTTGCGCCCGGTCACGCAGCTGGCGGAAATGCTGGGCACTTACAGTCCGGTCACGTCCCTGGACTGGGCCGTGGTGGTGCAAAAGCCGCAGCGCGAAGCCTACAGT
>JBELAE010000349.1:0-9461 GCA_049509155.1 Candidatus Sulfotelmatobacter sp.
GAACGCGCGGCGGGATCGTGCGGCGATCGCCGAGAAGAAGGCGATGATTGCCGACCGCGACCAGTTGCGCGCCGCAGCGGAGAGAACCCTCAACCTGCCGGAGAACCGCACCACGCGCGATGAGTCGCAGTTTCTGAACCAACTGATCGAGCGTAAAGCGTTCTCGTGGACACAGGTGCTGGAAAGCCTGGAGAAGGTGATGCCGCCGCGGGTGCACCTGATCTCGATCAGTCCGGAACTGGATGAAGAAAATCAGCTGGGGCTGAAGATGGCAGTGGGTGGCGATTCGCGGGATCGGGCGCTGGAACTGGCGCGCCGCATGGAGGAATCGCACCGCTTCGCGCAGACGCAAGTGACTTCAGAGAACTTTCAGCAGAACAACAACAATGGCGACAACGAGCTGTTTGATATGGAAGCGATTTACATTCCCGAACGGCGGACGGAAGCCGCGGCGTCCAAGACGGACGTGAAATCAAAAGAAGTGAGATCAAAAACGGAAGTGAATCCGAAGCCCAAGCCAGCGGCGTCGAATGAGAGGAAGCCTTAATGCCCGACTTGCGGCGAACCCGGAAAAACCTGAAGACCGCGCTGGCGATTATGGCGGCCGTCGACCTGCTGGCGGCGTTTGTGTACTTTTCACCGCTGATCGGCTCGGCGGAAACGCGCCGCCAGGAACTGGATACGCTGCAGGCTGAGTTGAAGCTGAAAACGGCGCAGGTGGCTCCGTTGAAGGATCTGCCTCAGAAGGTTGTACTGGCCGGTCATCAGATTTCCGATTTCTACAAGGAACGCTTCCCTACCCAGGAATCGCAGGTTCTGACCGAACTCGGCAAACTCACCAGCGCCAACGGGGTTGCGATCGAGCACGTAAAGTACAAGGTTAGGGATGCGGAAACCGGAGGGCTGGAGCCGGTGGAGATGGAAGCGGACTTCGCGGGCAACTACACTGCGCTGGCGAAGTTTATCAACGCGCTGGAGCGGGACGAGATGTTTTTTATCATCAACAGCATTTCCCTTGGCGCCCAGCAGCAGGGGCCGGTGAAGCTGGGCGTGAAGCTGGAAACGTACTTGAAGGCAGGATCGTAAGTGCAACTGGGACTCGAAAACAAGAAGCAGACGATGTGGGCGGCCGTACTGGGCGTGGTGGCGGTTGTGGTCCTGGCTTATGAAGTCGTCCCCATGTTTATGGGGCCGTCGACTCAGGCTTCGAGCGCGGAGATCGCGACTCCGGTGGCAGCCGAGCGTGCGCCGTCGCGTTCGGGAACGAAGAACGGGAAAAAAACGCGGGCGGAGAATCTTGATCCCACGCTGCGGTTGGACTTGCTGGCCGCGAGCGAACAGACGCAGTACGAAGGCACGGGAAGAAACATTTTTGTGTCGCAGGCGGAGGATGTGGTCATTCCGAAACCAGGCGCTCCGGGACATACCGATGTCGGAAAGAACGGAAACGTGCTAGCAGCCGACCCGTACCATCTGCCGGCAAATCAACCGCCCCCGCCCATTCCGCTTAAGTTTTACGGCTTCGCCACCTCCACGGGGGAGGCAAAGAAGATATTTCTGAAGTCGGGCGACGATGTTTTCGTGGCGGGCGAGGGCGAGATCGTGGATCGGCGGTACAAAGTGATTCACATCACACCGACCTCGGTTTCAATTCAAGACATGGTGTATAGCGGTCCTCCACAAAGCATTCCGCTGACCCAAGGCTGAGGGCGATTGGGGAATTGAGAAATTTGGTAATTGAGTAATTGAAAGCGCAGTTTGGAATTACTCAATTACTCAATTTCCCAATTACTCAATATTTTGTTATGAAATTCTCTTCACGAATTCGGCGCACATCTCGACGGCACGAGCAGGGCTACATCATGCTGATGCTGCTGCTGGCGATAGCGCTGATGTCTATCTTCGCGGCGATCATCGTCTCCGACCTCAAGTTCGACATGAGGCGCGATCGCGAAGAAGAAATGATTCATCGTGGAGTGCAGTATTCGCGGGCGATTCGCGGCTACTACAAGAAGTTCGGGCGCTATCCGGTGAAGATTGAGGATCTGGAGGGCACGAACAACCTCCGATTTCTGCGCAAACGATACAAAGATCCGCTGAACTGCAAGAAGTCGAAGTGCGAGGATTTCAGGCTGCTGCACTTCGGCGAAGTGCAGATGACGCTGAGCGGAATCTCAGGCGGGACGATTCCGGGCGCGACCCCGATCGGGGGTAATGGGTCGAACGGTCCGGGAGGGCTGTCGCAGTCCTCGTTCGGCAGCAGCAGCAGTTTTGGCAGCAGCAGCGGGTTTGGAGCGAATTCCAATTCGTCGTTCGGCCAGAATCAGGCAACCGCAGGCAATCCGACGACGGGATCGGATACCTCGCAGGCCGGATCTCCTTCTGGGGCGGCGGATCAATCGTCAGGACCTAATGGGTCAGGGTCTGGGAGCAACGGCGGAAGCAATCAGCTGGGATCTGGCCAGATCATTGGCGGGCCGATTGTCGGAGTTGCCAGCAACACCCCAATCAAAGACCCGACGATCCGCGAGTTCAATCACAAGAAGAAATATAAGGACTGGGTATTTGTTTACGATCCGGCGCAGGATCAGGGGCGCTTAATCACGACGCCTTACCAGCCTCAGCTGCAAAGCTTCGGGCAGCAGGGCACGCCGAACCTCAACGGGCAGAGTGGCAGCAACAGCGGCAGCGCTTTTGGAACGGGCAGCGGGAACAGCAGCGGATTCGGCACATCTTCTTCGGGATTCGGGAACAGTTCAAACTCGTCATCGAGTGGAGGGTTCGGGCAGCCCAACGCGCCCAGCAATCCTCCGCCTCCGCCACAGCAGTAAGAATTCTGCAACCAACAGACCTGCCGTGCAGCGAACAGCCGGGGGCGGCTGTCCCCGCATAATTCGCCCATGACGTTGTCGATCCTTCGTGGCAAATGAAAACGGCCTCATCGTTGCGATGAGGCCGTTAATATTTTTGCGAATCGCTTTGCGGCGGACGCATCCGTCGCTCCATGGAGCTTACACGCTGAAGGAACTGCCGCAGCCGCAGGTGCTCTTCACGTTCGGATTCTCGAACTTGAAGCCCGCGCCTTCGAGGGTCTCGACGTAGTCGACGATGCAGCCGTTCAAATACATGACGGAAGTGGCATCGACGAACACTTTCAGTCCGTCCATGTCGAAGGTCTTGTCCATCATTCCGGCGCCGTTTTCAAACTGCATGGAATAGGAGAAGCCGGAGCATCCGCCGCCTACCACGCCGATGCGCAAACCGGCGGGAACGGGGTTCTGCTGGCCCATAATCTCTTTCACCTTCGTCACAGCGTTGGCGGTAAGGGTCACGGGCGGCGTCTTTTTGGTCACTTCAGGGTTCGTCACAGTGGGAACGGTGGTTGTGGCCATTGGTATCTCCTTGGCTTTAAAGCTGTTTGATTATAGCAAATGTGGTTTCCCGCACAAGGGCTGATCGCAGTAACCACCCTCGGCGAAACCTCTTTAGTAGTTGGATGCGGCCTGACGCCGGAAGTCGCACACTCCCAGCTCCTGTAGCAGGCTCCGGAAACATCCTCCGAAACAGGCATTTATTCGGTACTCACAGTTTGCCAACAGAGCTATAATCATGCCGTTAGGGCTTCCCCGGACTGGATTGCGGGGTTCTGCGTGCCCCACCACGAAGTGGGAAGCCGCTGCGCTTGGGTTGGAATCTGCCGAGGTGGCTTATGACGCTGACTGTAGTGGCGGTTGTGTTCGGAGTGTTTGCCGTAGGCTTGATCCTCCTGCTCATTTACAAGAGCACGCTCACTATGCACGAGGATGATCAGCTGTTTCTGGATGACAACAATTCCCACATGCAGGAAGAGCAGACGGAATTGTTAGTCAAGGTAAACCGGCTTACGGTTCCGATGTGGGTCTTCAGCATCGGGTCTGGGGTGTTTCTGCTGGTGCTGGTAGCCATGCTGATCTACCAAAAACTGAACGAAGTGCAGTAGCGTCGGCGCGGGGAACCACGCCCTCGGGCGGAATCCTCGTGGGGTGCAGTGCCATGTGCGTGCGGTCGCGGCGCCGTGTCGTGGCCCTGGGTATTCCTCCATATGCGGCCACGCTGGGGGAAGTGCCGCTGCGGAGGTCCGCCTTGGGGCCTGTGATTGTTAATTGTTATTCCCTTCAGGAAAAAACAAATGGACCCGCAAGGCCGGACTGCCTTCGCAATCTAAAGTTGGCGCAATCCAGATTACGTACAGATCGCGGAGTTGACACCTAGGCTGCTTTGCGGGGTTGATTCCGAATTCCGCTGTGTGCCGACTTTCTTCCCCACTGCTGTCAAACGAAGTAAACTATGATTCGAAGCCGGATTCGAAGCGGGATTCCAGGCGGGCAGTTGCGAAAGTGGCGGAATTGGCAGACGCACCAGACTTAGGATCTGGCGGGTAAAACCGTGGGGGTTCGAGTCCCCCCTTTCGCACCAACAGTTTAGGGCCGATCCCAGAATCGGCCCTTTTCGATTGTGCCCAATTTTGTGCCCATCTAGCGGCTACGACGCGGAAAAGCTCCGCTCGCATTCTGCTCACCGAGGACCGATGGTCAATGAGTGCTATCGCCTGACATCAGCATCCCATCCGGGCCAGCCTCTGTGTGGTGGACAAATAGGCCAGCCGTTACGGCTTGTGTGGATTCGTGTCGGTCTGTGCCCGCTGAGCCGCCAGGAGCGAGGCACGGTAGGCGTCAAAGAAATCGAGCCCTGCTTGGTTTACGTGATTTCGGGGTGTCAATGCCGTTCACGGTGCACTGGAGGCGTGTCCCACTGGCCTCAAGCCGGTTTCTCAGTTCACGCGGAACCTCGGTTCGTGGTGGTCCGGTGGCCTCGATCTTGAACGATGCCTGTCCCGCGGCTTTGGTGAGGAAGCTGATTGTCAGCAAGGAAGAAAGGCGGGGATTTGCCGTGGAATCCGAAACATTCCTCGATAGTGTTTCCTAAGACGAGGCAGAAAATCCCTTTTTTCTCAATTCCCTATGCCGCTCACGCTGATCACTTGCGGGCTATCCGCTTCACTGTCGAAGATCTGGACACTGGCGGGGATATGGCCCGCGAGTGTAGGCGCGAACGTCACGGTGACCGTGCAGCTGGCTCCCGCTGCCAGGCTGGTGCCGCAATTGTTGCTCTGCGTGTAATTGTTCGTGGGCAGGCCAGGGTATTCGGTAATCACCGCGGCGCTACTGGGAGGATTGGCGGTCAGGGTGACTGGGCTGAGACTCAGTGCGGCCGGGCCATTATTGGTCACGGTGACCGACTGCGAACTGAGGGTTCCAATATCTTGCGCAGGAAAGGTCAAGCGCGACGGCGAGAGCGAAATCTGTGTTCCAATTCCGGTCAGGCTCACAACGTGCGGACTGGCCCCATCGCTGTCGACTATCGTGATGGTTCCATAGCGGGTGCCGGTGGCGGATGGCGTAAAGGTGACAGTGATCTTGCAGTTGGAGTTGGCAGCCACGGAGGTGCCGCAGGTGTTGGTCTGGGTGTAGTCGCCGGAGATGGCGATGCTGGTGATCGCGAGCGAACTAGCGGCATTGTTGGTCAAAGTGACCGACACCTTACTGGACGACTTGCCTTGCAGAATCGTGCCGAAATTCAGAGTGGAGCTGCTGAAGGTGACGTAGGTGCCCATGCCAGTGAGTTCGACAGTTTGCGGGCTGCTGGGGTCGCTGTCTGTCACCGTCAAGGTCCCCGTCCGGAGACCAGCCGCGGTCGGTGTGAAGGTTATGGGCACGGTGCAAGCGGCATACTGGAGCGCCTCGCTGCAGGTCTCAGTGGTCGAAAAATCGCCCGTGACTGTCACTGAGTGGAAGTTCATGGGAGTGGTGTTGTAATTAGTGAAATACACCGTCTCGGAAGGACTCGCCGTCCCCACTTGCTGGTCCAAATTAAAGGGCAACGATGGCCGGGATGCCACCGGACACGTGCGGGTCTGCAGCACCAGCGGCGGCAGGGGCGTCTGTTGGAGGTTGAAGCTATCGAGCATGTCGTTGGCGTTCGCATCGCGCGTCGTCAGCGGCACCAGCCCGAACCTCTCTTCCACGAACTTGAGGATGGATGCAGGTTCGTAAAGGGTATTGGAAATGTGCCCCGCCAGCGCATAGGGCGAGATGATCAGCAAAGGCGCGCGCAAGCCTAAGCCGTATTCGTCGTCCGCCGGCGGCTGTACGTGGTCATAGAAGCCGCCGTAGTCGTCCCAGGTGATGAAGATGGCCGTCGAGTTCCACTCCGGCCCTTGCATTACGGCATTGACCTGTTCCACGCTCCAGTTTTCGCTGGCGCAAAGGGAAGCGGTGGGGTGCTCGCTGGTGCCGGTTGGACCGACCAGCCAACTCACGCTGGCCAACTGTCCATTCTGGGCGTCGGTAACGAACTGTGTGGTGTTTGGAATGTTGGTCGCGGTCCAGAGTGAGGAGTTGTTGCGAATTTGATTGAATGAGTTAAGAGCGTTCCATTCGTAGCCGTCTTGATACTGTGCCGGAGAGTAATACTTCCACGAAATGCTGGCGTTCTGAAGACTGTCTACCAGAGTGGAGAAGTCAAAACAGGGGTACACTTCGGTCAAATTGCCGTTGGTGTCGACCGCATCCGCGATCCGTGCAGACGGTGCATCGCAGCCCCACGAGGTAGTGTTGCCCCCGCCGAAGGGGTTGGTCGCCACGCCTCCGGAGGAGGCGGCCACGGTGTACAGATGGTTGGGAAAACTAGGGCCGTGCAGAGAGCTGAAGTTGTTGTCGGCCAGCACGAAGTTGCCGGCATAGGTCCAGTAATTGGGCATATCGCTTTGCACGTGCTGGGTCAGGCTGAGGTAGTCGTTATTAATGTTGCCCTCCATAATCAGGTCGAAGCCGTCCATCCGGCCGTAGTCGACTGCGATGAACGAGCCATACCAGGAGTGATCCATGTCGCGCGCCACGCGGTCCGTGGTGTGTCCCAGCGGAATGACTTGTCCGGTTGAGATGGTAGCCGTGGTCGCTCCATTGGCTCCCGGATAAGTGCCGAACATATTGTCGAAAGTGCGGTTTTCCTTGACGATGAACACGACATGTTGAATGTTGGCGAAACCAGGCGCGAATTCGGGAGTGGCGTTTACCTGGCTGGAATACCCGCTGGCGCCTCCTGTTCCGGTCGCGTTGACCACGTAAAAGTAACTCAGATTGTTGGTCAGGCTGGCGTCGGTGTAACTGGCGAGAGTAGTAGTGTTGATCAAAGTGTAGGGACCGCCGCTCACGTTGGAGCGGTAGACGCCGTAGCTAGTGGCGCCGCTGGACGGATTCCAGCTCAGCGCGACCTGCGCATTGCCTGCACTTGCGATTAGCCCGGTCGGCGGCGAGGGCACCACTCCCACAATAAGGCTGGCTGTGCCAGCGACGGTTCCATAGATAGCCTGGATCGTGCTGCTGCCGTCGACGATTCCCGTGGCCAGGCCGGTGTTGGTAATCGTAGCCACGGTCGGGGCACTGCTCGACCAGTTCACCTGCGAAGTCAAGTCTTGGGTGCTGCCGTCGGTGTAAGTTCCGACGGCATCGAACTGTAGGGTGCTTCCGGGCAGGGTGGCACCATTGGCCGGTGTAATCGCGATGGAAACCAAAGTCGGACCTGCCACGGTAATCGTGGTGGAACTGGAGACGGAGTTTGAGGCGGCCGAGATGGTGGCCGTGCCCTGGCCAGAGGTGGTGGCTAATCCGTTGCTGCCCGCGGCATTGCTGATAGTGGCCACATTGGCCGACGACGAACTCCAGGTCACCACCGTCGTCAGATTCTGACTGGTGCCGTCTGCGTAAGTCCCGGTGGCGGTAAACTGCTGCGTCGCGCCTAGAGCGATCGCGGGCGTCAGCGGAGTTATCGCAATCGAGACCAGCACAGCTGGGGTCACTACCAGCGGCGCAGTCGCGCTTATCGATTCCCAGCTGATGCCAATCGTCGTGGTGCCTGCGCTCAGCGCGCTGGCCAAACCCGCTGCGCCTGCGGTGTCGCTGATGGTCGCTGCCGTCGCTATTGACGAACTCCAGTGCCCGGTTTGCGTCAGGTTCTGGGTGGTTCCATCCGAGAACGTCCCAGTCGCCGTGAATTGCTGGGTTGTGCCGAACGCAACCGTGGCGGTTGGCGGAGTGATCGCAATCGACACCAGGGTTGCCGATGTCACGGTCAGCACCGTCGAACTGCTCACCGTCCCCAAAGCGGCGCTGATGGTGGCGGTGCCGATGCCCACGCTTTGCGCCAGTCCGGCATTGGTGATGGTCACGGTCGATGGCGTGCCGGACGACCACGTTGCTGTGCTAGTCAAGTTCTGCGTGCTGCCGTCGGAGAACGTGCCGGTCGCGGTGAACTGCTGTTGCGTGCCCAGAGCAATCGTGGGCGTCGGCGGAGTTATCGCTAGGGAAACCAGCACCGCGGGTGTCACGGTCACCGTCGTCGAGCCTGCAACCGCGCCCGAACTCGCGGTAATCGTCGTCGTTCCCGCGCCAACGCTCGTGGCTAAGCCCTGCGTCGGCGCGGCATTGCTGATGGTCGCCACCGCCGGGGTTTCGGAACTCCATTGAACCGTGTCGGTGATATTTTGCGTGCTGCCATCGGTGAAGGTGCCAGTCGCGGTGAACTGCAGCGTCGTGCCCGATGGAATGGTCGGAATCGCCGGCGTCAGCGCAATCGAAACCAGGGCCGCGGATGTGACGGTCAGAGTCGTCGAGCCGCTAATCGCGCCTGAAACAGCCGTGACTGCCGTGCTGCCTACAGCCACGCCGGCGGCGACTCCCTGACTGTTGACCGTGACGATGCCGGCATCGCCCGTGCTCCACGTGACCGAGTTGGTCAGAACTAGCGTGCTGCCGTCACTGTAAGTCCCGGTCGCAATCAGCGACTGGGTCGTGCCCAGAGCGAACGAAGGATTGGCCGGAGTCACCGCCAGCGACACGAGAACCGGCGGTCCTACCGTCAGCGTGGCCGAACCGGTGATTGAGCCTGAGGTCGCGGTAATCGTCGTGGTGCCGATTCCGGTCCCGGTGGCCAAACCGCCCGCGGCGATGGTTGCGACCGCAGTCGACAGCGAATTCCAGGTCGCTGTGCTGGTCAGATTTTGCGTCGAGCCGTCGCTGTAATTTCCGGTTGCGGTGAACTGCAGCGTGTAGCCTGCGGCCACGGTGGCGGTGGCCGGGGTGACGGAAATCGAAGTTAACGCGGGAGTCACCGTCAATGTGGCCGTGCCCTGAATCGTTCCCGAAGTAGCCGTGATCGTGACCGTCCCGGGCGCTACGGCGGTGGCTGAGCCGGTGTGGAGCGCGATGGTTGCAACCGCAGTGTTCGATGAAGTCCAACTTGACTTCGTGGTCACATTTTGCGTCGTGCCATTGCTGTAAGTGCCGGTTGCCGTAAATGGCTGCGTCGAACCGGTTGTGACCGAAGCGCTGGTGGGAGTGACCGCAATCGAAGTCAACACCGCG
>JBELAE010000035.1:0-20982 GCA_049509155.1 Candidatus Sulfotelmatobacter sp.
GAGGGGGCGTCTTTTTTGTGGACATGATGGCGCTCGAAAATCTGGCCGGAGTAATCGTGGCGAAGAGCAGCGGCAGCGGCGCGGGCGATCTCGAAGAAGAGATTCACGCCTATGGAAAAATTCGCGGCATAGACGAATCCGGTACCGCGCTGCTCGACCAGGGCGCGGATGCGATCGATTTCTGCGTACCAGCCGGTGGTGCCAACCACCACATTCTTGCCGGCTTTCACGCAGGCTTCGATGTGGGCGAGGACGCGGTGGGGAGTGGTGAAGTCGATGACGGCGTCGATGTCGCGAAGGTTATCAGCCGTGAGCGCAGCGCAGGCTTCGTTTTCCTTGGCGCCGGCGACGCGGACGTGATGCTTTCGCGCCGCGGCCACTTCTGCCACTAACGATCCAGTTTTGCCTCGACCCAGGATGAGAAGGTTCATGCGGAGGTGCCACAAAGATTTAACCACAGAGGGCACAGTGGAGCACAGAGGAGATGAAATTCGAGGTGAAAGACGTAGACCCGGACGCATGTGCGGGGTAGTCTGGCTCAGAATTCCGATCAGAATTCCGATCAACCGTGGGCGGACGAATGCGTCCGCCGCTACGCGGGTTATGCAAAAACTTCCGGGTCCAGGTCCGAGAAAAATGTTTTGTGCAAGCGCTGGATTACCTTGGGGACTTCGTCTTCTTCGATCACGAACGTTAGATTGATTTCCGAAGCGCCTTGCGAGATCATGCGAATTTTTATGTCGGCCAGTTCGCGAAATACCAGCGCGGCGATTCCGGGAGTGTCGCGCAGGTTTTCCCCTACCAGGCAGACGATGGCCTTACGGCCTTCGTACTTTACGTCGGCCAGCTTGGCCAGATCGGCGGCCAGAGCGGGAATCGCTTGATTCGAGTCGACCGTCAACGAGACGCTGACTTCCGATGTCGAGACCACGTCAACGGAAACTTTGTGGCGGTCAAAGGCTTCGAAAATCGAACGCAGAAATCCGTGGGCCAGCAGCATGCGGGGAGCGGCCACGTCCACAATCGTGATGCGCTTCTTGGCGGCGATGGCTTTGAAGATGTTCTTGCCCTGCGGCGCCCGGGTGGTGATGCGCGTGCCTTCGCATGAAGGATTGCGCGAATTCAGCACGTAGACGGGAATATTTTTCTGGATGGCCGGCAACACGGTCGCCGGGTGCAGCACTTTCGCCCCGAAATACGCGAGTTCGGCAGCCTCGTCAAAGCTGATGATTTTGATGCGCCGCGCCTCAGGGCAGATTCTGGGATCGGTGGTTAGAATGCCGTCGACATCAGTCCAGATTTCGATGCGCTCCGCGCCCAGACCGGCACCAAAGATGGCGGCAGAGAAGTCCGAGCCACCACGTCCGATGGTGGTGGTAATGCCCGCGCGATTCGTACCGATGAATCCTCCCATCACCGGGACCTGTCCGGCCTGCAGCAAGGGCTGAACTTTTTCCTGCAGCTTGATGTTGGTTTCCTCGAACTGAGGTACCGCCTCCATGTAGCTGCTGTCGGTGACCAGGACCTCGCGCGAGTCGACGTGAACCCCGTTCAGGCCGCGCGCGGCGAAAGCGGCTGCGACAATTTTGCTGGAAAGCATTTCTCCGAAGGCAGCGACCAGGTCGGTGGTGCGGGGCGTGATTTCGCCGACCGCGGAAATGCCGCGCAGCAGTTCGTCGAGCGCTTCGAAGTCCGTGCCTAGGTCGGAGTGGAACTCGCTGAAGCGCGCCGTGCCCAGCAGTTCGCTGGCGGTGTTGTAGTGGCGTTCCTGCAGCGAGCGGCAGAGTTTCAGAGCGGTCTTGCGCTCGCCTTCTCCTGCAGCACGAGCCATGGTCAACAGCGTATCGGTGACCTTGGCCATGGCGCTGACTACCACCACGGGCTTCTGCGGCAGGCGCCCTTCAACGATCGCAGCAACGCGCTCGATGGCCTTGGCGTCTTCGACGGAAGTTCCGCCGAACTTCATGACGATCATTGGCGGGACTTCCCGAAAAAGGTGGGCACGGAGAAAGTTCTCGAACCTGCACACGCGAGATCCTTCGCTCCGCCTGAAGAACGGCTCCACGCAGGATGACGCCATGGCTTGTGACATCTGCCCTTGGCTGAACTCGCGTTCATCCCAGGTATCCCTTGGCCTTCAGCAGTTCGGCGTTGAGTACGGCCGCGCCGGCGGCTCCGCGGATGGTGTTATGCGAGAGCACGGTGAACTTCCAGTCGAGCACGCCGCAGGGACGCAGACGCCCGACGGCAGTGGTCATGCCCGCGCCCAGGTCAACGTCGAAGCGCGGCTGCGGACGGTCGGCGGCTTCGAGGTAAACGATCGGGCGTTCGGGAGCGCTGGGTAATTTCAATGCCTGCGGCTCGGCGCGAAAGTCGTTCCAGGCCGCGATAATTTCCTCGCGCTTGGCTTTGGTCTTCAGGCGGATGGAAACCGATTCGGTGTGTCCGTCTTCGACGGCAACGCGGTTGCACTGGGCGCTCATGGCGAAGGCGCCGGGAATGATTTTCGACCCGTTCATCTGCCCGAGCAGCTTGCGAGTCTCCTCCTCCATCTTTTCTTCTTCGTTCTTGATGAAGGGGATCACATTGCCCAGAATATCGAGCGAGGCCACGCCAGGATATCCCGCACCGCTCACGGCCTGCATCGTGACAGCCATGACGGTCTCAAGCCCAAATTTCTGGTGCAGCGGCGCCAGGGCGAGCACCAGGCCGATCGCCGAGCAGTTGGGATTGGTCACGACGTAGCCGCCCGATTTCTTACGCCAGGCTTGCACGTCGATGAGCTTGATGTGTCCGCCATTGACCTCGGGGATAACCAGGGGCACATCTTGCTGCATGCGCAGCGCACTGGAGTTCGTAATCACCGCGCAGCCGGCTTCGGCAAACCGAGGTTCCATCTCAGCGGCGATGGAGGCGTCGAGAGCGGCAAAAATAATCTTCGGCGCGCCTTCCGGAGTGGCCGGTGAAACCGTCATCGCCGCGACCGCGGCCGGAATCGGCGTCTTCAGCCGCCAGCGTGCCGCCTCAGCGTAAACCTTGCCTTCAGAACGGTCGGAAGCGGCCAGCCACGCCACTTCGAACCAAGGGTGGTGCTCCAGCATCTGGATGAATCTTTGTCCCACAACGCCGGTCGCACCGAGAATGCCGATAGGAATTTTGCCGTTCATAATTCTCTCAATCAAGATAGTTTGAATTCTATAACAGTCGGCGACTACAGATTCCTCCGCCCTTCTTGCTTGCTCGGGAGTCGGAACGACAAGACTAGGTTGCGGTGCGAGCCGGGAGTTCGCAAGTAGCGAAAGGAGGACTACTTCCGGCGCGACCCTGTGGGGCGGACACTCCTGTCCGCCGCGGTTGCCTTTTGTTCTTGCTCTTGCACTCGCTTTGAGTTCTTTCGCTTCAGCGGAGATTCGACGAAAGAGTAAACGTCAAAAGCGGCGGACAGGAGTGTCCGCCCCACACGACGAGAGACTAGGTCCGGTGCGCCTCGTGACCTCGCAGCGGCAACTCGGTAAGCGGGCCAAACTTTTTCTTCTCGGCATAAATACGCCAGCGCCGGAAAACGATGCGCAGGCCGGCCATTACAGGAATGGAAAGATAGATGCCCAGGATGCCGGCCACTTCGCCTCCGGCCATCACCCCGAAGATGGCGGCCAGAGGATGCAGTTCCATACTCTCGCCCATGATGCGCGGCGACGAAACATAATCCTGCACCAGGCGCCAGATCGCGAGAAAAATGATCAGGATGAGCCAATGCGGGTAGCTCATTAGCAGCGCCACGCCCACAATGATTAGAGCGCCGACCAGCGGCCCGACCACGGGAACGAATTCCAGCACTCCGCCAATGGTGCCGAGAACCAACGCGTAGGGAACTCGCATCGCCCCCAGAAACGCCGAGTACATGACCAGCGTCAGCGCCGCCAGAGTCAGTTGGGCGCGGATGAAATGGGCCAGCATCTGGTTGAGATCGTTGAGGACATTCTCCAGAAATTCACGTTGCGGCCGCGACTGGATGGTCGACAACAGGAAGTCGCTGAATGTGCGGCCATCTTTCAGGAAGAAGATGGAGAGCAGCGGCACCACGAAAAACAGCCAGGCCTGCTTGGCCACGTCGGCCACGCGTAACCCGACGCGCTGCGCCAGTTGCGTGATCTCGTCGCTGTGGCTGACCAGAAACGACTGCACCATTTCGATCGACTTGGCGTTCCAGCCGTGTTCCACGCCCAGTTGCTGCGCAATCTGACCCGAACTGAACCGGGCCAGCAGGGTGGGCAGGGACTGCCCCAGCTTCGCACCTTCCCGCGTCACCTTCGGACCCACCGCCACGAAGAACACCACGACCAGAACCAGCAGCAGAAAATAGATTACAGCGATGGCCCGCTCGCGCCCGCGCAGCAGTTTCTCCAGGCGATTCACCAGCGGGCTCATCAGGTAGGCAAAGAAGATGGCGAACAGAAACGCGATCAGGGTGGCGCGCGCCACGTAGAGAAATCCCAGCACCAGCGCGAACAGCAGCACCGTCACCAGCACTCGCGCCGTTCGTGAGTCAGTCAGCAGCAATAAGTTTTCCAGGGCGATCCCGCTTCTGCCGCAGGGCAGCAATAACTAATCTCGGTCCACCACCGTGTTATCGGCAGGAATCGCCACTCGAATCAGTTTGAAATGGTCGCTCTCGTCCACCCAGAGGGCCCACTGCAAATCTTCTCCCGACAGGTTCAGTCGCAACAGTTCGCGCTCCGCGCCGTGGATCGTGATCTTCTCTTTTCCCACCAGTTCCATGCGCACGGCCATCGAAGTGTGGTCCTGGGGCACGAGCGTGCCAAAGTCGGCGGGCTGGCATTGCCGGTGACCGTTCTCGTCTTTGCAGGGGGCAACCGCCAGATATTTCCAGGCCAGGATTTCCCGGTGCACGAAGAAGTTATTGTCGAGAATCGGCGAGGAGGCCGGCATCAGGAAGGGCTGCGGTGTGGGTTTCGCGGTGACCGAGGCCTTGATCTCCTCTTTCAAGAAATCGTTCTCGGGCACCACGCTTAGCGATGCGCCCGAGGCCTGGCTCCATTCGTAGCGCAGCAACTCGCCGTCGGAAGTCATCTCCAACTCCGATTTCTGGCTGGTCGAATCGCCTCCGGCGGTTTCCTTGAGTTGCGATTTGACGACGGTCACCCCGTTCTGCAGTTCGATGCGGAAGGTCTCGGTGGCCAGACGCTGGCCCTTGATGAAAATCCCGAACGTGCCGGAATCGACGACCGGGTTGGGCGCGGGCTTCGACTTGTCTTTCTTGTCGGCCGCGGACGCGGCGGCCAATCCTGCGAAGGAAAAGGCTGCAAGGGAAAAAGCCGAAGCCAAAATAATCGCCAGCGCCCGCCGCATTCCTGTCGCGAACTTCACTCGACTTCTCCTTGTTCCGTGCGTAGCTCGATTTTTTTCAGGCCCAAGGTTTCCGCGATCTCGGCTGCGATCGTTTCCACCGCGCGGTCTCCAGTTTGAATCTTCAACGACGCCTTCGAGTAACTTCGGCGCCGGGTCTGGTAGAGCTTGCGAAACTGCTCCAGACTGCGGAGCAGCGGACGTTCTGCGCCGCTTGCATCGGCCTGCGCGCAGCAGCGCTGCCACAGCTCCTCCAGCGGAGCGTCCAGAAAAATCGTCGGCACGCCGTACGCCTTCAGCCGGGCCGCATTCTCTTTCTGTACGAAAGCACCCCCGCCGAGGGCCACGATTCTGGCGACTCCTCCGCCCAGTTCCCGCAGCACCCGTTCGAGGGCTGCCTGTTCCGCCCGCCGGAATTCGGATTCTCCCGAATCCCGGAAAATCTCCCCGACCGTTCGCCCTTCGCGCGCCTCGATGTGGTCGTCAAGATCTTCAAAAACCCAATTCAGCCGCTGCCCGAGGGCCCGGCCCACGCTGCTTTTCCCCGCGCCCATGAAGCCGACCAGGAAAACGGCGTTGCCCGGCGTCGGCGACTCTGAGGCGGACGGCTTACTTCGCCGCACACGAGCGCGTCTCCGAGCGTCGACCGTCTTGCCAGAACGCTTCTTCAAAAGCCAGCTTCTAGCCGCTAGCTCCCAGCCACGAATTGGCTAGGAAGCCAGAAGCCAGGAGCTAGAAGCTGATTCTTTATTTTGTATTGCGTTTTCTGAGGTGGATTTTACCACTGAAGCTGCGCAGCACCACGGTCGATGACACCGCGGCCCGGCCCATGGTACCCCAGAAGGCACTTCCTTCTTTCAGGACGAACCAGGTGTGCGTTTTGGGTTGGAGATGAATATCGTCGTGCACTTCACCTTTTACTGAGCGCGCGCTCACGTCCGCCGAGGTCGTTTCCGGCACGGTCGCTTCGATGTCGCCGCTGTGGCTGGTTAACCGGTAGTCGCCCCGGGCGCCAAAGTCGCCAATGTAGTTAATGCCGCCACCGGTTGTAATCACCTGCACCAACGGCCCCGTCACGCCGTTGAGCGTGACTTCGCCGCTCAGCGTGTCCACTTCCACGCGGCCGTCCTGCACATTGGTGAGCGTAACCGGACCGTTCAGCGTCTTCACGTGCACGTACCCGCCCGTAATGTCGCGGACTTCCACGGTTGCGGCCGCGCCTTCCAGCGTGATATCCCCTTGTAGCCTCTCGGCGCGCAGCGGGCCGGTGCTGGAGTGCAGCGTGATGCTGGCATCGGCCGGCACCAGGATTTCATAATCCACGCGTCCGGTCTGCACATCGGCGCCCGGCAGCAGGTGCGACTGGATCTCGACCCGATTGCCGACCACGTTGTTATCGACTTCAACTCGATCGGAAGCCAGCACTGCATTGATCACTACCACGTCGCTCGACGAAGGCTTGACCGAGATCGAGCCATAGGGATTATTCACCGAAACTCCGCATTTCGGCTCGACGTCAAAGCGAAAGTCCCTGTGGGTCTGGGCGGCCAGCGTCCCGGCCAGCATCGCGCCCACCACCACGAGTTCGATTGTGCGCCCGCTCATAAATATTCCCCGATTGCAAATTCTCCGATTGCCCCTGTCGGTCCCGCGCAGCTCGCGCTGCCGTGTTGAAAATTGCCTACACTATGGCAGAGAACGGTCCATGGCCAGTTCGAAAAGCATGGCCTTTTCCTGATAAGCCTCCATCAGCGAACGGCGAGCTTCCTCGTCGTTCGGATCGGCGGCCACCTCGCTTTTCGCATCGCGAATATAGTCGTTCACGTGGCGCAGGTTGTCGGCGTACTGCGCCTGCATCGCGGGCGACTGCTGTGCGATTTCCTGCAACAGGTCGTCGTCGTTCAGTCCGGCAATCGCCACATCCGAGACGTCACCGGAGGCGTTGCCGGAGATGCTCCCGGTTACTACAGGCTTGTTCATGCCGTTGGCCAGTTGCTGGGCCAGGGAATGCTGCCGAACGTAAACTCCAACCGTGATGAGCAGGGCAGCGGCTACGGGGAGCGCCCAGCGTGCCCAACCCCAGCGACTGCTGAACGCTGGCAAAAGTGACCGGCTCGCCCGCTGCGGGCGAATCAGTCCTTCCTGCCGCAATGCAATTTCGATGGAATTCCACACCCGCGGACTGGGCTCGTTTGCCCCACGCAGTTCAATCGCCGTGGCCGCGATCAGATTCAATTCCGCGACCAGATCTGAACATTCCCGGCAAGCCTTCAGATGCGCCCGCTGTTCGGGAGTTCGTGCGGCACTGCTGGCGTCTTCCATCTCCGCCAAACTCGTTTGCAATTCAACGCAATTCATACTGCTCTCCCCAAGCCTCTGCCGAACCAGTTTACCGCCAATTCAAACCAGCTTGCAGCGTTGCGCCTCAGCCCAGGTTACTGCCGTGTCCAGTCTGCGCCAGATCACGTTATTCCTAAAATCTCGATTCCCAAAATCTCGCCGACGCCACACTCACGCCGCGGCCTTCCAAACCCGCGCTCAGGACTGCTCGGCCTTTTCAGCTCGATTCATCTTGAGCAGATCGCGCAGCTTCATGCGCGCTTTGTGCAGCTGCGACTTGCTGTTGCCAATCGAGCAACCCACGATGGTCGCAATCTCATTATGTTCGTAACCTTCAATATCGTGAAGTACAAAAATCATGCGGTAACCGGGAGGCAAATCGTCGACTGCCTTCTGCAACTGCAGCCGGTCGATGGACCCGGCCAACGCCAAATCTTCGGCCCCGAAATCTTTCTTCGGAGTATCTTCCTCGCCCTCCGTGGTTTCTTCGAGCGAAACCACCGGAAGACTCTTCTTTCGCAGCTGCATCAGCACCACATTCACCGAAAGCCGGTGCAGCCAGGTCGAAAACGCCGATTCGCCGCGAAACGTTCCAATCTTGCGGTAAAGCTGCAGGAACGCTTCCTGGGTCAGGTCCTCGGCTTCGGCCGTGTTCGCCGTCATGCGCAGACAGAGCGAATACACCCGCCGCTTATGCTTATCGTAGAGAGCCTGGAACGCCTGAGCGTCCCCCTGTTTGGCCCGCTCGATCAGCTCAGCTTCGTTCGAGTCGTTGCCCCTATCCTTTTCTCGATCTTTGCCCAGGAGCTGCGCTTCTTTTGGATCTCGGTCGGTCAAGTTGCCTTTTCCGGCCGCACCTCGTGTGATGCGGCTAACTATCTTTGCGTTGTATGGCTTGCGGGCCTTCGCCCCGGCCCAAAAGTAATACTCATATTCAAAATATCAGAGCATTTCTACCAATCTTGGGATTCTCAGATGAGATGCTCTTCCTCCGGAAATCCTTTGCCTGCTCTGGGTTGGATGCCTTAGCCCCTCGACCCACAAACCCGATCCCGAATTTAGAGTCGCAATCTTCGCAAATTGGTACATTTTTCAATCCTCCAGGGAGTGAAACTTGAGGGGGTGAAAAATTATCCCCCGGCTTGGCTTCGTGGCTCTCGGGTGAACGACCCAACGCACCATGCCGAGGAAAAGAAGAAATGTGGCCGTCATGAAGCTGCAGATCAGACATTCGGACCCTCGTAATCTAGCCTTGTCATCTAGCCCTTGTCATCCAAGTCCATCATACTTTAGAGGCAGCAACGGATCGGGTAGAAGCTTAAGAGCCAACAACCACAGCTCAGTTCTCCCGACACTGTGCGCGAACTCCTATGCCACGGCCGCGCCAGCCGTACATCTTGATGATGGCGTGGCCGCCGGGGAAGAGCATCGTCCATCTTTAGCAGCGAAAAGAAAGGGCACCCTGAAGCTTCAGGATGCCCTTTACGTACGCGGCGATTTGAAAGCTGGATATCCACTCGCCGAACGCTTCTACTGCTTTCTCTGTTCCTCTTCTTCCTTCTTTTTCTCCTCCGGAGTTTTCGGCTTCGCCGGCGGGTGCTGTGGAGGCGGTGCAGGCTTCGCCGCCGGCGGAGGCGCGGGCTTCTTTTCCTCCGGCGGAGGCGTGCGCTGCGGCGGACGCTCCGTCGGCGGCGGAGTTACCGGACGCGCAGCCGGTTCGCTGGGCTTCGGCTGGGCCGCGGGCGGGCGGTTCGTCTCAGGCTGGGGTTGAGGACGACTCGGCGTCGTCGGCTCCGGACGATTCGCCGGGGGCTGAGCCGTTGGCGGGGCTGGTGCGCGATTCGGTTGCGCTGGAGCGACCGCCGCTGGCCGCTCAGTCGCCGCCGGAGGATTGCCCGGCCGGTTCGCCGGCTGATTGATTGGTTGGTTCGGCGGTTGGTTCACCGGCCGATTCATAGGCTGACTCGCCGCCGGAGCCGGTTGGCCCGGCCGCGGTGGAGTCGTCGGTGCCGGACGCCCCACATTGGCCGTCGCCGGCTTTGCCGGAGGGGCTTGCTTCACCATCGGCCGCGCCGCCGCGGCTGCCGCCGGACGCAGCGTCTGCACCTCGCTCTTGGCTAACGGCTGTCCGGGATGCGCGGCCAGAGCCTGCTGTTGTTTGGCAAAAGGCACAGCTGGCGGAGGCGGCGTCTTCTTGGCGACGACTTGCCGGCTCGCGATCGCCGCTGGAGGCGCCGCCACGTGGCCTGCGGTCGCCGCATGCGCGCCAAGAACGCTCGCCTGCGTTGGAGCTACGGAAGCCCGCGCACTTACTGACATGGAGGCGATTTGCTGTGTGCTCACCGCGACGGATGCTCTCGCCACCGGTTGCGCACTCACGAAGGCCTGCTGCGGCACCACCACCACCGCTCCCTGGACGCTCCGGTTCGCATAGGTAATGTTCGTGATGTTCGTCGTCTTGTTGATGATGGTGGTGTTATAGACGTTGGTGACCGTGGTGACGTTCACTGTCGTGCTGCTGACGTTCACCCGCGTCATATACGCCTGACTCACGTGGTACGACGGCACATACACTTCCCGCGGACCCAGCGGGAACCATCCCACATTGCCGCCAACCGCGCCGGGCCCTCCGCCGATAAAGACCACCAGAGCGGGCGCATAAACCGCCCGCACCGCGACTGGACCGGCGACCCAACCCCAGCGTCCGCCGACACTCACCCAGCGTCCGTAGTGGAACGGAGCATAGCCCCACGGAGCGTCATCGACCCAAGTCCAGCCCCAGGGAGAAATCCAAGCCCAGTGGCCGGTGTGATAAGGCGCCCAACCGTACTCAACCCGCGGGAACCATACATGGCCGAAGCCGGGATCTTCGCGCCAGTCGCCGCTGTCGTCGAGATCTTCGTAGCCAACCACGTCGGGTGACAGATACTGCACGGAACGCGAATAGTCGTAGCGGTGATCGCGCGCTTCCACCCACGCATCGAATTCGTCGGGCTCATACAACGGCTCGACATCAGCGTAGAGCGAGTCGGTGCCGGTAAATGTACCTCTCTGCCCGGCGCGCACCTCAAAAGACTGACCGCTGCCCGTGACTTCGCCGGCGCCTCCGCGAACGCTGATCACCGTGTAGTCCCCGTCCGAACTGGCTTCCACCCGATAATGCCCCGGTTGGAAAATCGTAAACGCCTGGTTGGGCGTGTCGACCTCGAAATCTTCTTCTTCCCCGAGCCGGCGCACCGTCAAACTGATGGAGCCGGAGGTGAGCTGGATCTGTACCGTATCGTCATCCAGATTCAGAAAAGAGAATGTGGTCAGCGGCGCCAGCCGGATCACGGCCGAGCCCAGTTGCACTTCCGCGCGCGAGTCCTCGTCGGTCCAGAGCTGGTCGCCCGTGCTCAGCGGACGGTTCGGAACCGCTCCCACCCAATCCGTTTCGCCGGCGGGCTGGAACGAAACCGAACCCTGCAAGTAGCCGAGCCGGGCCACCCGGCCCGGTGGATCATCTTGATCTTGTGCTGACGCCCGTGTGGGCAGAACCGTCGTGGCCAGCGCAATTCCAAGCACCATGCCGTACCAGACTGATTTCTTCAGCGTCTCTTTCATAACGTGTATTGCCTCCCAAGCTTTTCTCGAACCCAGATTTCTCGAGCCCGGCCTCTCGAACTTAAGCTGCTGAACTCGGGGCTTCTCAAAGTCAGGTTCGCGGAATTCCCGTCAACTTCGATGCGGGATGATGTCTGATGCGGGACGATCTGTGGTGCGGACGATCTTTGATGCAAGGCGATCATGGTCGCAGACAGGATCCCGAGTGTGCCTGACCACGACCCAGGCGCGAACGCGACGAACAGGCGAATGCGCTCGGCCGACCCGCATTTTTGGCGATTGATGAGCCAAGGATAACAGGTCGGCCCGATGATTGCCGCAAAAGCGCCATCTCAACCGTAACCAGACGAGCACGCCGTGAGTAGGTGGACCAGAGGAAGAGTGAGCAGGGAAGAGTGAGTAGGAATGGGATCGCGTTTCAACGGCAAGCGGAAGTAGCGGCTTCAGCTGCCCACATACCGCGCGTATAAACTCCGCGCCACGCTGGTGTCGGTCGTGCCCTTGATGATGGCGCGGCCGTCGGGAAATAGCGTCATCTCGAAAGGATCGTGCCAGAATTTCAGCACGAAGTCGTTGTGCCGGACAGTGCCGTGAGGCTGCAGGCGGCGGTCCATTTCCGCGAAGTCGATGGGCCGCTGGCGCTCATGGATTTGAACCGAATTCCTGCCGCACATCGTGATGTGCGGGCGGCCCTCGCCCGCGAGATGAACGAAGTCCCGCTCCCCGCAGGCGCGGCAACCGATGCGCGGTTTCGCGGCCGAGATTTCCGCATGCTCGTTCGTCCACACATCGAACGACAGCAGCGTCCGCCGAAGGGGCGGCGCAATCTCACTTTGCTTTTGGGTGGCGCAGCGCGTCAGCGCTGCGATAGAAGCTTCTTCTGGAGTCTGGGCTTCAGCCTGTGAGGACGTCGGCGTCTGCCCCACCAGCAGCTTGAGCGCCTCAGTCGCCGCGATCGAAGCCACCAGATTCACCGCCGAATTCAGAATCCCCGAAGT
The DNA here is from genome assembly GCA_049509155.1 of Candidatus Sulfotelmatobacter sp. Taxonomy (GTDB): domain Bacteria; phylum Acidobacteriota; class Terriglobia; order Terriglobales; family Acidobacteriaceae; genus Sulfotelmatobacter. Next base: position 12,309 of record JBELAE010000035.1, read on the forward strand.
CTCGCAGGTCTCAACCATGCCCCGAGGCGAGTCAGGAAATATGCAGACCAGGCACGCAGTTTCACCGGGCAGGATATTCAGCGTCACCGCGTAGCTTCCTACCGCAGCCGAATATATCCAAGGCAGCGAACGGTCGACCGCGTAGTCGTTGATCAGGTAGCGAGTTTCGAAGTTGTCGGTGCCGTCCAGGATCAGCGACACCCCTTCGAGCATTGCCCCAATGTTGGCCGGAACCAGATCTTCAACCCTCGGCTCAATCACGATCTCGGAATTGAAAGCGGCGATCTTTCGCGCGGCGGCAATGGCCTTGGGCAGCGATTCGGCCGCGTCAGCCTCGTCGAATAATGCCTGGCGCTGCAGGTTGCTGGGCTCGACGTAGTCGCGGTCAATGATGCGCAGCGTCCCTACGCCTGCTCGGGCCAGCAGTCCTGCCAGGGCCGACCCAGTGGCGCCACATCCCACGATCGCCACGCGCGCGGCCGCCAGCTTGCGCTGGCCTTCCGCGCCGATCCCGCGAAAAAGAATCTGCCGCGAGTAGCGTTCGCCGGGTTGCGTTGGCTGCGCCAAATCAGGTCACCAGTTTCAGACTGCAAAATCTTTGCGAGCAAAACCTTTATTATAAGTGGCGGGCTTGCCGGCGAGGATTGCTCGTCTTTGCTGGTCAATGTTTGTGCCGGGTGATTGTGCCGGCTGCTTGCCAGGCCATGCCCTATTGGAAAAAGCGGGCGGAACAATTCATACAACATCAGCCGGGCGCATTCCATCGAAGTCAATATCGAAGTCAATAACGCCCGGGCCCAAGGACACTGTTTGCTGAAACGGTACTCGACAATCCTGACTGCGACGCTCCTGCTGTGGTTTGCGGTCGTCGCATCGGCGAATGGATCAGAGGCTGCAGCACAGGCCAGTGGATCTTCGTCTCCGCCGAAAGGCGCGGCGGCCGAGCAGAATCCGGCGAATCCCGCGCCCGTGAACTCTCCGTCCGACGCGAAGCCTGCGCCCCCGCCGCAGCAGGAGGCCCAAACGCCTTCCACGGCCGGATTGTCCTCCTACGAAGGCAAGGTCGTGCGCTCGATCGAGCTTCCCGGTGTGGCGGATCGCGACCGTGACCACATCCTGCAATTACTGCCGCAGAAAACCGGAGAGCCGCTCGATCGCACTCGGGTCCGCGACAGCATTCGCGCGCTCTTTGCCACCGGCCTTTTTTCCGATATCCAGGCGGAGGTTGCTCCCCACGGCGACGGCGTTGTTCTGACCTTTCCCACCTCGGCGAATCTCTTCGTAGGCGCGGTCGACGTGGAGGGCGCTCCCGCCCGCCCCAATCCGAACCAGATCGTCAACGCCTCGAAGTTTCAATTGGGAGAACTCTATGCCCACGAGAAGCTCGAGCGCGCGCTCGAGAACGTCCGCCAACTCATGCAGGAGGGCGGCTATTACCGCGCACGGGTCACCGCCGAGAGCACGGCGAACGCGGCCACGCAGCAGGTGGACATTCTCTTCCACATTAGTCGCGGTGAACAGGCACACGTGGGCGAGGTGAAAGTTACGGGCACCTCGAGCTTCTCGTCGGCCGAGGTGCAGAAAATCGCCCACATGAATCCCGGAGCCCGCATTACCGCTGCCCGGGTAAGCGGTTCACTGCAGCACCTGCGCAAGCGATTTCAAAAACAGAATCGCGCTCTGGCGCAGGTGTCCATTGCCGAGCAGCCCTACCACCCGGAAACCAACGCCGTGGACTTTACCTACCAGATCGATCCCGGCCCGGTAGTGGTGATTTACGCCCGGGGATACCACATCAGCCACGGCGTCCTGAAGAGGGAAGTCCCAGTCTATGAAGAAAACGCCGTGGATGACGATCTGTTGAATGAGGGAAAGCAGAACTTGCTCGACTACCTACAGACCCGCGGCCACTTCGACGCCAAGGTCGAAATCCAGAAAAAAAGCGATTCCAAAACCTTGCAAGTGATCTACCAGATCGACCCCGGCCCGCTGCACAAGCTGATGCAGGTGGAGATCACCGGCAACAAAGATTTTCTGGATACGAAAAAGCTGCGGTCCTACCTGCAGATTGAACCCGCCAACACCTTCGACAGCCACGGTCGTTATAGCGAAGCCTTGCTCAAAGCTGACGTTTCTACTCTGGAGGGGCTCTACCGCTCCAGCGGCTTCCGCGACGTCAAGATCCAGACCAAAGTCGAGGACAACTACCACGGTGGGGTCAACAAACTTGCAGTTCACATTGACATTGATGAAGGAGTCCGCACCCTCGTCGGCGAGTTGCATGTCGTGGGCTCGGAGAAGGTTGCCGCCAGCCGTCTCCCCGAATTGAGCACCCAGCCCGGCCAGCCCTACTCTGAGCAGGACCTGGCCAACGACCGCGAAAGAATTCTCAGTTACTACTTCGATCACGGCTTTCCCAACGCGTCGCTCGAAATCACCACCAAACCATCGGCCACTCAACCCAATCACGAAGACGTAACCTACACCATTCAGGAAGGCGAGCTCTTCACCGTGAACCGCGTGATGGTGGCCGGCACCGAACACACCCGCGACCACGTCATCCAACGGGAATTGCTGGTGCACGAGAAAGAACCGCTCAGCCAGCAGGACCTGCTCGATACGCAGACCCGGCTCTACGATTTGGGCATTTTCAGCCAGGTGGATACGGCAGTGCAGAACCCCGACGGAACCGATCCGCAGAAAAATGTTCTGGTGCAGGTGCAGGAAGCCAGACGCTACACCTTCACATACGGAGTCGGTTTGGAGTTCGAGACCGGTCTGCCCGCGGGATCCACCGAACCCCAGGGATCTACGGGAGTCAGTCCCAGAGTTGAGTTTGACGTCACGCGTCTGAACGTGGGCGGGCGCGACCAGACGCTGACGTTCCAGTCTCACGTCGGGCGCCTGCAGCAGCGCGGCCTGATCAGTTACGCCATCCCCAAACTGCTCAACAACGATAAGCTCAAACTGATCTACACAATTTTCTATGACAACAGTCTGGATGTGGCTACCTTCACCTCGCAGCGGCTGGAGGGCAAGATCGACTTGCGGCAGCAGTTCGGAAACTCCGGTATTGAGCCCGGCACCCGGCAAGGTCCCAATTCAATTACTTATCGCTGGGATTTCCGCCTGGTGAAAGCCAGCCACTTCGCGGAGGGCTTTTCTCCCGGCGAAATTGCGATTCTCTCTCTGCCAGCCCGTGTGGGTGGTCCCGGTTTCACGTTTATCCACGACAAGCGGGACAATCCGCTGGAGAGCACGAAAGGAAGCTACTTCACGCTGGACGCTTTTCAATCTTCCACCTACTTCGGATCGGAAGCCGACTACGGCCGCGCGCTGGGGCAGTATTCCACGTATTACGCCTTTGGCGGCAAAGGCAAGGCGGGACATCAGTTCGTGTTTGCTCGCTCGACCAGCATCGGTGTACAACAGCCTTTCAACGGCACCAAGATTCTGCCGCCCGGCTCCTGCCCGCTGAACGCCGCCGGCGAGCCCACCTGTACAGACATCACTACCATCCCGCTGCCTGAGCAATTTTTCGCCGGCGGGGGCAACTCTCATCGCGGATTCGGGTTAAATCAGGCTGGACCTCGCGACCCGGACTCCGGTTTTCCCGTGGGCGGTACGGCGCTATTCGTCAACAACTCCGAGCTGCGCCTGCCTCCGCTCACGCTGCCATACCTGGGAGAAGGATTCGGTTTTGCCATCTTCCACGATATGGGCAACGTCTTTACCGCGCCGCACGACATGGTGAAAGGTCTGCTGCGCTGGCATCAGGACAATCCCAACCAGTGTCTGTCCGGAGGTACAACGAACCCCGGGTGCTATACGCAATTCAACAACTCAGGGTATGATTACACGTCGCATGCAGTCGGACTCGGGATACGTTATAAAACTCCAATCGGCCCCTTGCGTTTTGATTTCGGGTACAACCTGAATCCGACCAGTTACTTCCAAACGTTTACGGTTCCACAGCAGTTCGGCTTGCAAACAGCGTCTGTGCTGGAGACCCAGCGCCTTCGTCATTTCAACGTATTTTTCAGCATAGGCCAGCCATTCTGATGGATAAAGTTCGCGCGCAGAAGACAAACCCGCGGAAGAACTCGCGGAACACGGTGATCGCTGCCCTGGCGCTCGCCGTATTCCTGAGCGCGCTCCTGCTTCTTCCGTCGGCTCGCGCCGGCGAAGTCATCGCTGCCGAAGTGCGCCCTGCCGAAGTGGAAGTTATCGACCGCATCGTAGCCACCGTCAACGGGCACATTATCCTGCAAAGCGACTGGGACGAAGCGCTGTGCTATGAAGCCCTGCTCAACGGCCGCCCGCTCAGCCAGTTCACCGACGATGATCGCCGCGCGGTCCTCGACCGCCTGATTGACCAGGAACTCCTGGGCGAGCAGATGAAGTCCGCTTTCTTCGAGCACGCTTCCCCATCGGAGGCGGCCGCGCGCCTGGCCGAGGCCCGCAAACACTATCCCGAAGCCGCGACCGACGAAGGCTGGCACGCCGTGTTGAGCCGGTTCGGGCTGGCGGAAAAAGATCTGGTAGCGCATGTGCAGCAGCAGATCGATCTCATGCGCCTGGTCGACGCTCGCCTTCGTCCCGCGGTGCAGATTGATTCCAAGACCATCGAAGCTTATTACCGCGAGAAATTCGTTCCACGATTGCAGCAATCCGGTGCTGGTGAAGTCCCTCTGGCTGACGTCTCCGCCAAGATCCGCGAGTTGCTCACCCAGGAGAAAGTCAACGAGTTGATGGTCTCCTGGCTTCAGTCCCTGCGCTCGGAAAGTAAAGTCAGCGTCCCCGGCCCGGCCGGGTCCCCCGGGGAGGGAGTACAGACGCAGTGACGGTGCCCGCGCCCGCTCCCGCCAGCCGGCCGCGACGCTGGTGGAAATATCTGCTCCTCGTCACCGGAGTTGGCGTGGTTGCCGTTTTGGCAGGTCTGTATTACGTCACCACCGATTCCTTTCAGAACTATGTCCGCAGGCGGGTGGTCGCCGAAGTAGAGCGTATTACCGGCGGCCGCGCCGAAGTGGGCAGCTTCCACATTGTCCCTTTCCACCTGCAAGTGGAAGTGCGCAACATCACCGTGCACGGCAAGGAATCTCCCGCCGACGTCCCTCTGGTTCATGCCGACAGCCTGCTCGCGCAAGTGAAAGTCATCTCGTTTCTGCGCACCGAGTTCGGCTTCCATTCTTTGACCCTGGAACATCCCGTCATTCACATCGCCGTCGCACCTGACGGCACCACCAACGTCCCCGCTCCACGAATGCTCAGTCCTGAAGTGCTGGAGAGGACCCCGGAGCACTCCGCACTCGAAAAGCTATTTGCTCTGTCCATTGATCATCTCTCCGTGCACAACGGGGAACTGCAGTGGGCGGACCGGAAAATCCCCCTCGACCTGGCCGCCCACGACACCAATCTGCAAATGGATTACTCGTTCTTGCGCGGCCGCTATGAGAGCCATCTGAGCCTCGGTAAAGTCGATACGGCATTCGAGGACTTCCGTCCGTTCGCCTGGACCACCACAGTAGAGTTCAGCCTGGGCACGACCTTCATTGACGTCAAATCGTTGCAGTGGAATTCCGGACGCTCGTCCCTGCAAGCCAGCGGCCGCATCACCGACTTCCGCCATCCCCGCCTGGACGCTGTCTACGAAGCGCATGTCGATCTCGAAGAAGCCTCCGCGATTGCCCGCCGTCACGATCTGCGCGTCGGTGTCGCCGAGTTCAAAGGCAGCGGCCACTGGCTCATCGATGAAGCTTTGCTGAATGAGGCTTCACTGAATAGCGAAAGCCGGCAGAATGAAGATTCGCCGAATACAGGCGAGTTCGCGGCCTCCGGCGTCATGGTCCTGCGCGACCTGAACTGGCGGGACGATCAGTTTGCGCTCAACAAAGCCAGCGCAACTGCGGATTACTTAATCACGGATCAGCAAATCAAGCTTTCCAAGTTGCAGGGAAAATTACTGGGCGGCGGTGTCGCTGGCGAGGCCCAGGTAGACAACTGGCTGCACAGCATCCCGCTCGTGCCGCCGGGGAAAGTCAAGAAGGGCGCGGAAAACCTTCCGCAGATCACCGCGGCTCGCCCTCCCCTGAAGAAGGGCGAGAAAGCGAAACTGCCGGGTGTGCAAAGCGGCTCGGTGCATCTTCGTGTGCGAGATGTTTCTGCCGCAGAAACCGCCGCGGCCCTGGATGTTCACGCCCACCCGCTCGGCCATTTTCATCCGGCAGGACTGGCCGCCGGCACCGTAGACGCGGCATGGAAAGAATCGTACAAAAAGGCCGAGATCGCCTTCGCGCTCGACGTGAGCCCGCCACCGCATTCCGCTGCCGGCGAATTGCCGGTCACCGCCCACATGCAGGGTAAGTATCGCGCGGAGAGCGACTCGCTCGAACTGTCTCAGTTCAATTTGTCTACACCGGCATCGCGAGTTCAGGCGTCCGGTATTCTGGCGCAGTCTTCCACGCTGCACCTTTCGATTTCGACCTCCAATCTGGAAGAGTGGCGGCCGCTGGTCATGGCGTTCGGCGGGCCCACGAATCTGCCGTTCCGCGTGGATGGCAATGCCACATTCAACGGCGTTGCCGCCGGCACATTCTCCGCGCCGACTTTGTCGGGAACGCTGGTCGCGCAAGACTTTGAGTTCATCATGCCCGCTACGTCGCGTACTCCCCTGCAGCGTGTGCACTGGGATTCCCTCGCTGCCAACATTCAACTGTCTTCGCATGAGATTACCCTGCAACACGGCACGCTGCGCCGCGATGAGACCAGTGCCGCCTTCGATGTCAGCGCTGCCCTGCAAAACGGACAGTTCACTGCAGGCACTCCCTTTACCGCGCACGCGATCCTGCACAATGTTGACGTCGCCTCGACCGCGGCGCTGGCTGGCTTCGACTATCCGGTTTCCGGGATGGCGGACGTTTATCTCCAGGTTGGCGGAACTCGGGCGCATCCCCAGGGGCAGGGGCATATTCACGCCGCCCATGCTGCGGCCTATGGAGAAGCGATCGATCAGTTCGACGCCGATCTGCGTCTCGCCGGCAATGAGACGGCACTCAACAATATCCGTCTCACCCATCAGGACGCCGAGATTTCGGGCAGTGCCGCCTTCACCCCCGCGACCCGCGGTTTCCGGCTTGACTTGCAGGGTAAGAATTTCGACTTGTCGCGCGTGCATCAGATTCAGCTCAAACCTTTACTCATCGAGGGACGCGCCGACTTTACTCTGCAGGGTTCCGGCACTCTCGCTGCCCCAGTCATCAACGCCGCGGTTCACGTGCGCGACCTCATGCTCGACCACGAACTCGCGGGCGTACTCGATCTCGAAGCCGTCACGAAAGACGGCGAACTCCGCCTCAGCGGACACTCTAATTTTCCCAGGGGCGCTGTCACTGTCATGGGCACCGTCGGGATGCACGGCGACTATCCCGCGAACATTACGGCGCAGACCGATCACATCGATCTCGACGCTTTCTGGCGCGCTTATCTGGGTCAGCAGCTTACCGGACACTCCGCGGTGAGCGGCACGATCGCGATGGAAGGTCCGCTGCGCTATCCGCGGAAATGGACGCTCGAGGGGAGTGCCACCGACCTTGCCATCGACGTCGAATACGCCAAGTTGCACAACCAGGGTCCGGTGCGGTTCACCTTTGCCGACCAGACGGCTCACATCGAATCGACGCACCTTGTTGGCGACGGAACCGACGTCGTCCTGCACGGTGATATTCACTGGGCCGGGATTCAGGCACTCGATATGGCGGCCGATGGCCAACTCGACCTCAAACTGCTCGCCGGCCTGGACCCGAATCTTACTGCTTCCGGCATGATGACGGTCCATCTGATCTTAGGGGGCACGCTGGATCTGCCGATTCCGCAGGGCAACATCGCGATCAAGAACGGAGCCGCCAACTACGCCGGGCTGCCCAGCGGCTTAAGCGAGATGAACGGGTCGCTGGTGTTCACCCGCGACAGCGTCCATATCGAGCAACTCACGGCCCGCGCCGGCGGCGGTACGCTCGACCTGAAGGGCGACGCCACCAACTACAACCGGCAACTCAATTTCAACCTCACCGCCGTGGGGAAGGATGTGCGCCTGCGCTATCCGCCGGGCGTTAGCTCGACCGCGACCACGGAACTGCACTGGGTTGGTAACCGCTCGGCCTCGACGATTTCCGGCGACATTCTGGTCACCAAGCTGGCCGTCACTCCCGGCTTTGACTTTGGCTCGTATCTCGAGCGCAGCCGCCAGTCGGTGTCGCTCGCTCCCGCCAATTCGCCGCTCTATAACGTCAAGCTCGACGTGGCCGTGCGCACCGCACCCGAACTGCAGATGAAGACCGCGGTAGCTCGCCTGTCCGGCGATGCCAATCTGCGGCTGCGCGGGTCGGTAGCTCGTCCCAGCGTGCTCGGCCGCGCTGATATTCTCGAAGGCGACGCCAATTTCAACGGCATCAAGTTTCGCCTGGAACGCGGCGATATTACCTTTGCCAATCCAGTCGCCATCGAGCCCTCGGTTAATTTGCAGGCCACCACGCATGTGCGCAACTACGATCTCGACGTCACGGTTACCGGCACGCCAGATCGCCTCAACGTGAACTATCGTTCTGAGCCTCCGCTGCCTAAGTCGGACATCATTGCGCTGCTCGCCCTGGGCCGCACCAGCGAGGAGTCGGAA
>JBELAE010000350.1:0-5770 GCA_049509155.1 Candidatus Sulfotelmatobacter sp.
GTGGCGGTTTTGGCACCGCTGAGGGTAACCACCAGAGTCTTGCCCGACTGCGAAATGGAAAGAGGCGCGTTTGAAACCGAAGAGAAAAAGTCAGCGCAGGGTTCAGCCGCGATAGGCGAAGGTGAGACGGGTGAAGCTGAGAAATGTCCGGCTCCGGATTCTATCTTCCACGCGCCATCCACCGAAAACGGGGCAGTGAGGGTCCGCCCGCTTTTCAGGACTGCCACCAACCCCAGTATGGGTAGCGCGACGAGAAGAATGTACGCCAGCACGAAGTTGCGGTTCGAGTGCGAAATCGCGGTTTCTCCCTGTAGCGGAGCCGTCCCGACAGCTCTCACCGGCGCTACAACTTACACCTGCGGCCGGAACGCGTCTGAGGTCAGATCCCCCAGCAGCTTATGCCACGGATGCTTTTCGTTCTGTTCCACCTTCGAAACCATGGCCTTCATCTTGGTCAGGACTTCAGGCGCGTCTTCGTCGTAGACATCTCCCTGCAGCAGCTTCAGCACGTCGAGCCGGTAGTTCTTGTCGCTGATGAAGTAAGTAAACAGCACGTTCAGCCGGTAGTAGACGGAAATGAACTCGTACCAGTTCTTGGTGCCGCGGCGCAGCTTGGTCTCGTAGTCGGCAAAACTCGCACGCGAGAAATCATTCGTCTCGATGGCCTTGAGAATATCCTTGTGCGCGAAGCGCGCGCTGTTGAGCGCGATGCTGACCCCGGTCGAGAAAATCGGGTCCACGAATCGCCCCGCATCTCCCACCAGCATGAAGCGGTCGCCCGCCAGCTGCGACATGGCATAGCTGTAATCGCCCTCGTCTTTGAAGGGACGGATGCGGTCAGACTTGCGCAGCGTCTCGGCAATCAGCGGCCGGCTGCCGACCGTGTCCCAGAAAAACTTCTCGCGGTCTTCTTTCGACTTCGCGAAATTCTTTTTCTGCGTGACCACACCCAGACTGGTGACGGTATCAGTGATCGGAATCTGCCAGATCCAGGTGTTAGATATCGGCAGAAAGTGAATGTAGATGTAATCCAGGTTCGTATCCCGCTTCGCGAACACCTTGCGATCGTAGCCGTCAAACCATGAATGGATGGCGTACTGATCGAAAACTTTATCCTGGATCTTCAGCTTGAGCTGGTTGCCGAGGAAAGTGTTGCGGCCGCTGCAGTCGACCACCATCTTGCAGCTGACGCTCATCTCTTTGGGCCCAATGTTGAAATAAACTTCAGGATGCTCGGGACCGAAGTCGACGCGGCCAACTTTCACGCCGTCATACACTGTCGCGCCCAGCTTCTGGGCATGCTTCAACAGCATCAAATCAAACTTGCCGCGATCCACGTGGTAGGTATAGTTGCGGTCTTCCATACCTTCCTGCTTGCGCTCTTCGAAACGAATGTCGACGTTGTAGTCCGGCGACAGTCCCTCGAGATCATGAACGTAGCCTGGATTCTCATCATTTGTGGTCCAGACCGCGCCGAACTTGTGCGGAAACTTCGCTTCCTCCATTTGACCGAGGAAATCCAGATCCTTGAAAACCCGAGTGGACGACGGAACCAGCGACTCGCCGACGTGCGGCCGCGGGAACAATTCGCGTTCGAACACCACGCACTTAACACCGGCTTTCGCCAGATAACAACCCATGCCTGCCCCGGCGGGTCCGCCGCCGATAATTCCCACCTCAAAATCGGGGACTGAATGATTCATATTCGCTGCTTTCTCCCAGTGTCTTCGCTATGCTGCGCTTTTCCGTTTATGCCGAGGCTTCGACAAAAGCATCCGCCGTGAGATCTCCGAGGAACCCGTGCAACGCGTGATTCGGATCCTTCTCCACCTGCTGCACGATGTTGCGCATGCGGGTCAGAACTGGCGGCTCGGCATCCTCGTAAACGTCTCCCTGCAGAAGCTTGAGCACATCCAGCCGGTAGCGCGGATCTTGCACGAACGCCGTAAACAGCACGTTCAGGCGGTAGTACACGGTGATGAAGTTGTACCAGTTGCGAGTGCCGCGCCGGAGCGTGTCTTCGTAGGTCTTGAACGACTCGCGGCTGAAGTCTCCAGTCTCGAGCGCGCCGATAATATCTTTGTGCGCAAACCGCGAGCAATTCAGCGCGATGCTGACGCCCGTCGAGAAGATAGGATCAACAAAGCGTCCCGCATCGCCGACCAGAACCAGGCGGTCGCCGGCAAGCTGCTTCATGGCGTAGCTGTAATCGCCTTCGTCCTTGAAAGGATGCATCTGCTCCGAGCCCTGCGCCTTGAGACCTTCATACAGCTCAGGACGGCTCTTGATACATTCCCAGAAAAACTGTTCGCGTGATTCCTTGCTCTTGGCGAAATTCTTTTTCTGCGTGACCACGCCAATGCTGGTCACGGTCTCGGAGATCGGAATCTGCCAGACCCACGTGTTGGTGATCGGGAGGAAGTGAATGAAAATAAAATCGCCCTGCGTCTGCTTGTTGCTGGCCATGCAGCGGCGGTCGTAGCCGTTGAACCAGGTGTGAATGGCGTACTGGTCGAAATGGTCATCCTGAATGCGCCACTTCAACTGGTTGCCGACCAGAGTCTTGCGCCCGCTGGCGTCGACGACGATGCGGCAAGTCGTGCTCATTTCTTTCTTGCCCATGTTGTACTTAATGGCGGCGCAATTCGGATCGCTGAAGTCCACGCGATTCACGCCCACGCCTTCATACACCTTGGCGCCGAATTGATTGGCGTGCTGCAGCAGCATCAGGTCAAACTTGCTGCGGTCCACGTGATACGTATAGTTCTGGCTGACGCCGGGCTGGTTGCGCTCTTCGAAGCGAATGTCCACATGGCAGTCGGCCGACACTCCGCCGAAATCCATGTTGTAGACCTTCGCGTCCGAGGCCGCGGTCCAGGCCGCGCCGAACTTGTGGGGAAACTTCGCTTCCTCCATCTTGGGCAGGAAATCCAGATCTTTGAAAACCCGAGTCGAGGACGGTACCAGCGACTCTCCCACGTGCGGACGGGGCATCAGCTCGCGCTCAAACACTACGCAGTTAATGCCAGCTTTGGCCAGATAGGCTGCCATGCTGGAACCTGCCGGGCCGCCTCCAATAATTCCTACCTCAAAATCAGGTACAGATGAGTTCATATCTGCTGTCTTCTCCCCAGGATGGTTGTTCGGAGTACGATGGTTGTTCGGAATGCGATCATTTCTGTCGGGATTGGCTGCTCGCTCAAGAGGTCGTATTCAAACGGACTTGTTCAAACGGACTTGCATAACCCAGCGCCAACTTTGAACGACACCGTTGCCTTCCCAGTGAAGTAGCGATCCATAGAATGCAGGGAGAGGCAAGGGTACAAAAATATTGAGGGGGAACGCTATATTTACCGTCGCGCTGTGTTCCCCCATTTAACCAAAATCCGGCCACTTCGCCAAGCATGAAATAATTTGCACATTCGATTTCAGTAGCACGACGCTATTCGGGGCTGCATCACTCGATCAAAGTGGTAACGCACCAAGTAACCTACCACCTCTTGATGCTCCTGGACGATTGTTTTCAATGCCATAAGCAAAGAAGCTTTCTTTGTCATTAAAGAAACTCAAGAGCTTTTGCCTGGAGCGCAAAAATGGCCGGCTCCAACACTCGGGATACCTGAGAAACCCGAGCCTTCGCCACAAGTGCAACCAGTGCGAGCTCAAGGTTGACAGGCCTGATCGAGCATGACAAGATGACGATCACGGAGTACACTACCCGTTTCCCTCCCCAACTATTTTCTTCTATGGCTTTTTGTGAGTCCGAGGGTTCGGTGCGAAACTTCTTGTCTTCAGCAATCTTCCGATTAATCGTTGCGGCTGTTCTGCTCCCCCTGGGGGGGTGCATCGCCCACGCGCCTGGCAGCGGCGGCAAACAGCTTCTGGTTTCTGTGACATCTACGCCGGCAGCGCCGGCTTCTATCAACATAAGTACGGCATCTACACCGAGCACGGTGTTATACAGTGCCTCGGTGACTGGCACCAGCAATCAGGCCGTGACCTGGAGTCTCTCCGACTACTCAAGCGCCAGTACGGTGTGCACGGCGACTGGAAATGGGCTGGGAACCATGGCGATTACGGGCACCAGCACCATGACGTACACTGCCCCGACATCAGTGCCGGTAAGCCCGTGTGGGATCGCGGTCACGGCAACATCGAATGAAGACAACGTCACCGCAGGGCAAGCACTGGTGAATGTGAGTGCCCCGCCAGTTACGGTGACTGTGACTTCGTCGCCGGCGTCGCCGGCGTCTGTACCCGTAAGTACGACGACTACGCCGAGCACGGTGGAATACACCGCTGTGGTCGCCAATATCGGCAACCCCGCCGTGACCTGGAGCCTGGCCGCCGACCCGAACGCCACCAACGTCTGCACCGCTACTGGGGCAGCCCTGGGAACCATCGTAAGCACGGGGCCCGACACGGCGACCTATACGGCCCCGCCGCCGACGCCACCGCTGCCGGTAAGCCCGTGCGGGGTGACGGTTACTGCGACCGCGAGCGATAACCTGACAATGTCGGTGCCTCTTCTGGTAAATGTGCATGTCCTGGTTAGCATTTCTCCCGCCACCGATTTCATCGGACAAGGCGCCAACCTGCAATACTCCGCTACGGTGACTGGTGCTCCAACCACGACCCAGGGACAGGCCGTCACCTGGGGCCAGCCGAGTTGCACGGATTGTACGAACGGACAGACCGCGGGCTCGTTCGACCCCAATAATCCTGGACTTTATATTGCGCCGGGGCTGACGTCGACGGTCACATCGGCGGCCGTGACCATCACAGCCACGCCGAGTTTCGATCCATCGAGTCCGGGAACGGCGATGACGACTGTGCAGCAGACCGACCCTCTCGGCACGGTCTCCGGCCTTAAGACCATGTCTTCGTGTCCGGCTGACTCCGCCGGAAACCTGGCTGACGGGACCTGCTACTCGATCAACGTATCCTGTGATGGAGTTGCAGACCTGACGACTTACTTAAAGGTGAACCTGGCGGCTGACCCCATCGGCACAGTGCTCTTTGTCATCGGCGGCGGCGGCAGTGGCTTCTACGACAACAATCCCTTGTGGACCTTTGGATATGAAACCGTAGAAAACGTCTTCGCTAAGAGTTTCAACACGGTTCAGGTCTCATTCGGCGCGCCCTTTGACGGCGGAACGCAACCGAACGGGTGGTTGCAGGGGCCGGGAGGAGTTCGCCGTTTGGCGTGCCGCTTCGCCACCGTCTCCGACTGGGTTTATAACAATCCCAAAATGATTAACCCGAATTCCTCGGCTACAACCAGCGCACCACTTTGCGCGACGGGAAACAGCGGAGGATCGGGAGCCGTCGCCTACGCCGCGTTTCAGTATGGGTTGGGAGGCAAGGCTACGACTGGACCGGCTCAGGAGTTTGCCATGATTGAGCCTACCAGCGGCCCTTTGATGACCCGGCTCGACCTGGGTTGCGTTTGCAACAATAACGTGAACGGACCGGTAGGGCCTTGCACAAGTGACACTGGTCCGGCCCCCTTGTGCTACTCGACGTCAGAAGCTGCAATCATTGATCCAGCGTACCAAGTGCAGGGCCAGTCGAACCCACCCACAGTTTGCTCCGACGGGCTCGGCGGAACAGTCACTACCAATTTCAACCGCCTTGCTTCAGACAGCATCGACTGGGAGCCCTTTACCCCCAATCCTATTCCCCTGTCCCCCGACCTTACCGTGAATATGCGGTTCGGAGGGACGGATCAGAGCGCTGCCGTGCCCCAGGGCATGTATTGGGATAGCGC
>JBELAE010000351.1:0-5770 GCA_049509155.1 Candidatus Sulfotelmatobacter sp.
AGGTGCGGGATTACGCGCCTCTGAAGATGCAATGGGTTAGCCTGTGGAAGAAACACCTACTTTCGAGGGTATTCAACACCTACTAAAGTGGACTTGACTAGACAGTTTTGAAAACTGCACAGATGGAAGCCTTTTCAAAACATGATCCAAACTTGACTGTTTCAGAAAACCTCTAAGGCCCGTTTCCTTAAGAGCTTTTACCGCTCCAGAATATCCTTGTACACATTCAGGGCGACTTTCTTCGGCTGGCTGGGCAGAACTACGTCGAGGCTATGGGCTGTGTTGCCGATGACACCGACCTGGCCGAAGCGAACCCAGCCCTTGCCGAAGTCGGCGAATACTGGAACCAGCATGGCGAAGTGGTCGTCGACCTCGCTCTGGGTGATGGTCATGTGCAGTTTCACTTTGCCGGCGTCCTGCGGAGCGATTTGATATTCGAAGTGGTAGCGGGGGACTTGCGTGCCGTAGACCCACTCGTTAAAAAACCAATCGAGGCGGCCGTCCTTTTCAATATCCATCAGCTTGGTCATGTGTTTCTCGGCAATCGCCTTGAAAGACTCCGTGGTGGCTGGACGATCGCGATGGGCTTCGACAAAGTCGTGCATCATGGCTATGAACGCCTTGTCCTGATCGTCTAACCCGTACATGAGCGAACGCAACATTTGCAAAACGTATGCGCCCTTGGGGTAGGTGACATTCTGGTAAGCGCCTTCGGTGTGGGGAGAATCCAGGCGCAGGCCCATCCAGAGCGGGCCAGCGTCATTGGGAGCGACACCGAAATTGTTTTTCTCGAGAATGCGGCGGCGCAGGCGGTCCCAGAATTCGAGATAGTCCGACTGCCACTTCGGACCCATGGCCTGCTGCAGAAACAGCCCGGCGGAGAATTCCGCAAAACCTTCCGACAGCCACTGATCGTGGTAGGACGCCCAACCTACGGCGTGGCCCCACCATTGGTGGGAGACTTCGTGCGGCGTTACCTCCTGCACAAAGCCGGAGAATTTGGAATTGATGTGGCCGAAGAGCATCCAGCGTTGCGTCGAATCGGTGTAAGCCGAGATGGGAAGATAAACCAGGTTGGGCCACGACTGCCCGAAATTAAAATCGGGCTGCTCGGTAATAGAGATCGATTCATACGGGCTCTTGCCGAAATAAAAACTGCATATCTGCAATTGAGCGCGGGTTTGTTCGAGAGCATATTTGGTCATGCTGTGGGGCGCCAGGGACTGCAGCGCGGAGAAGCGGCGCAGATTGTAGGGCAACTCGGTGATGTAATAGCCGGAAATCTTGTAGCCGGTGATGTCATCGGCGATGTCGACCTTCTCGTATTGACCGTAGTTAAATCCGGCGACTGCGACCGGGATGGGCGTGACCCAGTGGCTGACGGCCAGGTCGCCATCAATCGACTCTTCTTTCAGCGTGCCGACGCTGATGACCTTGTAGTGTTTTGGCACCTTGAAGGTTAGATCGTAGAGAGCATGTTCGCCGAATCCGTTCAGGTTGGGATACCAGGAAGTGCGGGCTCGGACGTAGAAACTTCCTTCTCCAGCCTGCGCCAGGACTTTGTCGCCCGCGTACTCGACGTTGATGGTCTGCTCTTTGCCGAGAGGCGGCGCATGTGGAAGAACGGCATAAAACGAACCGTCTTGCTTTCGGCTCTCCTGGATGAAGTAGAGATCCTGGCCCTGTTCGTCGCTGACTCGCGTGACGCGAAGGTTTGGCAACAAGCCAAACTTCAACACTCTCTCGCCTGCGACCAGAGGTTGGAAAGTAATGGTCGCCGTGCTGAACAGATGTCCGTTCCTGGCGATGATGGTCTCGATCTTGTAGCGGTGGGTGGCGAACAGGCGGCGGTCCTCAGCAGAATTGGAGGTGTGGTTGGAGATTTCCGACTTCAGGTGCTGCAGGTACCAGACGCCGTCGTCCATGCCTTCGGGATCGTAGTTGATGAGGGCGACCTCTTCGGGCGAATCGAGTTGCGGCACGGCTCCGACTCGACTGCGCATGAAGAAACGGAGGTCTTTGTGTTTCTTGCCGCGAAGATAAGCGTTGAAAAAAACCGGATGCGCGGGATTGTAGATCGCCGCCAGAAGGTCAGCATCCACATTGTCCATGGTTTCGCCCTGCAAAAGGTACTGGGTAAATCCCAGGGGAACTTCGGAACGCTGCCGCATTTTCTCGCGCCAGGTATGCAGAACAGCGGCCGCATTGGGCGTGGGTTCGATCTGCTCGCCCAATCCCTGCAGGAAGTTCATGCGCGCGCCGCCGGTGAATCGAAAAACTACATCGATGAAGTCTTCGTTGAACTCATCCGCGCCGGTGCGGCGGCTCAATTCGTGGGCATCGATAGGAGTGACGGGCTTGAGATTGAAGTGGCCTTCGCCGATGAAAATTGCGCCCGTGACCACTCCATCTACTGGACTCAAGAAGGTCAGCGTGCCCTTCTGGAACTGGAAAGTCGCCACGTCGCAAATCATGGTGAAATTGTCGAAGCGAAACGTTGCGCCCAGCCCGAGTGAGCGGAGTTGCCGGTAGACCGGATCGGAATTCGCGAACGCCAGACTCTTTCCGGCAACCGAGATTTCGATCTCTTGTTTCGCGATGGTGAGCGCGAGTTGCACCTGAACCGACGCCTGCAACTCGACTGTTTTTACCAGAGGTTCGAAACCCTCCTGCACCACGCGCACCGTATAGGTTCCGGGTTTCAGTTCAGGAGAGGCAAACTTGCCGGTCGCGTCCGAAGAGAGAATGAGGGACTGCGCAAGGTCTCCGCCGGTGATCTCGATCCGCGCCCCGACCACGACGGCACCCGAAGGATCCTGCACGGTTCCAGAAATCGTCTGCGCATGCAGCCACGCTGGCGCGGTTAGCCAGAGAAGGAGTAGCAAAATCTTCAGGGCGGGAAAGAAATGCCGCTGGCGCGCAACCGCAGGGCGGGGCATGATGGGCAACTATAGCAACTTTCCCGAGGCGCGGTTTCTAAGTTTTCTTTTTGTAGTCGTCGGGATAGAGGCGCGTGGCGCATTCCGGGCAGATGCTGTGGGTGAAGTTGGCCTCCGAGCGGTCGCGGACGTAACGCTCCACCGGAATCCAACTGCCGGCTTCATCGCGGATATTCTTGCAGGAGGCGCAAATAGGCAGGAGGCCGGTGAGGGTTTTAATGCGGGCGAGCGCGTTGGTTAATTCCTCGATGAGTTGCTCGCGTTCGACCTCGCCGCGGATGCGATCGGTATCGTCGCGGTCGATGCTGAGAACAACCTTGCGCCCATCGCGCTCGAGGAGGGCGGAGTTGGCCACGATGTTCATGTGGGTTCCATCTTTACGGGCGTGAACGGTGTGGTAATCGCGGCAGGTGCCGGTTTGCAGGAGTGTGCGCAGGCCTTCTTCGCCGCGGGAAACATCCAGGGTCAGGGATTTCAGGCTCCTGCCAATGAATTCGTCGCGGGCAAAACCGTAAATCTCGCAGGCTTTGCGATTGACATCGAGAATGGTTTCGTTCTCCGGTTCGAAGATCATGATGGAATCATTGGCATTTTCGAACAGGGCCCGGTACTCGCTCTCGGACTTGCGAAGCCTTTCTTGAGCGAGCCGGCGTTCGGTGACGTCGCGAATCGCAACCAGGATATAGTTGCCGGGGCCGCTGGGCAGCGGGCTGAGACTGATCTCGACCGGGACCTCACGGCCATCGCTGCGCCTGGCGCACAGTTCCAGACCGATCCCCATCGGGCGGGCTTGCGGATCCCTCGTATAGGCGGCCCGGCTCAACTCGTGCGATTGACGAAATCGTTCCGGGATGAGGGACTCCACGATGCGGCCGGTGAGTTGTGCGAAGGAATATCCGAACAGCTTTTCCGCGGGGGGATTGGCGACGACAATTTCTCCGTCACCGTCGACGACCAACATCGCATCCGGGGCCGCATCCAACAGGATGCGGCAGTCGTTAGTAAGCGGGAGTGCGGTAGGATGCCCTTGATAAGACCGGTTGGACATTGAGATTCCGCTAGCTCGACACGATTATAGCGCGGTTCAAGACCGCAATACACCACACTGAAACCAAATCGATCGAGCACTGCGTCTATGGTTTATTCTAGCTGTTTTGCCATTGGCTGTCGGAGGGGGAAAACTTGAAACGATTTCATGCCATTGCGGTCGCTCGTCTCTTCGTGAGCGTCGTAGTTTTTCTGTCTTTTTTTCTATCCCCAGCCGCGGGCTGGACGCAGGTTCCGGAAAATACTTACCAGGAATTGCACTGGCGGATGGTCGGGCCGTTCCGCGGCGGGCGCACGCGCGCGGCTGAGGGCGTGCCCGGCCAGCCGAATGTGTTCTACGTCGCGCAGGTGAACGGCGGGGTTTGGAAGACGGATGACTACGGGCGCACCTGGAACCCGATCTTCGATCAGGAACCGACGCAGTCGATTGGCGCCATCGCGGTCGCGCCGTCTGACCCAAATGTTATTTATGTGAGCAGCGGCGAGGGACTGCATCGGCCTGACTTGTCGGTGGGCAACGGGATTTATAAATCGACGGACGCGGGTAAGACTTGGACTCATCTCGGGTTGGTCGACGGACAACAGATTCCGGCGCTGGCCATTGATCCGCGCGATCCGAACCGCGTGTTCGCGGCCGTGCTCGGACATCCTTACGGGCCCAGCGAAGAACGCGGAATTTATCGCTCGACCGACGGAGGTCAAAGCTGGCAGCGAGTGATTTCTAAGGACGAAAACACGGGCGGCTCTGATGTTGAGATTGATCCCGCGAATCCCGATGTGATCTACGCCTCGATGTGGGAGGCGCGCCAGGGCCCGTGGGAGGACGGCAACGGATTTAACGGCGCGGGCGGCGGACTGTTCAAGTCGACGGACGGCGGCAGCACCTGGCATCCGCTGACCAATGGCCTGCCGAAAGATCTTTCGCAGATCTATGTTGTGGTCGCGCCCAGCGAGCCGCGGCGTCTTTACGCGACTCTCGCCACGGCCTCGGGAAAACTAAGTGTCTATCGCTCGGACGATGCGGGCGAGAACTGGGCGCAGATCACGGACGACCCTCGTCCTGCGGGCCGCATCGGGGGTGGCGATCTTTCGAAGCCCAGAGTTGATCCGAGAAATCCTGACCTCGTGTACGTGGTCAGCACTGTGACCATGCGGTCGAGCGATGGCGGCAAGACATGGTCTGGGTTTCGGGGCGCGCCGGGCGGGGATGACTACCAGAATCTTTGGATCAATCCTAACAACGGCAACATTATTCTGATAGTCAGCGATCAGGGAGCGATCGTCACCGTGAACGGCGGCGCGAGTTGGAGTTCGTGGTACAACCAGCCCACGGCGCAGCTTTACCATGCGATTGCCGACAATTCCTTTCCGTATCGGGTTTGCGCGGGACAGCAGGAAAGCGGGTCGGTGTGCATTTCGACGCGCGGCAACGACGGCGCCATCACATTCCGCGACTGGCATCCTGTGGGCGTGATCGAGTACGGCTACGTCGCGCCGGACCCGCTCGATCCTGACGTGGTTTACGGCGGCGGCCGGACGGAAGTTTCCAAGTATCACTGGTCGACGGGCGAAGTGCAGAACGTCACGCCGATTCCGCTGCGCAACCCCAAGTATCGGGCGGACCGTACCGAGCCGCTAATGTTCTCTCCGCTGGACCCGCACATTCTTTATTACGCGGCCAACTTTCTGTTCAAGACAACGGATGGGGGAAATTCCTGGCAGACCATCAGCCCGGACCTGACGCGTGAGCATCCGGAAATACCTGGCAGCGTCGGTGCGCTCGT
>JBELAE010000352.1:0-5646 GCA_049509155.1 Candidatus Sulfotelmatobacter sp.
GCGAACTTTCCCGAAGACCGCCCTCGGAAGAACGCTGTACTTCCCTGTTCTTGGTTGGATTATAAGGCGGTCGTGACGAGAGGACTAAGGTACTGAAGTCACTGCCCAAATGGACATGCGGCAGCAAGAAATATCGCAGTAAGCCAATGCCCACTGGACGGTTAGGGAGGCCGACTATCGAGCCCTATTTCAAGCCTTCTACGATGTACAGGTCGGAGGTAATGCGGTTGTAGGAATACACATAGCTCTTCAGATCGAGAGGCAAGTTGGGGGGAGACAGGTCAAACTGGCCGGTAGGATTCACGGGAAAACAAAGCGCAACAGTTCTCCCTCCAGCGGGACCGCCGTAGGCTCGTTCACCGGAAGCGCTCCGTTCCAGAGGTTCCAGGTTTGGGGAACCAGGCGGGTCTGCGCGACGGGATGTTCCATCCAGCCCTGCGCCGTCTCTTCGCGGAGAAAAACGGAAAAAGCGGGAACGGCTGGCGCGTGCGCATCAAGCGCCTCCAACTTCCACTCGAACAGGCTCGCCGCCAACTTCTCCGTCAACGATTCACGTGGATCAAGACACAGAACCCATCCCGGGCCCGTGGACCTTCGCGGCGCGGACCGCGGGTCCGCTAATAATCGAAGATGGTCTCCGGGCACGGCTCCAGGCTTGGCGTCCACGACTCGCGCCCCATACTCGCGCGCGATCCGCACCGTGGCGTCGCGGGAACCGTGGTCCACAATGAAGATGTCGTCGCAAGCGTAGAGCGTCTCCAGGGCGCGCCCCAGCCGCAGAGCATCATTTCGTGTGTGCAGCAGCGCCGTAATGGAAACCATGCAAGGACCGCCTGCGAAGAAAGAAGTGTACGCGAAGCGGGCTGCCCGGCGCAGAGAAACGCGGCCGGCCATTGGGAAGGACTCTCGGGGGGGCTCTTGGATCTCCGGCTTCTAGCTAAGAGCCAAAAGCCAAAGGCGAAGAGCGGTTTTCAGATCTAGTGAATGAACTTGTAGTCGACGATCGAGGCCGCCAGCGCGCCGTTTTCCTGCTCGGCCGAATTCTCAGCAGTGGGCGCGTCTTTGAAGCGCATCACGCGGCCCTGGCAAACGACGTTGCTATTCTTCTGCCCCGAAATTTCTTCCGGCATCTCAAACACCATCTCGATCAGGGCATTCATGGGCAGCTGCTGCGGCCCGTTGAACAGCACTCCACTCTGGCTGATATTTTCGATGATTCCTTCGTACCACGTGCTGGTCTTGTTGACGCGGTAGCGCAAAGGAATATCGAACTTCAAACGGCGCGCCCGTGGCACCCACGAAGGCCGCTTCTCGCGCGCATGGCTGCGCCGAATGCTGGTCTCGGGCTTGGCGTGCTCCACGCGCTGAGTGCGGCGCATGGTCGTCCAGTCATACTTGTATTCCGCGGCGCACAGCAGGCAGACCTGGTAGTAGTCGCCGTCGACACCACGGCGCGGCCAGGAAAACTCGTGGGAGCAGCGCCCAAGCATAAGCACATCCATGAATTTTTGCGGCATGATTGTTACTTCCGGGTCACTTGATCTTCGTCAGTCGATTCTCGGACGCACGCCCATCATCGCGCGAACCCCTGACTTTGGGTAGGTTACTTTCGTGCACGTGCCGGCACGCCGATGAAAGTAAGTTGCGTGGATGCAGACGCTTAGCCTGTGGAAGAATCAGCGGTGCTGGCGGAAATCTACCGTAGCCCCGGACGCCTTCGTCCGGGGTGGGCAGACGATGGGTAGGAGGATGAGCTTGGGGGGTGGGCTGGTGCGGACGAATGCGTCTGCCGCTAGACGATCTCTACCTGTGTAGCCGTAATCCCGCCCATGTATCATCGCCCCATGAACGGCAGCGCCTCGGACGTATCCGGGTTCATCCTGGCTGGCGGCAAGAGCACGCGAATGGGCGCGGACAAGGCCTTCGTGGTGCTGGACGGCCGCACCTTGCTGGCGCGGGCGCTGGACCTGGCCCGGTCCGTCACCTCCGACGTGCGCATCGTCGGCGATCCCACAAAATTTGTCCCGTTCGCCCCGGTCGTCGAAGATATATTCCGCGACTGCGGCCCGTTGGGCGGAATTCACGCCGCCCTGCGAGCGTCGCCGGCGGAACTGAACTTGATTCTCGCCGTGGACGTGCCCTTTGTGTCGACCGCGCTGTTACAGTATCTGGTCGGGCGGGCGCGCGATGCCGCGTCGGCCACAGTCACGGTCGCGCAAGCAAATGGACGCTGGCAGCCCTTGTGTGCGGTTTATCGCCGTGTGTTCGCCGACACTGCAGAGCACGCTCTGCACGCGCGCCGGTACAAAATTGACGCTCTGTTCGATGCGACAGGTACGAAGTTGATTACCGAGGGCGAGTTGGAGGCAGCAGGTTTTTCACAGAAAATGTTCCGCAACCTGAACACGCAGCAGGAACTCGCCGAGGCAAGTGAAACAACTAACTCTTAGCGATCGAAAATGGGCGCTTCGGACTAAACGCCCGTCACTTCGTCGATTGCGATTTCGCGGGCTTGGCGGCCGCGACGCGAGTCTCTTTTCCGCTCACGAACACCTTCATGGAACTCTCGCTTTCGCCCGACTCGTCGGTGTATTCGTAGGAGTCCGGTGAAACAAAAGTCATGATGTACCGGGTGTGATACAGCTTCCCGGCAAAAACGCTGTCTCCAAGCCAGGTCCAGACGTCGCCGTTCACCGTACCAGTCTTATCTTCTACTCCTCCTGAACTGTCAACTGCGTGGTATCGGTATGTCTTGGAAGTCAGATCGTAGTAGACGAAGGAAGTCTCGGAGTATTTCGTTCCGGGTCTATTGAGTGTCGCCTCGCAGATCACGGCGAAGCCGCCTGCCGTCCATCTGCAATCTTCAGTGCCGCTGAATTTCATCGCTGGCGAGTTCGGCCCCATTGCCCCGGCTTTCAGTTCGTCTTCGATGGTGAACCTGCCGACGATTACTGCCAGCTTCTTCACTTCCGGGCCAGGCGTTGTTTGAGACTGAGCGCCAGCCACGAACACGCTCGAAACGCATGCCAACACGAATGAGACTAACCGTTGGGAGCCACTCATTTGGATTCTCCTTTCAGAGGCGCCACGAATGCTAGCACAAAAAGAACGGGAATCAGGGAACGCGAATAGTCTACGTTAAATCGCCATTACGCTCATCGACGCAGTTTCACCGCCGAAAAGCTCCATTCGCGGAAAAAGCCGTCGCTGAAGCTGACAAGCAGGTTAAGCTAGGAGCTAGCACCTAGAAGCTAATCTCCGTGCCCGACGAGACCCCACAACCCGCGCCCTACATCGAATTCCGCGAGGTCTCCAAAGCCTTCGGCGATAACGTGGTGCTCGACCGCGTCAGCTTCAACGTGCTGCCCACCGAAACGGTCTGCATTCTCGGCCGAAGCGGCGTGGGCAAATCGGTGTCGCTGCAAAACATCATGGGATTTCTCAAGCCCGACTCAGGACGCGTCATCGTCGCCGGTCAGGACATCACCGACTACAACGAAGAGCAAATGGAACCGATCCGCAAGAAAGTCACCATGGTCTTCCAGAATGGAGCGCTCTTCGACTCGTTGTCGGTCGGCGAGAACGTAGCCTTCCCGCTGCGCGAGACCGGCGGATTGACCGAAGAGCAGATCTATGAGGTCGTCGACGGCCTGCTGACGATGGTCGGCGTGCAGGAGATGCGCGATTTACTCCCTTCCGACCTTTCAACCGGCATGAAGCGCTCGGTGGCCATCGCGCGAGCGCTGGCGGCGCGCCCCGAATGCGTCCTGTACGATGAGCCCACCACTATGGTCGATCCTCTCATGGCGCAGTTGCTCGGCGATCTCATCAAGCGGCTCAAGATTCAACTGAACCTCACCAGCATCGTAGTGACCCACGACATGCGGCTGGCCAAGAAACTGGCCGAGCGGGTCATGTTCCTCTACGAAGCCAAAGCCATCTTTTTTGGGACCTACGCGGAAATGGAAAAAGATCCCCACCCGATCATTCAGGAATTTCTCGAACTGGATGAACTGAAGCTGGAAGCTTAGAAGCAGTTGCCAGTTGCCAGCAAAGTCCGGTTCTAACTAGTAGCTGACAACCGGCACGGGCAACTGCTTCTAAAACCCTTGCCGCACCAGATCTTCCACGGTCAGCGAACTCTCAGCATCGCCGCGCATCATCTTCTCGACATATTTCGCGATCAGGTCGGCTTCCAGGTTGACCGGATCGCCGGGTTTGAGCGAGTGCAGGTTCGTCATTTCCACCGTGTGCGGAATGATGGCGATGGTGCAAAGATTCTTTTCCAGTTTCGCCACCGTCAGGCTGATGCCTTCAATCGAAATCGAGCCTTTGTAGACCGTATATTTCTCGACCTCGTCGGGCAGTTCGATGTGCAGCCACCAGTTCTCCGACTCAGCGATGCGATCGAGCCCGAGCAGCCTGCCCACGCCATCCACGTGCCCCTGCACGATGTGCCCGCCAAAGCGCCCGTCTGATTTCATGGGCAGCTCCAGATTCACCAGCGCGCCTTCGTGAATGCGCGAGAAGGAAGTGCGCACCCAGGTCTCGGGCGCGAGATCGGCACAAAAGGACCCTGCTTTGGTCGACCCCGGCTGGATGTCGACCGCGGTCAGGCAGACTCCACTCACCGCCACGCTGCTGCCAGTCTTGAGTTCCTTCGGAGTGCCCTCCGCCGTCACCGTAATGCGCCGGTTTTCGCCACGCTGCTCAATGCTGCTAACCCGCCCTACTTCTTCCACGATGCCGGTAAACATGTGTGCCCTCCATAGACCCACCATTCTAAGCTGTGGGCAGCCAAGATTTTGGCGATTAGCAATTAGCACTTAGCAATTGGCACCCGACTGCTCACCTCGCTCTGCGGCTAAATGCCAACTGCCAAGTGCTAAATGCTGGCCTTTTCATTCCCCGTACGGATCGCGCAGATAGCCTTCCACTGCGAAATCCTCACCGAATTGATGCAGTCGTACGTGTGTCACCTGTGCAACCGGACTGATGCCATGGAATGCCGCACCGGAAACAAAGGGAACCGCACCCGCACCCAGAATCTTGGGCGCATAGTAAAGGAAGACCTTGTCGACTACGTTCGACGCCAGCACGCTTCCATTCACTGTAGATCCGCCTTCGATCATCAGCGAGGTAATTTCCAGCTCTCCCAGTCGCCGCAGAACCGCAGGCAGGTCAGGTCGTCCGTCCGGATCGGCGGCAACCATCTCCACGCGGATTCCAAGTTGTTCGAGCTGCATCTTTTTCCCGCCGCTTTTCCGTTCTCCATTCGAAACGCAGAAGACCAGAACATCGTTGCTTCGCTCGACTGCGGCGCTTTGCACCAGCCGCGAGTCTAGCGGTAGGCGCAAGTGCGAGTCGAGAAGCACGCGCAGCAAAGGACGCCGCCGCCCCCGCCCGCTGCGGTCTGTCAGCAGCGGATTATCCGCAAGAATCGTTCCGACGCCAACCAGCAGCGCATCGTTCTGATGCCGCAGTTCGTGCACATGCGCGCGTGCAGCTTCGCCGGTAATCCAACTTCCAGAGAATCCTCCGGCCAATGTGTCGTCGCTTCGAGCCGGCGGCTCCGCTCGTTGCAATGCCCCGGGCGCCGGAGCGATCTTGCCGTCGAGCGACATGGCGGATTTCAGCGTTACCAGC
>JBELAE010000353.1:0-5634 GCA_049509155.1 Candidatus Sulfotelmatobacter sp.
GACGGGAGCACGACTTTCAATCCCGGCACGTGGCTGAACCACGCGTGCAACGACTGCGAATGCTGCGCCGCCGAGCGCCGGGTCGCGCCGAGAGTGGTGCGCATCACCATGGGAACTCGCCAGTGGCCGCCGGACATGTAATGCGCTTTCGCGGCCTGGTTCACCATTTGATCCATGGTCAGCGTGAGGAAATCGCCGAACATGATGTCGACCACCGGGCGCAGCCCCGTCATCGCTGCGCCGACGCCCACGCCGGTGAAACCAGCTTCGGAAATTGGCGTGTCGAGCACCCGCTCCGCGCCGAATTCTTCGACGAGGCCGGAGAGAACTTTGAACGGCGTGCCGGCTTCGGCTACGTCTTCGCCGAAAATGCACACCCGCGAATCCCGGCGCATCTCTTCGGCCAGCGCTTCGCGCACCGCCTGCGCAAATGTGAGTTCACGCTCAGACATAGAAACTTTCAGGCATGAGTTTCTCAGGCATAAACGTCCTGTTCCACCTGGTCGACGCTGGGGTACGGCGCCGCGATGGCGAATTTCACCGCGGCTTCCATCTCACTGCGCGCTTCGGCGGTGATCTGTTCGAGCGCGACAGCATCGATCTGTCCCTGTCCCAGCAGCCAGCTCGCATGCAGTTTGATGGGATCGCGTTCGGTTTTCCAGTGCTGCTCTTCCTGCTTGGAGCGGTAGTACTCGCGATTGATGTCGCCCACGTGATGGCCACTGTAGCGGTAGGTGTCGGCCTGCAGAAAGGCAGGACCAGCGCCGGCTCTGGCCCGCTTCACCAGGCGCGTGGCGACTTCATTCACCGCGCGAACGTCCTGGCCATCAACCGAAGTGGCCTCGATGCCGAAGGCGGCGGCGCGTCCGAGAATGGTTCCCGCAGTGGTCTCTGAGAAGTGCGTGTACTCGTTGTAGAGATTGTTTTCGCAGACGTAGATCACCGGCAGCTTCCAGAGTTGCGCCAGGTTCATGACCTCGTAGAGCGATCCCTGACCTAAAGCACCTTCGCCGAAAAAACAGACCGCAACGCGTCCGTTGCCCAGACGCTTCGACGCAAACGCAGCGCCGGTCGCGATGCCGACACTGCCGCCAACGATCGCATTCGCGCCTAGGTTGCCGGTCGCGGGATCGGCGATGTGCATCGATCCGCCTTTACCGCGGCAATAACCGGCTTCTTTGCCCAGCAACTCGGCGAACATACGATCGGGCGAAGCGCCCTTGGCCAGGCAGTGGCCGTGGCCGCGATGCGTGCTGGTGATGTAGTCGTCGATATGCAACGCTTCGCAAATGCCCACCGCAACGGCCTCTTCGCCGCTGTAAAGATGGGCCAGCCCCGGCATCAGCGCCCGCGTGTAAAGCTCATTCACCTGCTCTTCGAACAGGCGAATCCTCACCATCTGGCGGTAGGCGCGAAGCCACTTGGCTTTCTCGGTAACCTCGGAACCCAGGGCCGCGTTGGGAGAAGCAGTCGTCACTTTTTGCTTCCTCCCACGGTTACAGGTGTGGTCACGCCGGACATGGCAGCCAGCACGTCGAACATGCAGGCAAAATCATATTTAGTCCAGCCCATGCCCCGAGCGGCCGTAAGGAATTCGTTACTGACGGCCGTGGTCGGCAGGGGCACGTCGAGCTGCCGGCCCAGGTCGAGGGCCAGCACCATGTCTTTCTGCATCATGTTCACGTCGAACCAGGCTTCCTCCGGCTGTTGCAGGACGAACGGTCCGCGGTACTTGATCATGGGGGAAGCGACGGCGCTGTTGACGAGCACGTCGACGGCAACCTCGCGGGCAATGCCGCTTTTCTCGGCTAGCAGCACGCCTTCGGAAAAGGCCAGCATCTGCACTGCAAGGCTGAGGTTGATGGCGATTTTCATGGAGAGCGCCAGGCCGTTGTCGCCTACATAACTGACCTTGGGGCCGATGTCGAGCAGCAGAGCTTTGATCTTGTCGAAGGTTTCTTTGCGGCCGCCGACCATCACCGACAACTTGCCTTCTTGCAGAGTGATCACGCTGCCGGAAACCGGCGAGTCAACCATGTCGGCGCCGGTCGCGCGCACCTTCGCCGCCAGAGCGCGGCTCACGGTAGGACTCACCGTACTCATGTCGATGAACGTCTTGCCTGCGCTCAAACCAGCCAGCAATCCGTCAGCGCCTTCGGTGATAGAGGCGATCGCAGCGGCGTTGGTCACCATCGCGAAGGTGAAGTCCGACGCGCTGGCCACGGCCCGCGGCGAGTCGGCCCACTGCATTCCCTTCTCCACCAGCCACTGCGCCTTGGCGCGGGTACGGTTGTAGCCGGTTACGGTGTGACCCTTGCTCAGCAGGCGGTTCACCATCTGGCTGCCCATCACGCCTAAACCGATGAATCCTACTTTGGCCATCCGCTTCCCTTCGCGGCTAAAGCCGCTGTTCGTTTGGTTTCCACTCGCGGTGTGGCTGAACGCCGCACCCTTTCAAAACGCCGTGAACCTTTGCAACGGGTGAACACCGCGCGAATCGCTATCAACATCAACCATCGACTAATTCGGGCGGTGCTTGACCGGAGAGCGTTTCGCGGGCGACTCCCGACTGTCGTCGCGCACCTGGCCGAGGTGCGCGCGCATCACCTGGCGCGCCTTCTCCTCGTCGCGGCGCTCCACCGCTTCCAGAATCCGTTTGTGATGAACTTGCCCGCGCTCCGGGCCCCCAGGGACGTTAAAGATTCGCAGCCGCTGCTCCCGCAGGAGTCCTACGATCGAATCGAGCAACGACAGGATGAGTGGGTTAGCCGCGCCCTCGGCCAGCGCGAGATGAAAATCGAGATCCGCTTCGATGTAGGCTTCGGGGTCGCGACCGGCGCGGTCCATAGTGGCCACCGCTTCCCGCATGGTCGCCAGCTCCGGCTCCTGGATGCGCACCGCGGCCAGGGCCGCAATTTCCGGCTCGAGAATGGCCCGCACCTCCGCCAGATGAGTGGACCCTTCCGGTTGACCGATCTTCACCATCAGGTCCAGTGACTGGCGCACCGCCTGCGTGGTGCCATCGGTGATGAACGTGCCTCGGCCCGAGTAGGCCTCAACCAAACCTTTTTCGCGCAGGGTTTTGACCGCTTCGCGCACGGCGGTGCGGCTCACGCCGAAGCGCTGGGCCAGATCGCGCTCCGCGGGGAGTTGATCTCCCGCCTTCAGATCGCCTTTGACAATGGACTCTTCGATTTGCTGAACGATTTGCTCGTAGAGTCGCGACGTACGAACCAGCTTGTACACAACAACGCCCCCCGCACGCGGTGATGCGCAGCCCGCTAGGCAGGCTATGGTCTGGCTACTATACCGCATATCCACAGCTGTTTGGCGCGTTTGTTGAACGAAGGGCATATTAGGTATAAAGGTATAGTGGTATGACCATTTAATAGCCTACTACATCGGCTTCGGACATGGCAAGGCTCCCACCGAGAAACCCTCTTTCCTTGCGTCCGACGATTCGATGGTTGCCCTTTTATGAACTTCCCTCCGAGTCGTGTGACGGTATACGCTGCTCAGGACTCCATCCAAGATTTGAATTCGCTTGACACTGTTTCGCCGATAGTGGTATGGCTGTCGGACCATAAGAACGGAGGGGCTTCCCCTATGCTATCCCGCTCGGTCAGCACCTGCTCGTCGCACGACATCCGCAGGACTCCAGCTTCCCGGTTGTTGTTGGCAACGTTCACCCTGCTTCTTTTCTCGGTTCCTGCTTTGGCCCAGTCCACCGCGGGACGCATTCTGGGCACGGTGACCGACCAGAGCGGAGCCGCGGTCGCCGGCGCCACGGTGGTGGTCTCTGATGTCCAGCGCGGCACTTCGCGCACTCTGACGACGGATGATTCCGGTGGATACGTTGCCCCGGAACTGCTGCCAGGCGAATACAAGATTCATGTCGAGGGGAAGGGTTTCAAGACGACGGAGCGGCCGAATGTCCTTGTCGAGGTGGCCAGCGACGTCCGCGCCGATTTCGCTCTGCAACCCGGCCGGATCTCAGAGACGGTGGTGGTGAACGAGGACGTTCCATTGGTCAATACCACGTCCTCGACTCTGGGAGGCACGCTGAGCAACGAGGAAATCAACGACCTGCCGCTGAACGGCCGCAACTACGAAAACCTGCTGCAACTGCGCCCCGGCGTCATACGATACCCCGGCGGGGGATTCTCGACGACCAGCGCTAACGGACTGCGCGCCGAGGACAACGCCTACTACATCGAGGGTCTGTTCAACAGCGAGCCGTATTCCGGCCAGGCCATCGTGAACGGAGCGGGCATCGCCGGCGACTCGGCGACCATTCTTCCGATTGATTCTATTCAGGAATTTAACCTGCAGCAGAGTCCGCCCGCTGAATATGGATGGAAGCCAGGAGCGGTGGTCAATGTGGGGCTGAAGTCCGGCACCAACAAAGTGCATGGCAGCGGTTTCATCTTCGGCCGCGACGGCGCCCTGGACGCGCGCAACTATTTCAACACCGCTCCGGCGACAAAACTGCCGCGCACCCTCGAGCAATTCGGTGGCAGCTTTGGCGGCGCCATGGTTAAGGACAAGGCATTTTTCTTCGGCGCCTATGAGGGCCAGCGTTACAACGTCGGCAACTCGTACGGGGGAGTAACGAGCCCGATGACGGTGGCCAGCACAACGCCGAATGGAACTTGTGCGTTCGGATTCGCGGGTGACTGCGCCGACAGCATTCCGGACGTACTCTCCGATCTGGAGTCAGCCGGCAACACGTCCGGGATCGGCGTCAGCCCAGCGAGCCTGCTGATTGCAGGCTGCACGTCGACCGGAAGTTGTGCGGGCACAGGGTTTCCTACGAACAACACTCAGGGTATCGGCATCTCTAATGGGTTCAACAACGTGGTCCATGTGGACAATTTTGTGGGCAAAGTGGACTACCTTCTGAGTGAACGCAACAGCATTAGCGGAATGTACTTTTATGGTAACAACGGCGGCACGGTCGAAGATTTTCCCGAGCTGCAGCAAAAGTGGCTGTCCGACATTCACACTCGCGCCCAGGTGGGCGGCGGCAACTGGATCTCGACGATCAATGCACATACGGTGAACGAGTTTCGGTTCGGCTACAACCGGCTATATCAGCCCACGCTGGAAGGTGATCTCAATACGCCGAATTCCTCCTACGGTCTGGACACTGGAGTCAGCGGACCCTACACCGGCGGCCTGCCACGCATCGGCTTCGGCGGCTACTTCTTCCCCGGTCTGGGCGGCTTTAAGTGGCCGAAGTTTCAGGGGCCTGACGAGTTGATTCAGTTCGTCGATCACCTCTCGTACACGGTGGGCAAACACGCGCTGAAATTCGGCGCAGACGTCCGCCGCGACAACGTGACCAACGCCGCCTACGGCAATTCGCGCGGCAGCATCACATTTCTGGGCGGCGTGCTGGCGGGCACATCGACGCCGCTGGAAGACTTTTTTGCCGGCCTCCCATTCAAGGAGTCGGTGGAGATTGGAGATCCCACGCGCCATCTCCACAACTGGGCCACCGGCGCATTTTTCCAGGACGACTGGCGGGTCACCAAGAACCTGACCTTGAACCTCGGCGTGCGCTACGAGTACAGCTCGGTCATTCAGGAAGCCAACAACCTGATGGGCGGCTTTAGCCCGACACTCGGCATG
>JBELAE010000354.1:0-5613 GCA_049509155.1 Candidatus Sulfotelmatobacter sp.
GAAGGATCACGAAGGACTTCGTTTGGGTGGCGTGTGACTTAGTGTCCTTCGTGGTTAGGGATCCCCGAAACTGCACCACCACCTCCCGCGCCGCGCCAGACGCACGACAGCACTGCCACTTGCGCCCGCTCTTGGCCTTGCATACTATCTACACGATATTTTCGAGCTGGGAATGCGGGCCAGAAAGGGCTTACCGTATGAACTTCATTCGGACAACCTTCACGCGCATGAACTTCACGCGCACGAACTTCACGCGCATCGTCACCGCCATCAGCTTCGCTGCACTGCTCTCCGCCCCCGCTCTCGCCCAGCAGCCTCCCAGTCCGGAGCAGTTCCAGGCCGTCATTGAAAAAACCTTCGGCCCCACCAAGCAGGTCTCGGTCCGCGACCCTTTCTACAATCTGGCCGCCTTCACCATCGTTATCCCCAAAGACTGGTTCTTCGAAGGCACCGTGCTGCATGGTCCGGGCTGCACCGGTTCCTATTACC
The DNA here is from genome assembly GCA_049509155.1 of Candidatus Sulfotelmatobacter sp. GTDB lineage: Bacteria > Acidobacteriota > Terriglobia > Terriglobales > Acidobacteriaceae > Sulfotelmatobacter. The sequence goes on from JBELAE010000354.1 coordinate 490, forward strand.
AGACGATCGCCTTCCGCGCCTATAGTCCCGACGGCCAGTTCGGCGTGCAGTTCGTGCCCCGCGTCGACTATTACTACTGGGAGGAAAACGACGCGCGCCCGATGGGGGCAGCGTGTAAGTTCTTCGCGCCCATGTCCTCGGCCGATTATGCAAAAATGTTCGCCTACCGCAATCGCCCCAAGGCGGAAATCGTCAAGAGCGAGCAAACGCCCGACGCGCCGAGCGCCTACGAACAGTTGGAAAAACAGAACGAACAGTCGGAACAACAGAGTGCCAGCCTGCGCATGCCTCCCATGGAGCAGGGCGCCGACTTTACCCGCAACCGCATCCATTTCGAGTGGCAGGGCATGCAGCAGGAAGAGTGGCTGCGCGTGGAACTGCTTTACACCGACTATCCCAAGTCGGTTTTCGTCTACAACGGCGGCCCGCATCCCGGTCATCCGGAATGGAGGCATTTCCTCGGGGTCTCGGCTTCGGTCTCCGGCCGCCGCGCCCCGCTCGGCAAGCTCGACCAATACGACCCGGCGCTGGTTGCGATTCTAAACACGCTTCAGCGCACCGACGAGTTCCTGCAGGCCACCAACGACCGCCAGCAGCAGCTCTCCAACGCCATCATTCACTCCATCCAGAACCAGACCATCCTCAACCAGCAGAACTCGCAGAACTTCATGAACGCCATGACGGCGCAGCATAACGCTTTTATGGCCAACCAGAACCGGAGCTTCGCCATCAGCCAGCAGAACGCCGCGGACCAGATGAACCGCCAGACCCAGCAGGCGCACAATTTCATGGCGCAGATGGACCAAAGCACCGCGCGCACCCGCGATTACCAGGACATTCTGCTGGACCAGCAGTATTACGTGAACAAGCAGACCGGCGAGACCGCCACCGTCAGCGGACGCCTCAACCACGCCTACGCCAATGGCCCGCTCTCCAGCAACGCCACCAGCGTCGTGCAGACCGATTCCAACGTCAACCCCAACGGCCCCCTCGGCTACGACTGGAACGAACTGACGCCCATCCACCACTGACGGGATTCTTTCTAGCGCATGCAGGCCACTTCTGAACTCAACTACTCCTTCACTTCGCTCATGCCCACGATCTTCGCCGTGGTGCGGAACTTTTTGTAGTCGCGATATTGCAGATCGCCGTCCAGGTTGTAGCCCTTGAACAGCGCCACGCGCGCGTCGACCCTGAAGGTGACGTGCCGCGGCAGCCAGACTTCGTCATTCACCCGCGTCTGTTCGAGCATCACGCGTGTGCCTTTGTGGATGCGCGCCAGCACCCATCCGAACGAAATCGTGTCGAGCATTTCAATATCCATCTTGGCCAGTTGCAGGTCGCCCTTGTCGATCCACACTCGCCCCCGAATCTTCGAAAGAAACTTCGCTTCTTTCATGTGCGGCTCGAACCCCGGCCGCGGTTCGCCATCAATCACCCAGGCGTCGCGTCCGCCCACCTGTTCCGTGCCGACCAGCTTGAAGTCATAGGCGTCGGCGACTTCGCGCACGAACTTTCGCCCATCCTCGCGTTCCTTCGCTTCTTTTTCTTCGCGCTTCCGGCGATCTTCGTCGGATTCGTTTTTGCGCTTGTCGATGACCTTCTGGATCTTCTCTTCTTCCTTGGCGGCCTCTTTGGCGTCCAACGGCTTGTCGTCTTTCTCGATGAGCCGCTGCACCTGCTCGCCGTAAATCTCCAGAATCTCGTAGGTCTTCACTTCCGTCGACTTGGTTTGCCCCTGGCCGTCGAGATTATGCTGCACTTCGCGATCGATGTAGGTGTAGTCGCGCTGCCGCTTGTCGTTCTCGATGTCTTTATCGGCGACCACGCGCAACAGCTGCCGCATCTGTTCCTGCGAGAGCTTGCCGTCGGCCCCGGGAGTCAGATCGGGGACAGCAGTCTCAGGCGAGTTCGCTGCGGCAGGAGGCTTATCCTGCGAAGTTGTGGCGGAAGTTGCGGCGGACGACGGCTCCTGCTGTCCGAACCCAGGCAGGCAGATCAACAACAATACGATGAGGGCAAGTCGGCGAGGCTGCATGACGTGAACTTAACCCCTTAGACGATGTGAAGTTCCGGTGGGATGCAGCAAGTAGGGGTCTTAGGGAGTTTGGCAGGGCTTGGCGGCGAGGTCAACAGCAGGTTCCTCGACTGTGTGCCGTCATCCGCTTCGCGGCTGACGGTACTTCGCTCGGAATGACAACGACTTCACCTTACACCCGACAGCTTAAGATCGACGCATTAAGACCGACGCACGGACTGTTCCACCGCCAACTGGTTACAGGTGCGCCCGATGACGTCCTGGGCCGAACTGGTTTCCACGAACTGGAAGCCATAGCGGAACGCGTTTTGATGGCGCACCAGCGCCAGAACCTCCACATCGCCAAACGGAAGCGTGAACTTGAGGCGGAGCACTTCGCCCACCGGAACTTCCACCCGCAGCATGGCCGAGATGCCGGATTCGCTGATGTCTACAGTGTAGCCGCGAACCACTGGACAGTCGCGGGGATAGACGCAGATCTCCACCTCCAGCTTGTACCGGGGATTGCGGCGGGCATCGACGATTTCATGGGTCTGGCCAGGCTCGAATTGACTGCGCGCTTCCAAGTCGATAATCTCCCTAGCGACGATCTCCCCAGCGATGATCCCCAGCAATGATCTCCCGAGCAACGATCTCCCCGATTGAACGTAAGCGGGAGGGTCCTGAGCATCTATCGGCAGTGGCCGCAGGAACTTTATTGGCGCCCCCGCTTTAATCCCTGTTCTTGTAAGCCTTGCCTAAACACTCTGCCTGAAACAGCCGCTCGTCCACGCGATGCAGCTTCTTCTCTTGAGCCTTGGTTAGCAGCGCGTAATGTTTGATGTCGAACAGATGATAGACAATAAACCACACTGGCTGTTCGGTAGTCATCCAGTGCTGCCCGTCGAAGCGCTTCAGATTGACCGGACCTGAGTAGCGGCGCAGCGTGCGCTCCCGCCGCAGGTTGAAGTAGGCGTTGAAATAGCTCAGCGCCAGCTCCCGCAGCGTGCGATAAACCGGCTCGCGCCAGCGGCATCCCGAGTAATTCGACTTGGCCACCGCGCCCCAGCAGCCGTCTTCGCGATAAATGGCGATGACATGGTCGGTATCGTGTTCGGCCTCGAAATCCAGCAGCAGCGGCGGGTATCCATTAGCCCGCAGCGCCGCGGCCGCGAAGATCGCGCCCTCAAGACAATGCGAGGATTGTTCGGCCAGCACCTTCCGCGGCGACCACGCCGTATCTTCCAGGTGATACGGCATGTCGTCGAGAAACTTCTGAATGCCGTAGGGATTCTTCAGGCTGCGCAGCTTGCGCAACTCCTTGGGACTAAAGTCGGACAAAGCAGAACTGGATGCAGTCATGATTTAGGAGAGAGCAGTGTAACGTAAGCGCGCTGCAATAGGGCTGGCTTCAACGCCAGGTAATGTCTGTGCAGGCTTGGAAGAGCGGGGCTTCAGGGCCGCGTAAGGCAAGGGGAAATCAACCCGGGCCTCAGCCCACGAAGGGCAACGCAAAGACACCCTCGCCGCGAAGGCCTTGGGTCGATCATTTCAGGAAATGCCCCATGCCGTCGTTTTGGAGCCAGCAGTCGCTGGCGAATCGCGCATCTTACCCCAGCTGCACAAGCCAAATCAGACCGCACAGTCGGGAAGTTAAATCGTTTTAACTGCGATATATAAATGCCTTGTTATCAGCACGATACAGGCGATATATTCCGCAAAACTTCAAGCTCGCAACCGGTCTCGATTCATCGGCTTGCCGCCGAATGCACCATCCATGATGCACCGCAGTGATGCCGATGCCGCCATTCATAACTCAGCGAATCATGCTGCCCCGAACAGAGCCGCCAATTCGCTGGGATGATCCACCACCACATCGGGAGGGTTGTCCAGCAAAGTATGCGGGGCAAAGCCGTAAGTTACGCCGACCGTGAGCATGCCCGCGTTGCGTCCCGTGCTGACGTCGACGTGGGAGTCGCCGATCATCGCGGCCTGTTCCGGGGGCACGCCATACTCGGCGAGCAGTTTGCGCGCACCCTCCGGGTCAGGCTTCTTCGTAGCGAAGCTGTTGCCGCCGTAGATCTGCGAAAAGAATCTCCCCAGGCCGAGCGCCTCGACAATCGCCCGCGAAGGGACGACCGGCTTGTTGGAGAGCACCGCCATTTGGCGGGGCGTGCCATTCGTGGACTGTTGAATGGCAGCCAGTGTTTCCGGAATGCCGCCATACACCGTGGTGTGATCGAGCTTGTGGGCGCGATAGTAGGAAAGAAAAAATTCCAGTCCTTTGCGGACCAGCGCCTCGTCGGCCGCCTCGCCGCCCAGCGCCCGCTGAATTAGGATGGGTGCGCCATCCCCCACATAGCTGGCAATGACGTCGTCGGGCAACTCCGGCCGCCCAATATGGCGCAACGCCGCGTTGACGGAGTGCACCAGATCAAGCCGCGAGTCAATGAGCGTGCCGTCCAGGTCAAAGATCACGAGCTTGATGGAGTGCGGGTCAAAGGCGCGGTGGGTTCGAATCATGCCCTTCCAGCATAAAGCACTCAGCGCCTAGCTGTCAGCATTCAGCCTGCGCGGTGGTGGCTCAGTTTGAATCTTCAGCTCTTGCGTCATCCCTCCCGCGGCGTACCTCAGCCGCGGGAGGGATCTCCAGGCACGATTTTCAGGAGATCCCTCGCTCCGCCTGAAAAGCGGCTGTGCTCGGGATGACGCCCGGAGTCTTTGAGCGGGCTGAGTAAAGGTCGGCTTGCTATTAGTCCATATTTCTAGTAATATCGAAACATGTCAGTCGCTTCCGCTAAAACCCCTCCGCCTGCCAAGTCGGGGGAACGCGTCGCGAAATACGCCGACATGTTCTCCGCCATGGGCACCGAGTCTCGTCTGCGCATCATGCAGTTGTTGCTGACCGCGCATCCCGAGGGACTTGTGGTGAATGAGATTCAGGGTGAACTCGAAATCCCCAACTCGACCCTCTCTCATCATTTGGACAAACTGCGGAACGAGGGGCTGGTGGAAGTGCAGCGCGAGGGAACTTTTCTGCGCTACACCGCCAACACCGTCGCCTTGCAGGAACTGTTGCAGTTCCTCTACGCCGAGTGCTGCACGCG
>JBELAE010000355.1:0-9798 GCA_049509155.1 Candidatus Sulfotelmatobacter sp.
AGCCAGTCTTGTTCGGTGTTGCGGTCGGTCGTGAGCCGAAGGTTGTCGATCATCGTGTTGATGTTGTCCTTCAACTCCGCCACTTCGCCGCTGGCTTCGACCTGAATCGACCGCGTCAAATCGCCTTTCGTTACAGCGGTGGCGACTTCCGCAATCGCCCGGACCTGGTTCGTCAGGTTGTCGGCCAGCAAGTTGACGTTGCCGGTTAGATCTTTCCACGTTCCAGCAGCGCCCGGCACGTTTGCCTGGCCGCCGAGCCGGCCTTCCACGCCCACTTCGCGCGCGACCGTCGTGACTTGGTCCGCAAACGTGGCCAGCGTGCCCGTCATGTTGTTGATGGTCTCTGCCAGAGCCGCGATTTCGCCCTTGGCGTTTACCGTCAGTTTCTGCGTGAGGTCGCCGTTCGCGACGGCCGTAACCACCTTCACAATGCCGCGCACTTGTTCCGTCAGGTTAACTGCCATGACGTTGAAGCTGTCGGTAAGGTCTTTCCAGGTTCCGCCGACGCCGGGCACCTGCGCCTGCCCACCCAGCTTGCCGTCGGTCCCGACTTCGCGCGCCACGCGCGTTACCTCGGCAGCAAACGCGTTCAGTTGGTCGACCATCGTATTAATGGTGTTCTTCAGTTCGAGAATTTCACCTTTTACGTCGACCGTGATTTTGCGCGACAAATCGCCGCGCGCCACAGCCGTCGTGACCTCCGCGATGTTTCGCACCTGACCCGTCAGGTTGCCGGCCATCGCGTTGACGGAGTCGGTAAGATCTTTCCAAGTGCCAGCCACGCCGGGCACGTTAGCCTGTCCGCCCAACCGGCCCTCGCTGCCTACTTCGCGAGCCACGCGCGTGACTTCGGCGGCGAACGATCGCAACTGCTCGACCATCGTATTCAGCGTTTCTTTGAGCTGCAAAATCTCACCGCGAACGTCCACGGTGATCTTTTTCGAAAGGTCGCCGTTCGCGATCGCTGTCGCTACCTCGGCGATGTTCCGGACCTGGCCAGTAAGGTTGCTAGCCATGAAGTTTACGTTGTCGGTGAGATCTTTCCAGGTTCCGGCGACGCCGGGCACTTGTGCCTGCCCTCCCAGCTTTCCGTCAGTGCCGACTTCGCGCGCCACGCGCGTCACTTCGCCGGCGAAGGCGTTGAGCTGATCCACCATTGTGTTGATCGTGTTCTTGAGTTCGAGAATTTCGCCCTTCACGTCGACCGTGATCTTGCGTGACAAATCGCCGCGAGCCACAGCCGTTGTAACTTCGGCGATATTTCGGACTTGACCGGTCAGGTTGCCGGCCATCGAGTTCACTGAATCCGTAAGATCCTTCCACGTGCCGGCTACGCCGGGAACCTGAGCCTGGCCGCCGAGTTTGCCTTCGGAGCCAACTTCGCGGGCCACGCGCGTTACTTCGGCGGCGAACGCATTCAGTTGGTCAACCATCGTATTGATGGTTTCTTTGAGCAGCAAAATTTCACCACTCACGTTGACCGTGATTTTCTTGGAAAGATCGCCGCTCGCAATGGCTGTCGATACTTCGGCGATGTTACGCACCTGGCCAGTCAAGTTACTGGCCATGGAATTCACCGAGTCAGTAAGGTCTTTCCAAGTGCCGCCCACACCGGGCACGAGAGCTTGTCCACCCAGTTTGCCGTCCGTTCCCACTTCTCGAGCCACGCGTGTAACTTCCGATGCGAACGATCGCAACTGGTCCACCATCGTATTCATGGTGTCCTTCAGCTCAAGAATTTCACCTTTTACATCTACCGTGATCTTGCGCGACAAGTCGCCGCGCGCCACGGCCGTCGCGACTTCCGCAATGTTTCGCACCTGACCGGTGAGGTTGTTGGCCATGAAGTTGACGTTGTCCGTGAGATCCTTCCACGTGCCGGCCACTCCAGGCACCTGCGCCTGACCGCCCAGTTTGCCTTCCGTGCCGACTTCGCGAGCCACGCGCGTTACTTCACCAGCGAATGCATTCAGCTGATCCACCATCGTATTGATGGTGTTCTTGAGTTCGAGAATTTCGCCTTTCACATCGACCGTAATCTTGCGCGACAAATCGCCGCGAGCCACAGCCGTCGTAACTTCGGCAATGTTTCGCACTTGGCCCGTCAAGTTTCCGGCCATGGAGTTCACCGAGTCGGTGAGATCTTTCCAGGTTCCGGCGACACCAGGTACGTTAGCCTGTCCGCCTAACCGGCCTTCGGTGCCGACTTCGCGGGCCACGCGGGTCACTTCACCAGCGAAGCGATTCAGCTGATCGACCATCGTGTTGAGGGTTTCTTTGAGCTGCAGAATCTCGCCGCGGACATCAACCGTAATTTTGCGCGACAAATCGCCGCTGGCAATGGCCGTCGCAACTTCGGCGATGTTGCGCACCTGGCCCGTCAGGTTGCTGGCCATGAAGTTCACGTTGTCGGTGAGATCTTTCCACGTACCACCGACGCCGGGCACTTGCGCCTGGCCGCCCAGCTTGCCTTCCGTGCCAACTTCGCGAGCCACGCGCGTCACTTCGCCAGCGAACGCGTTCAGCTGGTCGACCATCGTATTGATGGTGTCTTTGAGTTCGAGAATCTCGCCTTTCACATCGACCGTGATCTTGCGCGACAAGTCGCCGCGCGCCACGGCCGTTGTGACCTCGGCAATGTTACGAACCTGCGCCGTGAGGTTGCCGGCCATGGCGTTGACGGAATCGGTAAGATCTTTCCAGGTGCCGGCAACGCCGGGCACAACCGCCTGGCCACCGAGCTTTCCGTCGGTGCCAACTTCGCGAGCCACGCGCGTTACTTCGGATGCAAACGATCGCAACTGGTCCACCATCGTGTTGATGGCTTCTTTGAGCTGCAAAATCTCGCCGCGCACATCGACTGTGATTTTGCGGGATAAGTCGCCGCTGGCCACGGCTGTGGCCACTTCGGCGATGTTACGCACCTGGCCAGTTAGGTTGCTGGCCATGAGGTTAACGTTATCCGTGAGATCTTTCCAGGTACCGGCCACGTCGGGCACCTGCGCCTGGCCGCCCAATTTACCTTCCGTTCCTACTTCGCGAGCCACCCGGGTGACTTCCGCGGTGAACACGCCGAGTTGCTGAATCATCGTGTTAACGAGATTTGCGGACCGCAGGAACTCGCCTTCAAGGGGCCGTCCATCCACGTCGAGCCGCACGGTTTGCGTAAGGTCGCCTTGCGCGACAGCCGCGATGGCACGCGTAACTTCGGCGGTGGGGCGGAGCAAGTCTTCCACCAGCGTGTTGACGGAGACTTCCATTTCGCCCCAGGCGCCGCGCGACTCGTGAAACCGAGTACGCTCGCGCGTCTTACCTTGCTTGCCGACCACGTGGCCGACCCGCTTCAATTCCTGCGCCATGTGTTGATTGGCAGCAACGATCTCGTTAAAAGTGTCGGCAACTTTTCCCGCCAGCCCAAGCCACGTGCCCGGAAGCCGCACCGTGAAGTCACCGTCGCGCATGCTCTGCAGGCTGGCCAGTATGACGGTCAGGTCGAGTGACTCATCCGCCGCTTTGGATTTCCCGTTGCTCTTCGCTCCGTTGCTCTTCGCTCCGTTGCTCTTCGCGATGGAGGGAGGGAGGTTCTCAGTGCCGTTGGACACGATCTCGTTCAGTGCGGATCTTTTCATCGTCTCTCCCAGAAAGTAAGGAGTGGTTCAAGGCAAATCCATAACAGGATTGGACACACGATCCGAGGGGCTCAACTATAGAAGCCTGCGGGGATCTCTGAGCGCGCCCAGAGAGGACGCCTCGTCAGGTATTGGTACCATGATCGCTGGAGGAGAGGCTCTAAGGTATTTCCTGTAGGGCCGCCGGCGATTGTGATCGTCTGGCCGCCGACTCGGTCGGGACGTCAATTGTTTTGCAACGCAGCCGGCGAATGATCGCCGCATGCGCGAAATTACGCGGGCTGGCTTCAAAATGCCCGGTCGCGATCGATAAGATTCCTTCTAAGCTGTTCTACTCTCGTGCCTTCTGAGTCTGGCAACCCGCCTGCACTCAGTTCCTCCCGACAGCGCTGTCCGAATCTCGATTTCACCGGAGGCACCTCATGAATGAGGAACGCACTGAAGATCGCACCAAGGACTGGCGACCCGAGCGCTGGACGAGCGTGATAAAAGACGAGGGAAGGTCAACGATCCTGGAAGGCCACTCAACATCGCTCACCATCTCTAATCCGATCCAACACGCACATTAAGCTATCCGTTCGACGCAGCCGTTGCGGGCGGGATATCGCCGGTTAGCAGATATCCCGCTCGTTCTGGCTGAACAACAAATTTAGACCGACTGACTATCCCTTTGGCCTGCCCGCCGGTGGCCGGCTTGGGGGCGCTTGCCGCTGCTGCAGGCTCTGTTGCTGCTGTACGTGTTTTTGCTGCAATTGCTGCGTCTGCTGCTGGTGCTTCTGCTCATTTGTCCTGTTGTTGCTGAAGCTTCTGCCGTTCCTGATCCTGCTTCTGCTGAAGCTTTTGCTGTTGCTGCTGATATTTCTTGTCAAGGTTGGGATCCCCCGTGTTGGGAGCTGCAGGCCGCTCCATCGGCGGAAGGTCGTTAGGATGAACTGCCGTGGCGGGGGGAGCGGTCGGGTGACCGCCGTTCTCAGCTCGTGGTGCAGCCGCTCCGCGATTGGTAGGAGGATTGTATGGTGCTCCGGCTTCTCGCGCCGGCACGACATCGTGTCCAGTGAACTCTCCCGGCTTGGCGGTAGCGGCGACCGGCGGCTTGCCGTGATTCGCCGAGGCGCGAAATTCCGGATTGCTCCGCGCAGCCTGTATGTGCTGCGTCTGAGCGGCCGCGGGCGGGAGATGCTGATCATGTGCTGCAGCTTCCTCTTCAGGAGTTGGACGGGCAGTGACTCCACCTTCTCCGCCGTTGTAGCTGACTCGATTTACGTCGGAAGTGTTGTTGATGACGGTTGTGTTGTAGACATTGTGAATGTTGGTAACGTTCACATTCGCCACCGAGCGGTTGTAGAAAAAGTGTCCGCCGTCCCAGCGTCCACCTACGAAACCGTCCCCGAAGTATCCGAAACCGTAGTTAATACCGCCATAGAAACCGATATGCGGACCCCAATAGCCGTCATAGAAAACAAACGCGCCGTCGGCCCAACCCCAATACGGCGGAGTCCAGAGAAATCCAACTTCCGGAGCTAATATCCATGTTCCCGGCACCCAGAAATAATCATCGTCGCCCCACGCCCAGTAGCCCGGCGTCCAAATGTAACCGTCGCCGGGGCAAAGCGGCTGCTCATAGATGGGTAATGCGGGTGGACCAAACGTGACCGATATCCGGACTTGCGCGAACGAAGCCGACGACATGATCAGTACCACGAATGCAAACAACACCGCACGAATGGAGCGAATACGCATCTCGTTTCTCCTGTCCAGCAATCCTTCGCTTACCCGATACTGCTTTGCGGCTGCGGGCTGCGGGACTGTCCGGTACCCATTACTTAGGAACGACCTCTTCTATTTCTATCCATCACTGATCGTGTGATCCTCATCGTCTAAATTCCGATCGTCCGCAACGTTGGCCCCTTTCTGCATTTGCCAACGTGTTTCCAAGGGCTACAACGAGCCCTCGTCAGCAAGCTTAGAGATTGAAGCTCTACGGAGAGGTTGGCGAAAAGTGAGAGGCTACAGAATGAACGATCCGCAAATACCGACGGCCCCTTAAACTTCCTAAGCAGATATTCGTAAGCGAGCGAGCTATTCTTAAGAGCTGTTCAAAGACCTAAGGGCAACCCGCTACGGCATTCGCTGTATTGCCGCAGCGTCGGGAGTCCGTTTAGCTTGACGTAGCGTAACAAGACGGACTTGGGTAGTCATGGGTTAGCGTCGTCATTACGGCATTCGGACCCTCACGACTACCCGCCCCGGGCTGGAAGTGCGCGGTTTGCGGCACCGGGCGGGAGCTAGTTTCGCGCAAAGGAGACTAACAATGAGAAAACTGATGACGATTGTCTTCGCGCTCAGCCTGCTGACTGTTTTTAGCCTGGCGGCCCAAGACACCACACAGCAGGACAACATGAAATCCGGACCCTCAACGAAAGCCACGCACATCACGGGCAAAATCAGCGACGATGGTAAGACTTTCGTGAGCGACAGCGATGGCAAGAGCTATACCATCAATAACCCGGATGCCGTCAAAGGTCACGAGGGCCACCACGTCACGCTGAAAGCCAACGTTTCATCCGACCAGACGTCAGTCGACGTCGTGTCGCTCAAGATGGCAGGGGACACCATGAAGAAGGACAACTCGCAGAATTGATCTCTGCGCGGCAGTTTTATCTTGGGCCAGCATTTTGTGCTGGCCCTTTTTGTTTTGCAAACACTTAAGAGCAAATATTCAAGAAGCACCCGAGAATCACACGCACAGCATCTTTCCTTCACTTCAGCCCTATGAGCTCGGCGCCTTCTCAATGGGTATCTTCTTAAAGACGTAAAAATTCTTCACGTCCGCCAGCGTCTCAATTTCCAGTCCTTTTGCATTAGCACCCCGGTGCACGGCAGAGCGAACGTTCGCCAGTCCAATCGCAACACTGGCCAGAGGGATCTCCAGCGCCGAACCAGGAGGCACGGTCTCGAGCTCCTGCAGGATCCTTCCCACTAGATCATGGTGCTTCCCGCGCCGCCCCCTTGCGAGGGCGGAGATTTCGACCTGCCGGTATTTAGGATCCTCCGGCGTATTCGGTTTTCCCGATCGAGCCATTTTCAACTACCTCCATTGACAAGCAACATAGCAAGCGACAATAATCTGTGTCAAGTTAAGGCTACTACAGCACTACGATTAGGATACCGATACTATTTTAATGTTGACAGTCAGTGTTCGGGTTGTGCTGCGTATGTGCTTATAACGATAGACGGACCAAATATTCCTGCCGACTTTTTAAGTGGAAAGCTTATGCTCGACAGCCTAAGAGCGGACTCCACAGGAAGGCGAGAATTATGAAGCCCAGGCTTTGGCAGCAGAATCCATTGATCAAGGTCATCACTGATCCAAGAAGTCAGCCTGGTTGAAGGCTAACATCGAAAAGCAAAAGGTCGGCGGCGAGAGGAGCCGCAGCGAAAAAATCCGACCAGCGTAGAAACACCGCTCCTGAATTAGCGTTTCGTCATTGCTCACTTAATAGCGTTTTCGTCTTGCTCGAATCCTGAAAGGTGGGTTTGGATGGAGATGCGACGAACCTCCACCGCCGCGAATGTGCGCCGTTATGGCGCAGCGCTGCTGGCTGCGATCGCGGCTCTGTTCCTTCGCAGGCTGTTGGCCCCGGTGTTGGGAGACCAGAATCCCTACCACACTGCGTGGGCGGCGGTGGTTTTTTCCGCGTGGTATTGCGGAGTTGGCCCGTCCGTCCTCACCATTCTGGTCGATCTGATCGGCGTCTGGTACTGGTTCTTGCCGCCAGCCGCTTCCTTTGCGCTTGCGAATCCGAGAGCAGACATCGCCGGGATGCTGGGCTTCGTATTCTTTTCCGGCTTCATCGTCGCATTCGGAGAGACCACTCGCCGTTCTCTCGCCAGGAGCCGCTGGGCCGAAGATCAATTGCGAAAAGCGCACTCGGACTTGGAGCAAAAGGTTCAGCAAAGAACCGCCGAGTTGAGTATGGCCAACGAAAGTCTAAGGGAACTGTCCCACCGCCTGCAGCAGCTTCGAGATGAGGAACGGAAGCAGATTGCCCGCGAATTGCACGACAGTGTCGGACAGATGCTGGCGGCCTTGAGCATGAACATTGCGCGGGTGCAGTCTCAATCCCACAAACTCGATCCCGCTGCGGCCATGGCGGTCGCAGAAAACGCAGGGCTCGTCCAACAAATCAGCAAGGAAATTCGCACCATCTCACATTTGCTGCACCCTCCTCTGCTCGATGTCGCCGGACTGGCATCGGCTGTCCGCTGGTATGTCGACGGTTTTTCGGAGCGAAGCAAGATAAAAGTAGATACGGAGATTCCCTCTCAGTTTCCCCGGCTCACCGACGAGATGGAGATCACCATTTTTCGGATGGTGCAGGAGTGTCTCACCAATATTCATCGTCACTCCGGCAGTCCTTCCGCGATCATCGCGATTCGCGAGGAAAATAACACCATTGTTGTGGAGGTCAAAGATGCGGGCAAGGGCATCCCTCTGGACAAACAGATGGAGTTGCGTTCCGATCGGTCAGGAGTGGGGTTCCGCGGCATGCGTGCGCGATTAAGACAGCTGGGGGGAGAACTCGACGTTCAATCGGACCACGGTGGGACATCTGTAATCGCCCGACTTCCTCTTCAACCGGCATCGATGTCCGCGGCCGACCGGGGAAAAGCCTCATGAACAATTTCGCTGATCAATCTCAATGGCGTATTTCCGTCATAAATTCTTTTTTCCTTTTCTCTGCTTTTTCTTCCTTCTCTACCCGCAGCAAATCGTAAAGCGGCTCGTCAGTTCATTTTGGCCTCCAACCCCACGCGGCTTCCGCGGCAACTAAGAAGTAACACTTAAATTCCAGAACGCGCCAAGTCGCGCGCTTTAAAAGGAGGACTATTTCATGGCAGACGATATGGAAAAAAAACGACAGCAGGGTGGACAGACTGGTCAGCAAGGCGAACAGCCTGGACAACAGAACCAGCCCGGACAGCACGGCCAAAACCGCCAGACTGGCCAGGGCGGTCAACAGAACTGGCAGCCCGGGCAGCAGAAAAAGGGCGGTCAGGGTCAGAATGAAGAGGACAACGAAAATCTGGACCGGCAGCGCCGCGCCTCGTAGTCCGGGCCAGTAGTCCTGAATAAACGAAGTCCCGGCCCCGGTGCCGGGACTTTGTTTCATGTCAGGCAGTAGCTCCAGCCATAGCATTGCCAGATTCTACTAAGGTCGGGCAGGCGGCAACCGCACAAGAATCACGCGCCTTAGACGTCGTGTTCCAGTCACGGCGAGATGCGGCAACCGGACTTTCAGAAAGCCGCATCTGAAACAGACCTTTCGCCGGAACAATCGTGAAAGCCGCATGCGCTCATTCTTCATCGATGGGGAGCATCGCAGATCGCCTCGGGAGGTCCATGCGTGCGCTTGTTGAGTGTTCGGCTGATTGTTTCCCTGATTCTTGGCATAACGCTGGTATCGCTGGCCTTCTCCTATTACCAGGTGGTTCAGGAGAAACGCACACTTCGGGGCGACTTGGAGCGGCGGGCCGAGGTGCTGGGCGAAAGTCTCGCCGGCAATGTCGAGAAGATTTGGGGAACCGGCTCGAACCAGGCGTTGCAGCGTTTGGTACAGCGCTTTGGCAATCGCGAACACTTAATTGGCGTAGCAGTCTATGACCGCCGGGCTGAGGTCGTGGCCATGACCCCGGAACTGGGGAAAATGCTTACTGCGAGCCCGCAGGCGCTCACTCAAGCCCTCCACGACAATCACAATGAGAGCGCCTTCGTTAAGTTAGGGGACGCCCGCATTCTGATTTTCGCCTTGCCCCTTCACCGTGAGGATGAATTATCGGGTGGATTGGTCATTGTGCATGATGCGGGCTACATCCAGGCGCAGATGCTTCGCGTGTGGCGGGAAACATTTTTCCGCGTGTTGGTGCAGGTCTTTCTGGTCGTTTTCATCACCCTGCTGATCGTACGCTGGAGCATTAGCGGGCCCATCGCGCGCGCTGCGCAATGGATGCGCGCTATGCGCACCGGCAGAATCTCCTCGTCCCAGAAGATGCCGGACCTCGACATGTTCCGGCCTCTGGCCCACGAGGTTGCCACGATGGCTGCAAGCCTTAGCCTGGCGCGCAACGCTGCCGAGAACGAAGCGCGCCTGCGGGAAGCAGGGGAGTC
>JBELAE010000356.1:0-5554 GCA_049509155.1 Candidatus Sulfotelmatobacter sp.
TCACCCACGCCCCCGCCAAAAACAAATACCGCTCCCGCAACTCATCCTTGTGCGCCGCAGACGCTGCACCGAGAAACATCACCGGCCATCCGTCCGCAGCCGAATACACCGGCCACGTCGGCAACCCCGGACCATTCGGATCGCCACTGCGCGCAAAGTTCGCCCAGTATTTCTGCATCGTATCGCTGAGCTGGCGGTCCTCCGCTCTCCACGCTACTCCAGCCTTGGAATCGAGCTGTCCAAACACATACTCAATCTCCGACGAGTGGAAAGCGCCTAACTGCGGCCCTTTTGGATCAGCAGGCGGCCCCAGATCGAACCGGAAACGATAAATCGGCTGTTTGCCCGTCTTAGCCTGCGACTCCATCCACTCCCACGTAGAGAACGCGATAAAACGGTCCCCTGCAAAATCCTGCGTAGACCGCAGCGTCTGCGCTTCCGAGTCCGAAGGATAAAGCTTCAGAAACTCCGCCGCCTTGTCGCCAAATTCCTTCTGCGCCGCGGCCTTCAGGCCCTCAGCCGTTGGCCTCTGCGGGGAGAAAGCGACCTCGAAACTTCCCTCATCATGGTTCCAGCCCGCCAGCAGCGGTACATCGTTCTGTTTACCCGCCGCAAAAATAGCCGGCACCGATTCCGGCAGAAAATATCCATCCACACTCGGTCCGAAATCAAACCCCCTGGATTGTGGCGGCGCGAACGCATCCAGCAGTTTCTGCGCCGGAATGGCCCGCAACTCGCCCAGCGTACTCACTCCCAATTTCGCGCTGACCGCCTTTACATCTTTCTCTTCCCGCACCGCCAGCGGATCAAACGTCAGGCCCGCGCTGAAGAACGCTCCACCGCTCTCGCCAATCGCCTTCTGGAACAACCCCTTGGCCAGCGGCGACGCCATCTGCGCGCTCACCGAAAACGATCCCGCACTTTCCCCGAAAATAGTTACATTCACTGGATCGCCGCCAAACGCCGCAATATTCTCATGCACCCACCGCAGCGCCGCCGTCTGATCGAGCAAGCCGTAATTCCCAGCCGCATTTCGCCCCGACTCTTTCGCCAGTTCCGGGTGCACAAAAAACCCGAAAATGCTCAGCCGGTAATTCATGCTCACGACAATCACGCCCTGCTGCGCCAGATGTGTCCCATCCTGCCGCGTCTCCGAAGTCGTGCCCGCGGCGAATCCTCCCCCATAAATCCAAACCATCACCGGCAGCTTCGCCCCCGAAGTTTTCGCCGGAGCCCACACATTCAACGTCAGGCAGTCTTCACTGCCGCCCGCGTCGTGAAACTTCATGTCACCGTAAACTTTTCCCTGCATGCAGTGCGCGCCGAACTCCGTAACTCGCCGCACCCCACTCCATTTCGCCGCGGGCATAGGCGGCTTCCAGCGCAACTCTCCCACCGGCGGCGCAGCGTAGGGGATGCCCAGAAACGCGCGAACCGTACCGTCTTCCTTGCCTTCGACCTTGCCCGACTTGGTCTTCACCTGCAGGGCGGACGAGGCCCCAAACAAAGCCGGCGTCGTGGCCAGCATTGCCCACGCCAGCAGCGATCTGCAAACCATCTTCGCTTTCATACGTTCTCCCAAGCCTGATTTACGAACACCGGATTGTAACGGAAAGTAACCGCCGGAGCGCAGGTCGCCGCACTGGTGCAGCTTTGGATTCTGCCGGGCGCCACCCTCGTCAGCGTCATCCCGAGCGGAGCCGTTCTTCAGGCGAAGCGAGGGATCAGCTGCCGTCCACAAGCGAATTGCAGCACCCAGGATCGCCCTCCCTCGCAAATCCTCCCCCAAGAAACTACAATCAAAGAGATGACTTCCGTACCGGTCCGCCCTCCCAACGCCTTCATCCGTCAACTCCCCAAGGCGGAACTGCACTTGCATCTCGAGGGCGCGGTCGAACCCGCAACCCTGCTCGAACTGCGCAAGCTGCACGGCGACCACGCCACGCTCGCCGAGGTCGAAGCTCTCTACGGCTACACCGACTTCCAGAGTTTTCTCATGGCCTTCAAGGCGGTCAGCGCGCACCTGCGCGGCCCCGACGACTACGAACTCATCACCTACCGCCTCATGCAGCGGCTGAAAGAAGAAACCGTGCTGCACGCCGAGGTCTATGTCGCTGTCGGCGTCTGCCTCTTCCGCAAACAGGATTTCCCCTCCATCTTCGAAGGCCTCGAACGCGGACGCGCCCGCGGCGCGCGCGATTTCGGCGTCTCGCTGCTATGGATTTTCGACGCCACGCGTCACTTCGGAGTTGAGGAAGCGCAAAAAGTCTTCGAACTTGCCGCACGCTACCGCGACCGCCACGTGGTCGGCGTGGGCATCGGCGGAGACGAACAAAAAGCCCCACCGGAACTCTTCCGCAGCGTCTACGCCTACGCCGCCGAGCAGGGCCTGCGCCTGACCGCCCACGCAGGCGAGACCGGCCCGCCCGAGTCCATCTGGGGAGCGCTCAACCTCCGCGCCGAGCGCATTGGCCACGGCTACACCGCCAGCCAGGACCCCGACCTGATCGAGGAACTCGCCCAGCGCCAGATTCCGCTCGAACTCTGCATCACCAGCAATCTGCGCACCGGAGTCTGCAAAGCGATCGCCGAACATCCCGCGAAAAACTATTTCGATCAGGGCGTCATGATCACCCTTAACACCGACGACCCGGCGCTGTTCGGCACCACGCTCTCGCGCGAATACCAGCTCGCCCAGGAAACTTTCGGATTCACCGACGAACACCTCCGCGAGCTAGCCCGCAATTCGTTCGAAGCATCGTTCTTGCCGGCAGAAAAAAAGCTCGAACTCCTCAGCCTGTTCGACGCCGCCGCGGCCCGGTAATCTAGTTGTCAGAAATATGAAGACTCTGAAGATCACTCTGGTGGCGACGACTGCGGCGACGCTGGCCTGGTGGTTGCGCCTTCCGCAGAGAATCTGGCCCACCCATCCGCAGCTTGCGGATTTCTTGATGGCCCTGATCCTCTGTGGCGTACTCCAGTTCGTCTGGTCGGACCCGAAGTCTGAGCAAAAGAAAAGTTAGCGATCCTCACGATGTTTGGAGAATTCTGAATCCAATTTGCGTACAAGCCTCGCCTTAACTGAGAACTGAGAACTGAAATGCCCATCCGCCCCATCCTCCAACTCGGTGACCCGCTGCTGCGGAAAAAAGCTGCTCCGGTAGAAAATCCCACGGCCCGCCAAATCCAAGACTTAGTTCAAGACCTAGCCGACACCCTCGCCCATTGGCGCGCCAAAACCGGCTACGGACGCGGCATCGCTGCTCCCCAACTCGGCGTGCTGCAGCGCGCCATCTTTCTGAAACTCCCCGGCGCCGAGCCCTGGCCGCTAATCAACCCGGAAATCATCGAACACAGCGAAGAAAACATAATCGTCTGGGACGCCTGCCTGAGCTTCCTCTCGATCTTCATGCAAGTCAAACGCCACCGCCAAGTCACCGTTCGTTATCAGAACCTGAGTGGCGACACTCTCGAATTCAAAGCTGGAGACGACCGCAATCTCTCCGAACTCTTGCAGCATGAAATCGACCATCTCGACGGCATTCTGGCCATCGACCGAGTCGTCGACACAAAAACCATCTGCACCCGCGAAGAATTCGAAAAACGTTACCGCGACGCCAGCCCGTACGCCGTCGCCCAAGCTACAATCAAAAACTAGGTGGTATCGGTAAACTAGCAGCTGGCCACTGGCAACCGGCAACTGATGTTACACATCGGCATCGTCGCATCCAGCGCGGAAGGCGCCGCGCTCTGCTATCGCACCATCTGCGTGGAAGGCGCCGACCTGCTCGGCCCCTACAATCATCCCGAAGTGTCGATGCACGGCCACCCCTTCATCCAATACAAAAACTGCATCGACGCCAACGATTGGGTCGGCATCGCAGAACTTATGCTCTCTTCCGCGGAGAAGCTGGCGAGAGCAGGCGCTGACTTCTTCATCGCTCCCGTCAACACAGTCCATCAAGCCTTCGATCTGGTCGAGCACCGCTCCCCGCGCCCGTGGCTGCACATCGCAGTCGAGGTTGCGAACGAAGCCAAGCGCCACGGATATAAACGCCTCGGGGTCCTCGGCACCCGCTCGCTGATGGACGGCCCCGTCTACCGCGACACGCTGAAATCGGCGGGCATAGAGCACCGCGTCCCCGGTGCCGACCAGCGCGACCGCATCCATCGCATCATCTTCGACGAACTGGTGCAGGGAACTTTCCTGCCGCGCACCCAAGCCTATTTCACCGAGGTAATCGGCGCCTTGAAAGACGAAGGCTGCGACGCCGTAGCCCTGGCCTGCACCGAAATCCCGCTGCTGATGACGCAAGAGCAATCCCCGTTGCCGATGCTCGATTCCACCCGCATCCTGGCGCGAGCAGCTCTGCGCAAGGCTGTAGAACGTTAGCCGTAAGAAGTAGATTATGTGGGGACAGCCGCCCCCGGCTGTCCGCCGAGCGTAGCTCGGCCGTGTTCGCGGCACCAGAACGGCGGTCGCCGCAAGAAAGATTTGTCATTTCGAGCGAGCCGGAGCGAATGCGACGGCGAGTCGAGAAACCTGCTGTTCACTTTGCGCCATTTATGAATGTCGCCAATCGAAAACCCGACCAGCCTCCCAGCCGCCACAAACTCACATTCCACTGGCTCCCCGGCTCCTACGCCATCGTGCGCCTCTCCCCCGACGCGGCCATCCCTGCCTGGGTCACCAAAGGCAACTTCACCTCAATCACCCGCGCCCCCGACGAACTCTCCATCGTCTGCCCCACCGCCAACCTTCCCGCAGACGTGAATTCACCCCACCGCTGGATCTGCCTGAAGCTCGAAGGCCCGTTCCCCTTCTCGCAAACCGGAGTGCTGCTCTCCTTCATCGAGCCGCTCTCCAACAACGCCATCCCCATCTTCGCCATCTCCACCTACGACACAGATTACGTACTGATCCCGGAAGAATTTTCCGGAGTCGCCGTCAGGGCCCTACAAAAAGCCCGGCACGAACTGGATCATCCCCCTACTTCAGAATGAGTCAAACAGCCGTAAAGGCCAAAGGAGCCTGCTGCAAAATGAGACTTGCCGAAGCGCTATTCAAGCAACCGTGGCCGGCGTATCAAGTCCTCGCGGATATCGAAGACGATGATTGGGACCGACTCGAAGAATGGGAATTGAAGTCGTTGGAGGGGCCGACCTTAGCCCCAGAAGATGTCGAAGGCGATTTTCAAGGGCTGTTCATTATTGCCGCCCAATTGGTGACGGCGGAGGCAGTGCCGCAGACCTGCTATCTGGATCTGGTATTACCGGAACGCATCGCTGATCGTCATTTCGTGCAGGAAGGCGGAAGCATTGTGTGGCGGCGCGGGCGCAGCGTCCCGGACGGAACAGTGATTCCGGCCATTGGGATTGAGAAATTTGGAAACTACACGCTCTTCTTCGCCAAAGAGAATCCATCCGCCGGAATCGAAGTTCTGAAAAACGCACTTCCAAATGCCCGCCACAGAGACTGCCTAGCATACGACCTGGCCCATCTCCTCAGAGACCAGAAAAGATACGAGGAGGCAATCGATGCGTTCTCTATCGT
>JBELAE010000357.1:0-5539 GCA_049509155.1 Candidatus Sulfotelmatobacter sp.
ATGAAAGTCTTGCCGGAGAGCCTGGGCAAGTGGGTGCCGGGACAACTCGTATCGCTGGGAACTGACGGCTTCGGGCGTAGCGAGAGCCGCGTGGCTCTGCGAGATTTCTTTGAAGTCGACGCGAAGCACATTGTGCTGGCCACGCTGGGAGCGCTGGCGCGGGAGAACAAGATTGGCACGGATGTGGTGAAACGTGCGATTCAGGAATTGGGGATCAATCCTGACAAGGCGAATCCGGCAATCAGTTAAGGGTTGGTATTCCGACGGTTCGTATCAGGGAACGCCTTTTAGTCGTGCTGCAAAAAGCAGCAGATGATTCGCGCCTTTAGGCGCTGTAATAGAAGATCAAAATAGGATTCACCAAAGGAACCGACGCGGTGATTGAATTCAAACTGCCTGAGCTGGGAGAAAACATCGAACAAGGCGACCTCGTGCGCCTCATGGTTGCGCCCGGAGCGAGTGTCAGCGCCGGGCAGTCGGTCATGGAACTCGAAACCGACAAGGCCGTCGTCGAGGTGCCTTCATCGGTGAGTGGGACGGTGCAGGAAATTCGTGTCAAAGAGGGCGACAAGATCAAAGTCGGCCAGGTCATCTTCACGGTCGACGGAGTGGAAGCAAAGTCTTCTCCAGAACCCGCCGCGCAGGCCGCTGCACCCGCGCCGGTTCAACAAGAATCACCCGCGCCGCCGCGAACCGCGGCATCACCCGCCCCGCCTGCGGCAGTTGTGTCCGCGGTGACGGTTGCGACCGCCTCCGGACCAAGCGAATTCAAACTCCCCGAACTCGGGGAAAATATTTCCCAGGGCGATCTGGTTCGTCTGATGATCGCGCCCGGCGTCACCGTCTCGGAAGGTCAGCCGGTGATGGAACTGGAGACGGACAAGGCTGTCGTCGAGGTGCCGTCGTCAGTGAGTGGCGTGGTCAAAGAAGTGAAGGTAAAAGAAGGCGAGAAGGTCAAAGTCGGGCAGGTCATCTTCACGCTAGAAGGCGGAGCCCAGGCGCAGGCCGAAACCACGCGCGCCCGCAACGCTCCGGTCGAACACGTTTCCGGACAGCACGGGGCGCGACTGGCATTTCAGGCGGCGATTCGCGCCGAGGGCAAGACGGAAGAACAGGCGCTCCCGCCCGACCAGCCGCAGCTGGCAGCGCCGGTATTCACCATGCCCGTGCAGTTGGGCAAAGTTGCCGGCACTGAGAATCGCCAACCGATTCCAGCAGCTCCGCATGTGCGGCGATTTGCTCGCGAAGTTGGTATTGATATCTATGAAGTCAAAGGCACGGGACCGGGCGGCCGCATCAGCGAAGACGACATCAAGGCGTACGCCAAGGCACTGCTGTCGGCGGCGGCAACCGCCGCCCAGGCACCGCCGCGCGCCGGGCATTTTGCTCAACCCCAACTGCCCGATTTCGCCAAGTGGGGCAAGGTGGAGCGTGTCTCGATGCGGGGGGTTCGCCGCAAGACCGCCGAGCACCTGGCAGAATCCTGGAATACGATTCCGCACGTCACGCAGCACGATCGCGCCGACATCACCGAGCTCGAACAACTCCGCGCCCGCTTTGCTCCGAAAGCCGAGGAAGCCGGCGGCAAGATGACGGTCACTGCGATCGCGTTGAAAGTCTGCTCCGCGGCTCTGAAAGTGTTTCCGCAATTCAATGCCAGCATCGATATTGAGAAGGAAGAGATTGTCTATAAGCAATACATCAATATCGGCGTGGCCGCCGACACGGATCGCGGCCTACTCGTTCCGGTGATTCGCGACGTTGACAAGAAAAACATTGTCGAACTTGCTGTCGAGTTATCGCAGCTCTCCAAGAAAGCGCGCGACAAGAAAATCACCGCCGAAGAAATGCAGGGCGGGACTTTTACGATTACAAATCTTGGCGGAATCGGCGGCGTCGGCTTTACACCCATCGTGAATCATCCGGAAGTCGCCATCCTCGGTCTGTCGCGGTCGCGCATCGAACCGGAGTGGATCGAGGGCAAGGATGGGGGCAAGTTCGAACCGCGACTGATTCTGCCTCTCTCGCTCTCCTACGATCATCGCCTAATCGACGGCGCCGATGCTGCGCGCTTTCTGCGCTGGATCGCGGAGGCGTTTGAACAGCCGTTTCTGCTGTCGGTGCAAGGATAGAAAAATCATGAACCACAGAGGACACAGAGAAGCACAGAGAAAATCGACACAATCTCGCCTTTCCGCTGTGTTCCTCTGTGTCCTCTGTGGTTAAAGCCTTTATGCCCGAATCCCTGAACATTGCAGTCGTCGGTGGCGGTCCCGGTGGATACGCCGCTGCATTTCTGGCCGCCGACCTCGGCATGACCGTTACCCTGATCGATCCTGAGTTGAACCCCGGCGGCGTCTGTCTCTATCGCGGCTGCATCCCGTCGAAGGCGTTGCTGCATGTGGCCAAGCTGATCGAAGAATCGCATCAGGCGAAAGACTGGGGCATCGATTTCGCCGCCCCGAAAATAGACCTGGCACGTCTGCGCACGTGGAAAGAAAGTGTCATCAAGAAGTTGACCGGCGGCCTCGGCGTGCTCTCCAAGCAGCGCAAGGTGAAATATGTGCAAGGGCGCGCGGCGTTTGAGAATTCCACAACTCTGCGCGTCACGAAAGCCGACGGCTCGGAAGAGCAGCTCACCTTCGACCGCATCGTCATCGCAACCGGCTCCCGTCCGGCGATCGTCCCTACGTTGAAGCTGGATACGCCGCGCATGATGGATTCTACCGGCGCGCTGGATCTCGCGGACATCCCGAGCACTTTGCTGGTCGTCGGCGGCGGATACATCGGTCTCGAACTCGGCACCGTGTACGCCGCGCTGGGCACGCGCGTTACCGTGGTTGAAATGCTTCCCGGATTGCTCCCGGGCGCGGATCGCGATCTCGTCCTTCCTCTGCACAAGCGGCTCGAGAAGCTGCTTGACGGGATCCTGCTCAACACGACGGTCGCTTCGGTCAAAGACGAAGGCAGCGGCATTCGCGCGACACTTAAAGGGCAAGACGGCAACGCGCAAGAGAAAGTTTTTGATCGCGTGCTCGTCTCGGTTGGGCGAAAGCCCAACTCGGAAATCCCTGGCCTCGAAAAAACGCGCGTGCAAGTTGGTCCGCGCGGCTTCATCCAGGTGAATAAGCAACTGCAAACGGACGACCCATCGATCTATGCCATCGGCGATGTGGTCGGCGAACCCATGCTCGCGCACAAGGCAATGCACGAAGGCCGCACCGCGGTTGAAGCTATTGCCGGTCACAAAGTCGCTTTCGAGCCCAACGCCATTCCGGCGGTCGTCTTCACCGATCCGGAAGTCGCCTGGTGCGGCCTGACCGAGTCGCAGGCGCAAAAAGAGAACCGTGAAATCAAAGTAGCCAAGTTCCCCTGGGCTGCCTCCGGCCGCGCCGTCACGCTCGACCGCCCCGAAGGCATGACCAAGTTGCTCATCGATCCGCAGACCGAACGCGTGCTTGGAGTCGGCATCGTCGGAGTCGGCGCCGGCGAGATGATTGCCGAAGGCGTGCTCGCCATCGAAATGGCGGCACTCGCCCACGATGTGGCTCACACCATCCACCCGCATCCCACGCTCTCGGAAACGGTGATGGAGTCCGCCGAAGTTTTCTTCGGCACCAGCACCGACATCTATCGTCCGAAGCGGGGATAGGCTGGGGGAGAACATCATGTCATTATCTTCATCGTCATCCCCACTCTCATCGCCGAAGACCGTATTACTTTTAGTGATTGTTCTTTGTGCCGCTCTTTCTTCCTCTGCGCAATCGCCACTCAGTGGGGTGTTGTCTTCCTCCTCGACATCAACCGGTACACCGAACTCGCCCAGCGATCCTTTGGGGCGTACGACTCCGTCCGGCTCTGTCCTTGGATTTCTAAAGGCGGCGCAGTCCGGCAACTACAGCATCGCCGCCCAGTACCTGCAAATGAGCGCGGCTCGCCGCCAAGCCGAAGGCGAGCAACTCGCCAGTCAACTCAACGCGGTGTTGAACAGCCCTGCCGCAGCCACCGTGCGCATTGGTAGCTTCAACCAGCTGGAAGGAACTCCGCAGGAAGGCGTCGTTTTCGGCCGGCAAAAACTGGGCACCATGGTGTCCGGCGATGTTGAAGACGATCTCGAACTGGTGCGCGTGTCCGATCCGAGCGCCGGCAAAATCTGGCTGATCTCTTCTGACACGCTGGCCAAGGTTCCTGAACTCTACGATCAAGTCGAAGCGCGGCAGGTCGAAAGCAAACTGCCGAGTGTACTGGTCAAACATCAGATTGCTGGCGTGCCTCTATGGCAATGGCTGGCTTTGCTGCTGGCGGTGCCCATCGCCGCAGCCTTCGGCTGGATCGTGCTGGTGCTTCTGGAAATTCCTGTGCGCTGGTGGGCGCGGCGTCGTGGCCAGTTGGAGGTCGCAAACTGGCGCTCGGTTTCGGCCCCGGCGTGGCTGCTCGCCGGTACGCTGGCTCATCAGTTCTTTGTCCGTTACTTGGGCATCGCATTGTTGCCCCGCCACTACTATTTTCAATTTACCTCGATCGCCCTCATCATCAGTGTCACGTGGATCGCATGGCGCGTGGTGCGCTGGTCACTGTACCGCGTGCGCAACCGCGCCTTGGCACGCGGGCACACCGGCACCGGATCGCTCATGCTGCTGGGCGAGCGCATCCTCAAAGCAGTTATTTTTGGCGTGGGCGTTCTTGCCGTATTCGGCAGCCTGGGTTTCAACATGAGCACCGCGCTCGCGGGGCTCGGCATCGGCGGCCTGGCCATCGGCTTGGGCGCGCAGCAGACTCTTGCGAATCTTTTCGGCGGCGTTTCCGTTCTGGGCGATGAAGTGTTTCGCGTAGGGGATGTCTGCCGCTTCGGCGACCGTACTGGGGTGGTCGAAGACATCGGCTTGCGCTCGACACGCATCCGCACTGACGAACGTACGCTCCTAGCCATCCCTAACGGCACCGTGGCTACGATTAACCTCGAGAACCTGAGCAGACGCGACAAGATTCTTTTCCAGACCAAGCTCGGCTTGCGACCGGAGAGCAAGCCTGACCATGTCCGCTTCGTGCTGACGGAAGTCCGCCGCCTGCTCTACAGCCACGCCAAAGTCGAAACCAAATCCGTTCGTGTGCGTCTCACTGACATCTCGGGCAGTTCTCTCAGCGTGGAAGTGTTCGCCTACATCCTGACGCGGGATTTCAACGAATTCGCCGGCATCCGCGAAGATCTGCTGCTGCGCGTCATGGATGTGGTGGAAGACTCCGGCGGTGGCCTGGCCCTTCCGTCGCAGACTCTGTATTTGAGCCGCGATTCCGGAGTCTCGAAAGACAAAGTCGAAAACGCCGTCAAGAAAATCGCGGATCTGCGCGACGGCAAGCAGTTGCCCTTCCCGGATTTTCACCAGGACGACATCGCGGCGTTGAAGGGATCAATCGAGTACCCGCAGCCTGAGTCCGCGGTGCGCAAGCCGCAAGACGAATTGGGCAAAACCAGCTAGCCGCGCGCAGTCGCGTTTTCCTTCAGTGCAGCGTACTGCAGGCCGTGCAAGTCACGCTGGCA
>JBELAE010000358.1:0-5493 GCA_049509155.1 Candidatus Sulfotelmatobacter sp.
GGAAACTTGGTGCGCAGAATCAGTACAGCCCAGAAGATAGCCACCGCCCCAATCACCAGATATGGTTTGATGACCCGCAGAGTTTCGGTTTGCAGATAAATCTCGTACATCCCCTGGGCCTTGCGCGCGGCGATTTCCTGCGGGGATAATTCGACTCCAGAGAAAATGAAAACAGTTCCGATCAGCGCCCCGCTGATCGCGCCAATGGGATTAAATGCCTGCGAAAAATTGAGCCGCCGCTCAGAAGTGTCGGGATCGCCCAATTGCGCAATAAATGGGTTCGATGCGGTTTCCAGAAACGCCAGGCCGCTGGCGATCACGAACAACGCGCAAAGAAAAGATCCGTAGCTGCCGGCCAGCGCGGCCGGCCAGAACAGAAAACATCCCACTCCGAACAGGAGCAAACCGACGACGATTCCGGTCTTGTAGCCAGTTTTTCTCATGAGCAGTGCGGCCGGCATCGCCAAAAGAAAGTAGCCCATGTAGAACGCAAACTGCACAAACCCCGCCTGCGTGCGGGTGAGAGTAAACGACTTCATGAACTGACGAATTAAAACGTCGTTCAAGTTGTTGGGGATTCCCCACAGGAAGAACAGCGCAGTCACAAGAATGAAAGGCATCAACTGCCCCGCCGGAAATAGCGAGTGGACGTGCGCCGGGTCATTCCGCGCTTCGGGCTTATCTGCTGTCGGAACACTCATTCTGAGCTGTCCACCGTGGGTTTCCACCGCGCTACCGTTTATACGACACAACCGGTGACACGCGATAGAGAATGCTGCCGTGGGGTGGCAACGTTACCGTCAAAGCGCCCGCTGCTCCAAGATCTTTGTGCTCCCAAAGGTCGCGAAGCATGTACTCTTTTCCGCTCAGACCCAGGTCGTTCCATTCGAATCGTTCGACTGCGCGGGATTCGGTGAGATTGAATACCGCCAGATATTTGACGTCTCTGGATTCCGCCTCCGCCAGCCGAACCACCGTCTTATCGGTTTTGATCACAGGACGATTTCCGCTGGAGTGCTGATCCACTGCGATGACTTCGGGGTTGGTCAGCAACGACAATGTCCAGGCATCCGCCGCTGACAGTTCCCCGCCGACCATGAGAGGCGACGGAAAAATGCACCAGAGCGTCATCAGCATTCGCTGTTCGTCGTGACTCAGCCGCGTGTCGCGCGGCGTGCCCCACCCCGGAGCCGGTCCGAGATGTCCGAATGGGAGCATGTCGGCATCGGGCCAATGGCCTGGTTCCGCTTTGCCCGACCACGCGGCAACGTAGGCAAACTGGTCGCCCAGACCTTTCGGATAAGGGCCGTCGTTGTGCCAGATATCCCAAATGTCGTCGGAGATTCTCCACATCTGCGCATACTTCCGCATCTCATCGCGCTTTTCCAGCGGCGCCGGCCCGGGAGAAAGGCTGAGCACAATCGGTCTGCCGGCCTTGTCCAGAGCCTGGCGGATCATGCGAATGTCGTCACCCTTATAGGGATGGCTGCTGATGCAATCCACTTTGATCAGGTCCACTCCCCAGCCCGCGTAAAGCTTCGCGATGGAATCGTAATAGGCCTGCGCAGCCGTTTGGGTTGGATTCGTGCCAGGGTTGGTGCCAAAGTTATCGAAATTCCACGGACAGGTATCGGAAGAATCCGCGGCATCCGCGGCTGAGTAGGAGGAATCGGCGACGGGAAGTTTGTTGGCCACCGCCTGCTTGGGAATGCCGCGCAGAATGTGGATTCCGAACTTGAGGCCCAACGAATGAACGTAATCCGCTAATGGCTTGAACCCGGCTCCGTTGGCAGCCGATGGAAACCGGTTCACTGCAGGCGTGTAACGGCCGTTCGCGTCGAGAGAGTACTGAAAGTTCTTTGAGTTGCCTTCCGCCGTCGGGTTCGCAACGAACCATTCCATATCGACGGTGACGTACTGCCAGCCAAAAGCCTTCAAATGCTCGGCCATCCATTGTGCATTGGCTCGCACCTGGGCCTCGTTGATTGTCGTCCCGTAACCATCCCAGCTATTCCAACCCATCGGCGGTGTCAACGCCAAGGTCGCGTCAGCCCGCGCAGGTGAGCTGGACGCTGGTACATTTTCCTGAGCACAAAGAACGCATGGACGTAAAAGGGTTGAGCCAATCAAAGACAGAAGCAAAGTCCACCATGGCATAGAAATGTCCGCCTCCACAAAATCGCCATCTTGGATGGTACACACTCACGGCGCCGGACGCTCGCGCGCCAGATTGGGGAAAATCAGACGACAGTCGCAAGACAAAGTTACTGCAGGAGGCCGTAGACCAGCACGCTGGTGTTGTTCGGCACATACACCCGCCCGTTGGCGACCGTGGGGTTCACTCGTACGATCGGAGTAGTCGAGACCTGATCACGCCCTGGATCCTGGTTTGTGTCGTAGTACTCCTGGGTAAGATTGCTGGGGTTATAGGCCCACAGCGTGGGGTTGGGCGCAAACTCCAGCATCCACACAACGCCATTGACGCTGCCGTTGGCCGAGATAATGGGGTCGGGTGAGCGCATGATGACCGTGCCAATCGATGTTGCTTTGGTGGGCAGCAAACCGTTGCTCAAGGTAAACATCTTGGGATAGTCATACTCCCCAAAGATGTAGACGTTGCCATCGAAGTAGCTGGGGGTGTTGTACATGCCATTGAACTGCGTGTGGCCAACGGAACCCTTGATGGCGCCAACAATGTATTGCACGATGTTGTTGCCGCCTTGTTCGTAGCCGCCGAGGTTGTCGCGGTTAACCACATAAATGGTTCCTTCCTTGCCCCCGGCCACCAGAAGGTTTGGATTACTTCCAGGCTGGGTGGGCAATAGCAAAACCCCACCCGAGGTGACGTCCCAGTCATTCGCACTGAGCGTCGAGTAATTGTCTGGTGTGTAGTAATCGGCGAGCGTCAGGGTGCCATTGCTTGGCGTGAGTTTCAGTACCGACACTCCAAAATCGGTGGTAGCGTCGGCCGTTCCGTTCCCGGTCGATAAGAAAATGTTGCCGCTCGTATCGGCGGCGAGCCCGCCACCCATTTGCCATATGCCGCCTTCTTTACCGTTGGGGGTGGTGCAGAAGACATACTTCTGGGCCAGGGTTTGAGAATCGTAGCCCAGAATCCAGCCGTGATAGGGTTGCCAGTCCTGGTCTCCTGCGGTAGCGAAATACACGACGCTGTTTACGTCCTGCGCGGATTGCGAAAGCAGCATACCCGGCCGGGAGTTTTCGTGCAGAGGATCGAAGGCCAACACCCCTCCCACACTTCCCTCACCGGTTCCT
Source organism: Candidatus Sulfotelmatobacter sp. (assembly GCA_049509155.1). Taxonomy (GTDB): domain Bacteria; phylum Acidobacteriota; class Terriglobia; order Terriglobales; family Acidobacteriaceae; genus Sulfotelmatobacter. The sequence goes on from JBELAE010000358.1 coordinate 3,277, forward strand.
GGGACCGAAGCCTGAATCTCAACTGGCCCGCCAAATTTCTCCGCACCGGTGGTGATGTCCAGGGCATGCAACCGGTGGACATAGTTTCCGCTGCAGGCGGTGGTTTGACCCTCCAGAGTTCGCGCTTCCACGTACATCGTATTCGTGGTGGGGTCGATGACTGGCGTGGGCGTAATCCCAACGATCAGCTGCGCCATCATGAGGCACGATCCGGGGATGGGCACCACGCTGGGAGGATCAATGAAACTGTCCATCCACAGCGGCCCCGCCGGCACTTTTCCGTCGGCGTCGTAGGCGTACACGCTGTCATTGGCAGTGCCGAAATACACGACGTTGTGGTAACCGGCAGTTCCGTTCAGCGGATTGGGGATGTTGACGTTGGCCACGTAAAGCGGCTGACCCTGGACCGTTCCGTCGATCGGAAATGAAAACAGTTTCCCAAAAGTATTGACGTTCACGTTTTGCGGAGTCAAGACCGTTTCCTGCAAGTTCTGCCCCGTACGGGAATTGTCATTCTTGTTGGTGTAGATCCCCGCATAAGCCACGAGGTAGGCGGTGGCGGAGCCGGATGCGGTTCGATTTGCCTCGCTGGTTGCGGTGATCGTATGAGTGCCAACTACAAAGTTCGCGGGCGGAGTATAAAGGCCAGTTGTGCTAATCACTCCCACCGTCGGGTTGCCGCCGGAGTGGCCATCAACGGACCACTTCACGGTGTCTTTCGTGGTGCCCGTGACCGTGGCCGTGAATTGCTGCGTGACCAGCGAAGTCACCGGCGCCGACAGGGGATGTACGGCAACCGAAATCACATTGGGTTCTTGAGGGCTCACTTTCGGCTGGCCTGAGCTGCTACCGGCAGGTTGTCGGGCAGACAAGCCGGCGGCGGATACTGGCGGGAGTGCGGCATTCCTGGTGGCGCTTTGCGCCGGCTGATGGATTGCCACGTCGATCAAAACAAGACCAACAATAATGAACAGAGCGCACGAACCAAAAGTGATGGGTTTCATCGGGATCCTGGTTGACCTATCTAGTAGACCTCAAAAGCGGCGCCAACTATACAACGCTTTCGCTTGCCCGCATAGTGTGAAAATGTTTTCATCTGAGGGAGCGCGAAGGCGTATCAATATGACTGGTAGATAGGAATGGTGGGCAGTGCAGGACTCGAACCTGCGACCTCCTGCTTGTAAGGCAGGCGCTCTAACCAGCTGAGCTAACCGCCCTTCGTGCCTTCGGCGGGACCATACCGCAGGACCAGACGACGATCTGGGCAACCGCGCTGGTCGGAACTGGATTGGACCGCTCGAATCGGGCTTGATCGAGTATACGCGAGCCGCTGAAGAAACGCCGCGGACGGCCATCGAATCGCCTAAGCTTCTGGTTTCTACGCGAGCCGAGAAGCGCGCCAGCATGCGCATCGAACTCCTGCCAGATCACCGCCTGCTAGACTGGCTGAGTGCGGCGGTTGATCGTCAACGCGGACGATTTTGGCTTCACTTCGGGTGTGAACCGGGCGATCGTGGAGGCTCACTCACGCGGCGTCGTCACTTCTTCCACGCTCATGGCCAACGGTCCGGCTTTCGCGGAAGCAGCGCAACTGGCCCTCACGGTTCCAAAACTCAGCGTCGGCTGCCATGTCGTGCTCACCGACGGTGTTCCGGTTCTTAGTGCAGCTCAGCTTCCTTCTCTCACGACGAACTCACACTTTCGCAATGGCATGATCACCTTCGCGGCGCGCGCAATCACCGGCCGCATGGACGCCGACGAAATTACCGCCGAAACTGCCGCGCAGATTCGCAAACTTCAATCCGCCGGCATCGCCGTTTCTCACATCGACACCCACAAGCACACTCACTTGTTCCCCAAGATTCTCCGGCCTGTGCTGCGCGCGGCGGCAGCTTGCGAAGTGCGCGCAGTGCGCAATCCATTTGGGCCCCGCCTGCCCCTGCAATCGAGCCACCTTCTGGCACGCCCAAGCCTTTGGACTCGCTACGCCGAGGTCCGCATATTAGGCAGCTTCGCCGGAAAGTTTCGCGAGGCGGTCGATCGAGAAGGGTTCACCACACCCGATGGCACACTCGGCATCGTTGTTACTGGAGCGCTCGATGAAACTCTGTTCCACGCCATTGCCCGCAGCATTCCCGAGGGCACATGGGAATTCGTTTGTCACCCCGGATATAACGACGCGGATCTGCAGGCGGGCATGACGCGCCTGCGTGAGTC
>JBELAE010000359.1:0-5464 GCA_049509155.1 Candidatus Sulfotelmatobacter sp.
CTTGGCGCGTCTGATCGAAGAAGCGGCTCGTTTGGCAAGAGCCCGGCAACTGCTGGAGTCTGCCCGCCGGGAGATCGGCGCGCGCCACTTCACCGCTGCCATGGAAGTGCTGGCCGAAGTCGAACGCGTCGATCCCTCGAATCCGGAACTCATTACGTTGCAGGCCGCGGCGAAGACCGGTCGCGAACAGGAACAGCGGCGACGAATCCTGGAACAACTGCAAAACGAGATTTCGCTCGCCTCTACCCTCGAGGAACTTATCCGCGCCGCGCAGCTGGTGGATCAGGCCCTGGAACGCATGCCCACCGAACCCATGCTGATGAAGTTCAAAGGGAATCTGGCGCGGAAACTGCGCGAAGCCGAGATTCGCCGCCGCGTCGATGAAGTTGTTCTGGGCTGCCGCGGTTTGATGGAAGCCTCGCCCGAGGAAGCTCTCAAGCTGGTGCGCGACGAACTCCAGCAAGCACCCGGAAACGAGCGCCTGCTGGCTCTGCAAGCCAGCATCGTGGGGCAGATGTCATCGCGCAGCCAGGAACAAGCCCGGGCTGAATATCTCACCCGCGCCCATGAAGCGCTCAGCGGCGGGCGATACCTTGAAGCCCTACGCCTTCTCGAATCCTGCCAGAAGGAGGGAATCTTCTCACCCGAAATCGCGGAACTGATGGACTTCGCGCGGCAGGAAGCCGATCAGCACCTCAAAAACAACCAGCTCCGCGGATTACTCCGCCAGGCCCAGGAATTGATGACCCGGGGGTCGTACGCAGCCGTCGTCGATTTACTCTCGCCGGTCAGCGATGATCCGTCGGCGGCCTCTCTGGTCTTTCTGCTGGAAGACGCCCGCGCCCGGCTGCAATCGTTGCAACGCGATGTCGACGCCGCGCTGCAGACCGCCGAACTCCTCGCCTCCCAGGAGCACTATGCGGAGGCAGTCAAATACCTCGAGTCGCAGGCCAGTTCCGTTCTGGAGTCCGAGCCGGTTCAGGCCACTTTGAAGCGGCTGCGCGCAGCCAGCAAGAGTGAATTGGCCGCCCTCCGGGCGGTCGGAAAAGCCTATGCTGCCCTGGATCGCCTCGACGCCGGTGCAGGAACTCTGCAAAATCTGGGCAGCGGTTCGGAATCCGCGCTGCTGACGCGCATCGTCCCGGCCTTCGCTTCACGGCGCAAGTCAGTTGCCGATCGCCAGCTTTCCATGGTGATCCAACAGGCGAAAGCAGCCATGGACGCGGGCGATCGAAAGCAGGCAGCCCAGACACTCAAGGCCGCTCAACCCATCGCCGAATACGCCAGCATCACCTGGCAAAATGAGTGGCAGGATCTCCTCAAGAAAGCGAAGAAGGGTAAAGTGTTCGGGCGAACCGGTTGAGCCCCGCGCTCCGGCCCTCAGCCCCTGGGAGTGCATCCCAAGGAAGCGCTCGCGATACTCATCTCGCGATACTCATGAGGTTCATCGCGCTTCTTTCCTTTCGTGGTTGATGTTTTTCTGTTTCAGCCAGGGCTCGGTGTGCGGTAGGATTTAGCGCTGCAATCCCACCATGAGTTTATTAATCCAAGTCGCCGGCAGTACTGACATCGGCCTCGTGCGCAAGAACAACGAGGATAATTTCGGATACGACCTGCGCTATGGAATTTTTGTGGTCTGCGATGGCATGGGTGGGCAGCAAGCCGGAGAAATGGCCAGCAAGATCGCCGTGGATACCGTGCTCGATTACTTCCGTCAGGACCCCACCACCGCGCCCGTCGGAGGATCCCGGTTCGAAGGCGTGTCGCAACGTGCGGTGACCCTCGCGACGGCGATTCAGTTGGCCAATCAGACGATCCACGACTCGGGAGCAACCAACCCCGATCACGCGGGTATGGGCTCCACGATTGTCGCCGTCTCGGTGGAGGGCAATCTTTTTTCCGTTGCCAATGTCGGCGACAGCCGCGTTTACCTGATCCGCAACAAGGATGTCGTGCAACTGACCAACGATCACTCGCTGGTGATGGAACAAGTCAGACGCGGACTGATTACTCTGGAAGAAGCGGAACACTCCAAAATGCAAAATGTGATCGTGCGCGCTCTAGGCACCGACGACAGCGTGGAGCCCGACCTGGCCGATCATGAGTTCACTTCCGACGACGTGCTCTTGCTCTGCAGCGACGGAATGTCGCGCTACGTGAAGGAAGAGAGGATGGCCGAAGCCGTCAACCAAGAGTCTCTGGAACAGGCCTGTGCCGATCTGATCGAGGCGGCAAAAGTGGGCAACAGCGACGACAACATCACCTGCCTGCTCATCCGTGCCGTTCATCCCTCATGGAAAGATCGACTCTTAGGCCGGCTATCCGGACAACCCGACCAAAAGAGTTCCACCTGAAAATCACGGCTAGGCAGTGCTATTTCCCCGCGACTTGACTCACACACTTCAGCCCGGGCAGATCGAAGAATGGATTCGCAGTGCCCGAGACCTGCAATTGATAGTCGTAGGACTTGATCTTGCCGTTGGGTAGTTTCACTGGCTGGTCATTGTTCTCAATCACCCACTCTAGATTGTTGTAGGTCAGGTGGTGGGCACGCGCAACGAAGTGGAAGACGGCCCACGGCCCGCTGGCCGAGTCCAGCGTGTCCCCATTCTTTGAGACATCAATGTTTTCAGGTGCGCCCGTCCAAACGAAGGTTTTCTGCGCGTCCTTACCCGTGAGCTTATCGCTTCCGATCGCTACCTCCACACCCTCGAGGTTGCTGGGCAGGCTTTTCAGCGTGTAAGAGAAATGCGGCGGCGCCGACCCATTGGGATACATCACCTCGCTGAGAGCTCCCATCTTGCTCAAGAAGCGAACGAAATCCTGCGACGGTTTTGGAGTTGCGGTCGGGTTTGCCGCATAGCCAGAGCCCACTTTAAGCACAAACGATTTCGCGCTGTCGCTAAGTTTCTTCCAGGCATCGCCCGCCAGCAAAGAATAGAGTTGGTCGAGCGGCATTTCCTTCAACGAGGTTGGATCGAAGGGATACATGCCCTTCATCTGCGAGCAGAATTCCGCAGCAGCGGCGCCGGCGGCTTTGAGCGGGCCTAGCTTTACTGGACCATCCAGCGCCGTAATCGGCTCCTCCAGCAACCGTCGCACCTGCTTCTCATTTCCAACTGGCTGCGAGTTGTCGACGGGAATGGAAGTGATCACGGCCGTCACCGCACTAGAAGCCGCCGTCTGCGCGGTCGAAGCCTGGGCCAGCAGCGCTGGATCCGCGGCTGCCGGACTCTGCGCAAGCGAGTGAATCGCTGCGTTGAGTCCGCCGAGAGCCTTCACGTAATCCTGCGTCGGCTTCGCAATCAACACGTCTGGCAACTTGTCCGGCGGTCCCGGAGGCTCGACCTCTTGCACTGGGGCGAAAGGCGCCTTCACATCTGCCGGCGCGGGGTCAATGTTGTGAGAAACGAAGTAAAACAGTTCCATCAGTGGAGACTTCGTATCCGTAATCCTCGCCAGCTTCTTGTCCGCATCCGGAAAGCCGCTATAGGGGGGCACAGTCGACGTCTTCAGCACCGTATTCCACTCGTTCACAAAATCCTGGTTGTAGCGATCGGACAGCTTTTGCCGCATGGCATTCGGGTCCATGTCTTTGAGGTCGTTCTTGCCCACGACCCATTCTTCACCACCCAAATTCGCGGAATTCTTCAGCGCATCTTGTACAGCCAAGTAACCGCTACGCGTGAACGCCCCTTTCACTTTGTGGCTGCTCGCGATGACGCCGGCAGAATCAGGAAATTGATCGTTGAAGCTCACGTCTTTCTGCGCCACCCGGGACAACAGCTGCGCGTAGTTGCGATCGATTCCAGAAAACTGTTTCAGATAGGCGCGCGCCCCCTCGATCACATCTTTCGAGTTGCCCGTGGGAAACGGGTTCTCCTTCGCCAGTTCCGTGGCAAAAAAATCAAACTGCAGCGTCGCCAGATCCTTGCGGTCCTTCTCGATGTCCCGCCCTGCGATCCAGTGGCTCATCAAAACCGGAGTCAGGAATGCGGTTGTGCTATAGGTGTGATCATCGGGGTCGGTCGTAATCAAGTACGCCTTCAACTCGTCATAAGTTTTCTGGTAGCTGTCATTGGGCGCATTGGTCGCGGACTTGCCCGCTACAGCGGTCAAGCTCTCGGTAATCCGTTTTTGCGTCTCGGCGAACAGCAGACTCTTAAAGCGCAGGAAGTAGACGCGCTTGGCGTCCGGGTAAATCTGATCACCGTCATACAGAAACCAACGGAGACCGAGGGGCGGTCCATTTTCTTCGTAGTTGGTGAGATCGACGAGTTCGCGACGTAAATTATCCAGCTTGGTCAGGTCGGCTAAACCAGCCGCCGACTGATTGGTCCCCGGTTGCACTTCTTTCAACTCAGTCACAGCTTCTTGCACTCGAGTCTCCAACGCGCGGTTGCGGAAAAACGAAACCACGAACCCGGTCAGGCAGAACAGCACCACCAACAGGGCGAGACCCAACGCGATGCGGCGCAGCAGATTGACCCGCGAGCTCGATCCGCTGGCGGCTAGCGCCACGCGGTCTTTCACCAGCACGTCGTTGAACAGACTTGTCAGGAAAACCCACTGCGGCACCCGGCGCGAGCCGCCGCGTGCCACTACCGGCGCTGACTGCAGCTGCGAACCCACGCCGCGGAAGATTTGCGTCGCACCCGAACCGTATCCTGCTTCGGCGGCTTCCACGGGAGCCGGCGCCGCAACTACGTCGTCCACCACCACCGGCCGCACTCCGGTGAAATAAAAACCACGCAGGAAAGGATTCGTGCCCAGATGGCTGGGGCGCGCCAGGTCCACCAGAAACTGCACCAGCAGAGTACGCAGTTTCCGCAGTTCCCGGGGGAACTCGTAAATGCCCGGCAGCTTCTCCCCTTCATTTTCGCGGGGAAGAAATACAATGCGTCGTTCCGCCAGCGAGTAAAAAATATCGTCGAAAGCCTTGGTGAGGCGGCGAGTTTCTTCATCTGCATAAACGCCGGCGCTCAGCGAACGCAATGGCAAAGTCGCTCCCAGGACTTCGGAGGCTTCGTCCTTGCTCATGCCGCGCACGAAGTCGCCGAAAAAAGATATGCGGTCCAGCTTGGTGAACAAAACGTAAACCGGAAAGCTGATCCCCAGCAGCTGAGAAACTTCCTGCAGACGTACCGACAATCTTCGCGCCGCCGATACCGCCGTTTCGCTCGCACCCGGCTGCAGGAAGGTCTCGCAATCGAAACACACCAGCGCGGCCCGCGGCGCTTGCGCACGTTTTCCGATCGCCGCGGAAAATCGCCCCGGCTGCAGCAACCGTACCAGACGCCTCCACCGGTCCGCCTGACCCATCATCGCGCCGGCGGGATCCACAAAAATCGCTTCTCGGGTGTACCAGAGGTTCGCGGCAGAGGTGGGCAGCACTTCATTTTCGCGATACACCTGCCCCGCCAGCGGTTCGGGATCCAGCCCGGAATGAATGAGAACAGTCGTC
>JBELAE010000036.1:0-20934 GCA_049509155.1 Candidatus Sulfotelmatobacter sp.
ACGGCGCAGCGGTTGGCCCGGCTGGTAGGCGCGCGAGCATCGACTGACTTGTCGGCGGTGCGAGCCGAATTGATATGGCTATGCGTGCCGGATGCGGCAATCGCCCGAGCCGCGCGGTCGCTTGCAGGGAAGCTTGAGTGGAAGGGGAAAGTCGCGCTGCATTCCAGCGGCGCGCTCACCAGCGATGCGCTGGCCGCCTTGCGCAGCCACGGAGCGGCCGTGGCGTCGGTGCATCCGCTGATGACGTTTGTGCGAGGTTCCCAGCCTTCGCTCGCCGGAGTGTCCTTTGCGGTTGAAGGCGACGCGCGAGCGGTGCGGCTGGGACGTCGCGTAGTGGAAGACCTGCGTGGTCACGCCTATTCGATTGGCAAGAAAGAAAAAGCTGCTTATCACGCCTGGGGAACTTTTGCATCGCCTCTGTTTACTGCGCTTCTAGCCACTACCGAGCAGGTCGCAGCTCTGGCGGGCGTGAACCCGAAGGCGGCGAAAGAGAGAATGATTCCGATCCTGCGCCAGACGCTGGCGAACTACGCGGCATTCGGCGCGGCGGGCGCGTTCAGCGGGCCGCTGGTCCGCGGTGACGTGGATACGGTGAAGGAACATCTGCGCGTGCTGCGCGGTTCGCCGGATGCTCGCGCAGTCTACTCTGAGCTGGCACGCGCGGCCCTGCGATACCTGCCAGTCAAACACAGGAACGCGCTCAAGCGGATGCTTGATCCCTCACGGAGCTGACAGGCTCAGTCGAAACAGACGAGGTCGAGATGCGCCACATCCAGGCGAGGAGTGCGAGCACGGCGAAGGGAAGCGAGGCCGCGCTGCGAATGGGCAGAGCAAAGACAGCAGTCGAATCGAAAATCGCCTGTGCCAGCAACGGCCGCAGCAGGATCAGCGCAAACGCGGCGATCCAGGGCCAAAAAAGAACGAGACTGCCAATCGTCAGCAGGATTCGTGGGACGGGGCCTGCATCGCGGAGTTCCCGGCGGTGGCGCACCACCAGCAGGATTCCCGGCAGAAGAATGAGGTGATCGTAAACCGCCTGCCCAGGAAGAATGGTGATGGTTGTGATCGAAAGCAAGATGGTGAGCGTGATCCAGAAGGCGAACGAATTGAACGTGGCGGCGCGATTGCGCCAAGCCAGCATCATTGCGATGATGATTGAAGCGGCGGTCAGTACAAGCGTTGCCGGAGCGGACAGGCGCGATCCCAGGGGTGCGGTGAGAACTTCCGTCACCAGCGGCGGCCGCGTGTAGTGCCGGTAGGCGAGGACGGTGTGGGTCCAGGATTGAATCCAGTGCGGCATCACGACGAGCGACGCACCGACCAGCAAAACTAAAGTCGAGAAGAATCCGAGGCAGAAGCGGCCACGCACCCGCCAGTCGTGCAGGCTCCAAAGGAGAAAATAAAAGATTGCGAGCACCGCCACTTGCGGCTTGATGGTCGTGATTGCCATCAGGATTCCGGCCAGCAGGAACCGGTTCCGCTGCAATGCGACGAGCGAGGCCGCCAGTAGAAACGCCACGAACAGCCCGAGCTGAGCGGCGAACAAGGCCTCCAGCGCCGGATAGCTGCACAGCGTGAGCGAAAGAATCACGGCGACCCACTTCCCGTTCAGGCGCCATTCGAGTGCGCGCAGCCATAACGGAACGCTGGCAAATGTGAGCGCCGCCAGCATGCACACTACCGTTACCCGCACGAGCGCAAAGGGAAATTCAGAAGCTGGCCAGAACAACAGGTCCGCGAACGCAGGATACGGGAATACACGGCGATCGACGGGATCAGTCGGACGGTTCGAATCCAGCGGGCGGCCGTAGAGGCCGGTCTGGATTTCGCGGGTCATTTCCTCGCTGTAGAGATCGCGGCCTTGCCGCAGCCACTGCCCCGAAGTGAGCCACACCTGGTAGAAGTCGTTGCCGAACGAATAGCCGTTGCCCAGACCCGCCGCCGTCCGCACCGCGACCACGCGGGGCATGAACATTCTCTGGTGATAGTAGAGCATCGACGCCGCCCCGATTAGTGCGAGCCACAATGCAAGACTGGACGAGAATGGGCGGGTTCTGGATTGAGTTGGCGCCGGCATCAACGGTGTTCGACCGAGATTAGAGCACGGGGGGAGAATCCGTGCAATTTATCCTTACCACGAAGGACTCGAAGTCACACCAATAAAGAACACTCCAGCGAAACTCTTCGTGATCGCGGAATCGAGCCTTATGTGAACAAATGCCCGAGCTTTTCCTTCTTGGTCTTGAGATATTCCTCAGCGTGCGGGCTGGGCGTGACTTCGCAGGGGACGCGCTCCACCACTTGCACTCCGGCGCTTTCCAGGGCCTCAACCTTTTCAGGATTGTTCGATAACAGACGCACGCGCATTACGCCGAGAGACTTGAGAATCTCGGCGGGCAGCGTAAAGTCGCGGTAGTCGTTCTTGAAGCCGAGGCGTTCGTTGGCTTCGACCGTGTCGAGCCCCGCATCCTGCAGTTCGTAGGCTTGCAGTTTTGCCATCAGGCCAATGCCTCGGCCTTCCTGTTGCTCGTAGATGAGGATGCCGGCGCCTTCCTCGCTGATCATCGACAGCGACAGTTCAAGCTGCTGGCGGCAATCGCAACGCAGAGAATGAAAGACGTCGCCGGTCAGGCACTGGGAATGAATGCGAACCAGCGGCGGCCCGGACTTCACATCGCCCATTACCAGGGCGACAGCCTCTTCCACGTCGCGACCGCCATCGGAACCGGATCGCGAAGCAAAGCCCGAGCGAAAGCCATAGATGCGGAACTTGCCCCAGCGGGTCGGAAACTCCGCGGATGCAACTTGCTCGATTTCGTTTTCGCTCACACTTTCATTATAGCGAGAATGCCGCTAGAACCGGTTCCAGGGGGCCGTCGCGACGTGTTTCGTACGCGAACCGGTACTGGCTTAACCCCCATTTTGCTGCTTCCGATTTCAGACACTACCACCACCGCTTTTTAACACGCCCGTAACATTCCTTCACTATAGTTCGGCCATTCACGTTAGGTTCAAAATCCTGGCTTCCTAGCGATCACAAAGGATCACCAATGTCCGCTACCTCCACCGTCCTTGACTCCAAGCTTTCCAACTCGTCTCCCGGCAAGATCGCCAAGATCGGCATGATCGTTTTCGGCATCGTCCTGATCATCGGCTTCGTCTACGCCGGACAGCGCCTGCTGGGGGACTTGTCCACGGTTCACAACGAATCGGTGATGCCATTCGTCCTGCTTGGCATAGCTCTGTTTGTGGCTCTCGGCTTTGAGTTTGTGAACGGATTTCACGACACGGCCAACGCGGTCGCGACTGTCATTTACACCCATTCTCTGGAGCCGCATATCGCGGTGGTGTGGTCGGGCATCTGCAACTTTGCCGGAGTCATGGTTTCCTCCGGGGCGGTCGCATTCACCATAGTCTCGCTGCTGCCCGTGGAGTTGATTTTGCAGGTGGGCAGCAAGGCCGGATTCGCCATGGTTTTCGCGTTGCTGGTCGCTGCGATCATCTGGAATCTGGGTACATGGTGGTTGGGTTTGCCCGCCTCCAGTTCTCACACTCTGATCGGCTCGGTTATCGGTGTAGGCATCGCCAACCAACTGATGGCTGGGAGAAGCGGCACATCAGGAGTCGACTGGGGACAAGCCGCCAACATCGGCAAGTCGCTGCTGCTCTCGCCGGTCGTCGGATTCGGCGTAGCCGCGCTTCTGCTGCTGGCAGCGAAGGCGCTCATTAAAGATCCGAAACTTTACAGCGCTCCCGAGGGCGACGCTCCGCCGCCGTTCTATATTCGCTGCCTGCTCATTCTCACCTGCACCGGCGTGAGTTTCTTCCACGGCTCCAACGACGGGCAGAAGGGCATGGGACTGATCATGCTCATCCTGATCGGCACCGTGCCCACGGCCTACGCCCTGAACCACGCCGTGAGCTATCAGCAGTCGCAGGATTTCATCGCCGTTTCGCAACAGGCCGCTGCCGTACTCGACCACTACGTCGAACCGGGCGCCGTCATTGGAGACGCGCGCGACGACGTGACCGCCTACATCCGCACCAAGCAATTCAATGCCAACACCATGCTGGCGATGCGCACCCTGGTCAACGACATTGGCAACGAAACCGCCATCTACAAGGAACTCAAGAACGTTCCCAATGACCGGGTTCGCAACTTCCGCAACGACCTTTATCTGGTGAGCGAGGCTCTGCGTCTCACGGCGAAGAGCGGCCAGCCGAAATTCTCAACCGAGGATGCCGCCGTTCTCGCCAACTATAAAAAGCACGTCGATCAATCGACGAAATTCATCCCCACCTGGGTGAAGGTTGCAGTGGCGATGGCTTTGGGATTGGGAACGATGATCGGCTGGAAGAGGATCGTGGTGACGGTGGGCGAAAAAATCGGCAAAGAGCACCTGACCTACGCGCAGGGCGCCGCCGCAGAAATCACCGCCATGGCAACGATCGGCGCGGCCGACGGATTCGGATTACCGGTCAGCACCACGCACGTACTTTCCTCAGGCGTGGCCGGAACCATGGCCGCCAATCATTCCGGCATTCAGATGAGCACGGTGCGCAACCTGCTCCTTGCTTGGGTGCTCACCCTTCCTGTCGCGATGCTTTTGTCGGGATCGTTGTTCTGGCTGTTCACCAGGATTTTCTAAGCGGCGATTGCAGGGGCTTCAAGTTGATGGTAAGTGGTGCCGTTTGCGAAACGGCACCACTACCGCCCTACTTCGCCTTCGGCTGAATCAATTCCACATCGAGGGTGATGGTGATTTCGTCTCCCACCGCGCCGGGAGCGCCACTCACGCCAAAATCCTGGCGGCTGATCTTCGTCGTCGCCGAGGCGCCAATGCGCTGGTTGCCCCACGGATCTTTGATCGCGGCCGACGGACCATCCACGTCGAGCACCACTTCCTTGGTCACGCCGTGCAGCGTCAGGTCGCCGGCGATCAGCAGTTTTCCCGGCCCGGCCACTTTCGTTGTCTTGGAATGAAAGGTAATGGTCGGATACTTCTGCGTGTCGAGAAAGTGAGGGCTGCGCAAATCGTTGTCGCGCATTTCCACGCGTGTATCCACCGAGGCCGTGTCGATCGTGGCCTCGAGAGAGTCTTTCGATGGGTCGGCCGGGTCATGTGTCGCCGAGCCGCTCAGTTTCGTGAACGCGCCCCGCACAGTGGATACTCCCAAGTGGCGCACAGAAAATTGCGCCGCCGAGTGATTAGGGTCAATCTGCCAGGTTCCGGCCTGGGCGGCGGCGCTGGCAGCCATCGCCGAAGTGATGATGAGGGTGAAAAAGAAACGAGACATATTTGCGAATTCTCCTCCGAGTGTTTTTTTGGCGCAGTTTTCTAAGTGCAGTAATGCTAAATGGATTTGACCGGAATCGCCAACAAGTCCTCCACCAGCCCGACTTCTTTCTGCAGGAACGGCTCGGCGTGGGTCACGCCGCCCAGCATCCCGTAGAAGCGAGCCATGGCCTCAACCCGGGCGCGAATCTCGTCGTGAGCAGGGAACAGGTCCTTACCCGCTTCCTGGTCGCTGAACTGCGACTTGTACGCGAGAATAGAAGCAAACTTCCCCTCAAACTGCTCGCCGATGTCGACCACGAAAGTCGGCCGAACGTCGTAGTAGAGCGTAGCATAGAGAATCTTAAACGGCCGGTGCGGAGCCAGCGGAACGTCAGCATTCGCATCCGAAGGGGTTTGGCTGACAGCTGACAGCTGAGAGCTGAGAGCTTTTTTCGGATCCAGTTTCGCCAGTCCCGCCAGAAAGCAAGCCTCATATCCCAACACCGAAGCCGTGTAATGGTCAGGATGCCGCCCCTTCCAGTAGGGCAGAATAATCACCCGCGGGCGCGTCTCCCGAATCACGCTGGCGACTTTCAGCCGGTTCTCCCAGGTGTTCTCGACGCGTCCGTCGGGAATATCAAGCGCACGCCGCCAACTCACACCCAGAATCTTCGCTGCGTCGGCAGCCTCGCGGGCGCGATCGTCGGCAGTCCCGCGCGTGCCCATTTCACCCTGAGTCAGGTCGAGAATGCCCGCGCGCTGCCCGCGCTGCGCGGCTTTCAGCAGCGTGCCGCCGCAAGTCTGCTCTACGTCGTCGCGATGCGCGGCGATGGCCAGGATGTCCAGAAGTTGGACATTCTGGGATTGCACACTCGACGATCGAGTGGAGGGAAGCGAAGAAATGTCAGTGGAGACTGCCATTGCACTTGGCATTTTACTCGCGAAACTAATTACTCGCGAACCTCCCACTCATGAATTCTTACTCTCGTTCCTGCGCGGAGCTCTCCCATTCCTGTCGCAGCAGCCCGTACAACTCCAAATCGACGAACTGATCCCACTTGCGGATGTGTTCGCGCTGGCATCCTTCGTGCCGCATGCCCAGCTTCACCAGAATCCGTCCCGAGGCGGCGTTGTGCTTGAAGTAAGAGGCGAAGATGCGGTGCAGCTTGAGCGACTCGAATCCATAGCGCAACATAGCGCGGGCTGCTTCAGTGGCATAGCCATTGCCCCAATAAGGTACGCCGATCCAGTAGCCCAGCTCAGCGTGCTGATGGTCGAATGCAAACCTGAGCCCAACCCCTCCGATCAGCCGTCCTTTCAGAGGCCCGTCGCTGAGCAGCGTGATCGCAACCCGGGTTTCACTGCCGTCGCTGATTCTGACCAGAAAGTCGCGAGCGTCCTGCTCGGTGTAAGGATGCGGGATGCGCAACGAATTGGCCGCCACTTCACGGGCCCCGATCAGTGGCAGCAACTCCGCGATGTCAGCGTAGCTGTACGGCCGCAATCGCAGCCGCGCGGTTTCGAGTGTGGGAGGAGTGTGCTTGTTCAAAGCAATATTCACAAGAGTATCTTCACAGAGCCCGTGTCGTCAGCGCTATGCCGGCCAGCGCACGAGTTCGCATTCAATAGACGTCACCGAGCATGAGCGCTGCCAGCATCGTCGCCGATAGAGATGTCGCATCCGCGAGTGCGAGTCGCACTTCATCCAAGCCTTGCCCGCGCCGGATCACGCGATAAAAGTAGAAGGGAAGCGAGAGCCCGGCTATGGTGATCACAGTGCCGGTAATGTCATTGATTTGCTCCCAAGCCCCGAAGTGCCAGTGTCCGATGCCGGGATTAGGAAAAAGGCTGTCCTGTGTGGCGAGGTTTAATCCAGCCATGACCTGGAGCGCTACTAAGCCCGCACCCGCAGCCAACGGGCACCAATGCGCGAAGAGATGCGCCGCCACCTGCATCGTTTTCCTAACTGCCTTCCAACGCTGGAAGGAAAACAAAGTGATCAGTACAAACGGGAAGTAGGCGAGGGTGTTAGCTGCAATAAATGTCGGTATCCACTTGTACGCTTCACAGCCGAGGTCGGATCCCTCCCTTTGACAGGGAAACATTCTGTTCACTGTTACGAATCCATACTTCTGCACGGTGATCAACGGGGCGATCCATGGAAGGTCTCGTGATTCAAGGATTTCGTCATTCAGATCTAGGGCCGAGGATCCAGTAATCGCTAACACACCCGCGATCGCAATCGCGCGAGTGATCGTCCTCCCAACAGCCCTTCGGCTATTCGACGAAAGATCTTGCCGCCGACGAGAGGCATCGTTGCCGGAGCGGGCGCGCCACAGCGCGAGATATGCAAACCCGAACCAGAGAAGCCCGAGAATGAATGCCAGAATGACCGGGCCCCAAAACTGCTGAATCCGGGGCATCGCGAGAATCCGAGGCAGAAGAGGTTTCAGGACGGCAGAGCCGACGACGGCACCGAGGACAACCGCGGCATATCGGGCAGCCATGGCTGCACGTGACTCTTTCGCCGGGATCTCGTTCGGCGCGGAGCTGGTGTCGCTCATTTCTTTCTTTCCACCAGATATCGCGCCAACTCCTTAAGCGGCTTCGCCAGCTCGCCGAAGCTCTCCAGTTCGGCAAACGCCTGGTTTACCAAAGCGTCCGCTCGCTGCACCGATCCTTCAATCCCAAACAGAGCCGGGTAGGTTACTTTCTCAGACGCGGTGTCTTTTCCTGCGGTTTTGCCCAGTTGTTCCGAAGTCTGTGTCACATCCAGCACGTCGTCCACAATTTGAAAAGCCAGGCCAATCGCTAATCCAAACGCCCGCAACTTCGCAACCTGATTCTCTTTCGCGCCGGCATAGAGCCCGCCGCTTACCAGGCTCGCCGTGATGAGCGCCGCGGTTTTCGAACGATGAATATACTCCAGCATCTCCGCGGTTGGCCGCGAATGTTCCGCCTCAAGATCGACGACTTGCCCTCCGATCATGCCGTCGATGGTTCCCGTGCCGTGGGCGATCTCCTCGATAATCCGCACGCGCGCTTCCGCCGGACACTTCAGCCGCGCCAGAACTTCATAGGCCTGCGTCTGCAAGGCGTCACCAGCCAGAATCGCGATGGCCTCGCCAAACGCTTTGTGGCACGTCGGCCGTCCGCGCCGCAGATCGTCATTGTCGAGCGCGGGCAGATCGTCATGAATCAGCGAATAGGTGTGCAGCATTTCGAGCGCCGCGCCCAGTTCTTCGATGCGCGCCGGCAACGATCCCGCCACCATCCGGCCCGCCTCCATGCAGAGCACGGGCCGCAGGCGTTTTCCGCCGGCAAACAAGCTGTGGCGCATGGCCTTGTGGATCGATTCCGGATGCTCGGTCTCCAGCGGAATAAGCCGGTCGAGCGCGGAGTCGGTCAACTGCCGTCCTTGTTCGAGAGTCTGGCTGAGCATGAAGCAGTGAGTATAACAAGGCGGAGGATGGAGGAGCCGCGGTTTGGGAATGATCGCACAGGACGATCACCGCGGCACCGCAGTCAGAGCACAAAAAAATTAGGACGCCGATAGGGCGTCCTTCCCGCAAAAAATAAATCTACGCTGCAGCAGTGGGTGGAAGCGCCAGGTTTCGCAGGACTGACCTGAGCACATGCCCCACGTCATCCGCGGGACATACATCGCTGGCGCCGGCCGCGAGCGCAGCCATCCACATTTCTTCATCAGGAACACGGTGCGTGCAGACGATGGGCAGGGTGGGAAAGTCGCGGTGCAGACTCTCAACATCAGCGAGCAGCCAGTGCTCGAGATTGACAACCACGGCTTCCGGATTGGTTCGAGTTACATCGTCCCGCAACTCCTCGCGGGAGCGGGTTACGTGCACGGAAAAGTGAGAGCGGAGGCCACCGGCCAGAGCCCTCGCCACTCCAGGATTGCTCTCGAGAAGAACTACACTTTGAGTCATACTTCCCCCTCTTCAACCGTTGTAAACGGCGGAAGTAAACGGCGGAAGCCAACGGCGGACGTCGACAACCGACTAGGGCCGCGGGGTGGCTTGGGAAACCACGACTCCACAGACATCCACAGATTTCGAATCGCGGCCAGAAATCCGCACACTTACCGTCGTGCAGGCAACTTTTCTGTCAGCGCTTCGAATGGTTCAGCTTGCAACTTCCCGTTCTTCTTCAGCAGAATTTCAACTTTTCCTTCCGCCTGTTCCAGTTCCTTCCGGCAGGCCGAAGAAAGCTGCATGCCCTCTTCGAACAGCGTGAGAGAGGTCTCCAAAGGGACTTCTCCCTTCTCCAGTTCCTGAACAATTTTCTCCAGCCGCTGGAGACACTCTTCAAACTTAGGCAACGGGGTTTTTCGCTCCGTCCCCTATTGTAATGCAACTATTTCGAAGAAGTGTCCAGTCTTTTTTATCGGAAGAATCAAGAAAACGGACGATATGTTCCCACCGCGGGAAGCAGTTCGTGAAACAACTGCAAGGCGTTGATGGAAAAAATCGGGAGGCCGCACCCCGCTTACGATCCCAGCGCTTCCAACACATCCACCGCCGAGCTGTATCTCCCCTGCGGCGCGCTGATCTGCGCTCCCTGCACCATTTGGCGGGCGGCGATCAGCATTTCCCGCGCCACCGCCACGCCCTCGGCCCGCGCCAGTTCCGGAGTCTGCGCCCGCGCCATGCGCTCGAGAATGGAATCCGGCACGGAAACCCTCAACTCATTCTTCATGAATTCGGCGTTGCGCACGCTCACTAAAGGCCATATCCCGGCCACGACTGGAATCCGGCAATGCGCTTTTTCCAGGCGCTCCAGAAAGTTCTCCAGCAGACGCATGTCGAACACCGGCTGCGTCACCGCATATTCCGCCCCGGCCTGGACTTTGTATTCGAACCGCCGAATCTCCTCATCCAAGTCGGTCAACCCTGGGTTCGCGCCCACGCCAATCACGAAGCCCGTCCCGGCGCCAATCGGATTTCCGCCCAGATCGAGCCCGCGATTCAGGTT
Source organism: Candidatus Sulfotelmatobacter sp. (assembly GCA_049509155.1). Taxonomy (GTDB): domain Bacteria; phylum Acidobacteriota; class Terriglobia; order Terriglobales; family Acidobacteriaceae; genus Sulfotelmatobacter. Next base: position 10,272 of record JBELAE010000036.1, read on the forward strand.
GTGCACGATGTTGACCAGTCCAATCGCGTCCACGTCAAACACGGCAGTCGCATCGGGATAATTCCCCATCTTCGGTGGATCGCCGGTGATGCAGATCAGATTCTTGATCCCGACCGCCGCTGCACCCAGCAGATCGCTCTGAATGCACAACACATTTCGATCGCGGCAGGTGTAATGCAAAATAGCGTCAATGCCGACTTCACGCTGAATCAGCAACGACAGCGCTTGGTTGCTCATGCGCGCCGAGGCTCGCGGACTGTCCGGGATGTTGACCGCATCCACACCCACCGACTTCAGAAACCGCGCTCCCTCGACTTCCTTGCCAACATCGATCCCTTTCGGAGGCACGATCTCGACCATGGTTACAAACTCGCCGCGAGCCAGTTTCTTCCCTAGTAGGGAACGATTCTCCAGCGGTACGGTCGGAGCAGCCAGCGGCGTGGCATGGCCGCCTGCCACAAGGCTGGCCGCGGCCTTGCCGCGGGCCTCGCCCACCCGCAGCGCAGACTTCATCACGCGGATATGCTCCGGAGTCGTGCCACAGCATCCGCCCACCAGCCGCACACCCGCCGCGACAAACTTGCGCGCGTAGCTCGCCATATACTCTGGCGAGCACAGATAAATATTTCTGCCATCCACCGAGCGCGGAATGCCTGCATTGGGTTGGGCCGCCAGCGGCAGGGAAGTCGCGGCCCGCACTTTCTCCATCGCGTCCAGCATGGCGACGGGACCTACGCTGCAATTGCAGCCAATCACGTCGGCTCCCCACTCTTCGAGCTTGGCTACAAACGTCTGCGGGTCGGAGCCGTCGAGGCAGTTGCCGTCTTCATCGATGGTGACCTGCGCCACGATCGGCAACGACGCGCTCACATCCTTGGCCGCTAGCAACGCTTGGTGGATCTCTTCCAGGTATCCGAACGTCTCCAGAATCAGCAGGTCAACGCCGCTTTCCACCAACACTTCAATCTGCTCGCGGAAAGCCTCGCGGGCTTCCTGGAACGAGGTTTTTCCCAGGGGTTCGATTCTGGTTCCCAGCGGGCCAACCGATCCCGCGACCCATACATCGAAGCTCTTGGCGGCTTCACGGGCCAGCCGCGCGCCCGCCCGATTGATGTCGCGGGCCTTGTCGGCCAAACTGTGCCGGCCCAAGCGGAAAGAGTTACCACCGAAAGTATTGGTTTCAATAATCTCGGCTCCGGCCTGCAGGTACTCGTGGTGAATGCCGCGAATCAGGTCGGGCTGGGACAGATTAAGTTCATCGTAAGACCGGTTGATGAAGATGCCTTTGGAGTAGAGCAACGTCCCCATGGCGCCGTCGCACAACACGGGAGATTGCTTGATCCGGGCAAGAAAGTCAGACGCCATATTTCTGAGAATACAGGATGAATGCCGGTTCGTGCATCTCCGTCAAACTTGTCAGGAAGTGCTCAAGAATCACAGGCATCGCGGCGCGATGCCGCGGAGTTGATAATCGAGCCCGTTCCGAGGTCTGTTATAATCCAGCATTTCGCAATTAAATTGCCCTTTTTCATGTCGTTAGGAGCTTGTCGTTTGAACAAAAGCGTGAACAAAAGCGTGAAGAAAAGCGTGAAGAGAAGCCCGAAGAAAAGCATGCAGGGAAGCACGAAGAAACGCATCCTCGTTCTTGTGATTGGATTGTGGGCCAGCCTGAACTTCCTTTCCTGCAGCAGCAGCAAGGCTAAGGGCCCACCCAGCGGACTGCCGGATCGTGTACTGGCTTCCCAGGGGGTAACTTCGACGAACGATTTTGGCAGCCTGACGGTCGTCGATGCCTACAACGATACGATTCCGCGGAATGCGCACATCGGTACCGGGAACTCCCCGGGGCTCATGGCCGTGTCGCCGTCCCTGAACCTGGCCGCGACCTTTGATTCCGCCAGTACTACCGTCTACGTGGTGAACACGGCCACGGAAAGCGTACTCGCCAGCGTCCGTCTGCCTGCACCCACGTCGAGCATGGTGTTTCCAACGGCGAATCCCACCGGATATGCCGCCGTTCCCGGGGCCACCGTCACCGGCTATTCGTTCATTGGCGCCGTGGAGGAAATGAATTTCACCGCCAGTGCGCTTACCACGATCGCGGTCACCAATGCTCAAACCGTGGTCTCGAATTCAGGCGGAAGCCAGCTTCTGGTTTTCAGCAATAATTCCGACTCCATGATCGTGCTCTCGCCGGCCGCGGCCGTGCCACCAGTCGATTTGAGCTGCCTATCCGGCACTCCCAATGCGGTCTGCACTATCGTGCCGGGCTTTGATCGGCCCGTCTACGCCGTGGTTAACGGAAACACCGCCTACATTCTGAACTGCGGTCCGCAGTGCGGCGGAGTCATGGCCAGCGTGATGGTCTTCGATTTGCCGAGCCTTACCATTACTGGCACCATCCCCGTGGACGCCGCGACTTGGGCGCTGCTCAACGGCCCAACGCTCTACGTGGCCGGCACTTCGCCCACCAACAATGCTTGCACCGGCGAGACTACTGCGGCCACCACCTGCGGGCGCCTCGACATCATCGACACTGGATCGGGCAAGGTGACGGGCAGCGCCGTCATCACCGACGGCTACCACGACCGTATGGATTTCAACGTCGTCGGCCAGCTCTTCATCGGATCGCACGATTGCACTAACATCGGCGATGTCAACCAGCCCAACGGGGAAGTCCGCGGCTGTCTTTCCATCTTCAATGTGGCGAACAACTCGGTCATCATTCCGCCCGACAACGGCGACGTGAACGGCCTGCAGGGTTTCACCATCCGCACCATCGAGTACGTGGCCCAGGGCGGCGCCCTGCGCGTCTACGACACCACTACCGATGCCCTGCTCATCACCGATTTCATTCCCGAGGGCACCGTCGAGATCGTGGGATATGTGGGCGACGTAAAGGCAATCGATTTCTTCTAGCCGGGCGGGAAACTGTTCGCATGCGATGCGGAATTTACGGGATTTCAAAAGCTTTTGTGCTCGTTGTCGTACCTCCGGCATTGGTGACGGCGATCTTGCCGGTCCTTGCTCCCGAAGGTACGGTAACGCTGATGTAGTTCACCGTGAGAACTTTAAACATAGCGGGCACACCATCGAAAGAAACCGCTGTCGTTCCCACGAAATGTTGGCCTTGTAACAGGACTTTTGTTCCGGCGGCGCCGCTGGTGGGGGCAAAGTTCACAATCGCGGGGCTGGGCTCGGGCAATCCCCCATCCATCACCCAGATGGTGCCGTTCGTGAGGCCAGTTTGCGATACTCCCCCATTTCCTGCGGTGACCCCATAGAACTTGCCGTCGGCGGCTTGGATCATGGGCCCCAACGTTTCGCCGACAGTCGTGCAGTCGAAAATAATGTTCTGCAGCACCGTGCCCGTGGTGGTTGCGGCAAAGACCATGCCCTGGTCGCCACAATCGCCGCCTTGAAAAGTGCCCCAGAGATTGCCGTCCGATGCCACGAGAATTCCACCGTCCAAATATTGCGTGGTGGAGAGTGGGCCAAGCGCCTGATACTTGCCCGCTGTGCTGATCTCGTACAATTCGCTGTTGACCTGCAGGCCAAACAGCTCCCCGCTCGCGGTCTGCGCCAGATTGCTGGCAGCGTAATCGGAGAAATTGAAATCGTGCAGAATTTTGTACGCGTCGGTCGTGGGTGTGAAACGGAAAACAGTATTGAAGGGTGAATTCTGCTCTCCGGCGACGGTCGTCGAATAAAAATTGCCGTCCGGCGCCTGTAGCAATCCGAAGGCGCCGCTGCCGTCCAGCGGAGTTTTTGCGGCCTCAAACACATGCACGACCTTGAAAGTTCCTGTCGGGCTTAGGCGAAAAATAACGTTCGCTGGCGGCGAACTCGGCCCGGTTGCTCCGTAGAAATTGCCGTCGATGGCCTGCGTTATGAAGGTAGGATAGGCGCCATCGCTGCACTCCTCGTCGGCGCAAAAATCGTGCAGGTCTTCAATCGTGCCGCTCTTGCTGAGTTTGAAAACTGTGCCCAGCCCCAGGGGCCCGTTGAAGGTTGCAACTCCATAGAGAAATCCGTCAGTGCCCTCGACCAGCCCATTGGGAGACGAGCCGTAAGGCAGGAGTCCACTGGGTTCTTCGGCGAAGCTGAAAATTACCGACACATCACCGCTCGGCGTCATCTTGAAAACCGTGCCCTGGGCATTCCGCCCTACGCCTCCTCCAACAGCGGTGCCATAGAAGTTGCCGTCCGGACTCTCGATGAGCGATGTGGGGAAAAAGCCATCGGCGCACACGAATTCTGCGTTGCACGGAAAACTAAAGAGCAAGCTCGGGCTCGGAGATTGCGCGGACGCGCCCGCGACCAGCAACAGAGCAATTACGCCAGGGAGAATCACAGCGCGGAGAATGCTCGGGATAAACCGTTTCACGGAAGTTCCTTCGAACGAGCGATGGGCAACGAGCGGAATTGTAGTGCACGAACATACGTGTCAATGTCATAACCTTGTAAACAATTTCGTCTCAGCGCCGATGAGTCCCCATTCCACTCATCGGGGGCTTGCGCGTGTTTCCACAGCCCTTCCGCGTGGGTAGTCGCATAACTACCGGGCTGTTTCCTCGCAGGAGATCGCGCCTCCGAGCAGGCTGTACAGGCAGCGCCAGCGGAAGCCTTTGGCGTCGCGTTTTCCATATCCCCACACACGGAGACTGAGGGTTTCCCCCTCGACTTGCGTGGCCTCCACAAACACGTGATCGTTCTCCCGCAGTTGAGGGCGAAGATTGACCGGGACCAGGCCGATAAGCAATGGCTGATCGATCACGATTGGTCCGTGCGAATTGTCGGCAGCAAAGATCAGTATGCGGGAAGTGCGTTTGCTGACATACTCCGTCACCATGAGGAAGTCGTCTTTCGTCCACGCCACCGCTGCTGTGCCCACATAGTCGCAGAGTTTGCGGGTTTGCCCGTTAGCCATATCTTCAAGGAATAAGGAGTGAAACATCCCGCTATAGTCGGAGGGCGGGGCCACCCGTTCAGTGTCGCGGACCACGAAGCGCCCGTCCTGAGAGGGCAGCGCTCCGGCATTCGGAAACACAACGAAGGGCCCGGCTTGAGCCCCGATGTTGAAGGTGATGTTGAAGGCGATGACTGCGGCCACACACAGCCAGGTTCGATGAACGCGCATGAGCGGACCTCTCTGCCGTCATTCGAACACAAGCCAGAGATTTCGCAGGTGATATCAATCACACCGCGCCATTACGAAAGGACGGGGCAGGCGCTTCGTTGGCTGGAGAACTGCATCGACCCTGCAAATCTGCCTCGATACGACAGCTAGGCTGTTCCTTACTTGCCCGGTTCCAGCACCAGTCGGTGTGCCTTGGTTGCGTCCACGGCCTTTGCGCTGAACGGCAGGGTGAACGTAGTTCCTTCGTACCACGCCTTCCATTGATCCATGTAATAGGGGCTCAGAAAATTTCCGCCCTGCCCGGTCACCAGGTTCAGCGTCGACTGGTCCAGGTCCGCGAGATTCGCCGTGAACCGCTCGGATGGTCCGTGGTGCCGCGTCACCGCCTTCACCGTGTATCCGCTGCCCGACTGCTCCTGCACGCCCGGGCCCGACCAATGCCGAATCAGCGGAATCTTTCCCAGGATCGGATGCTGGATCTCCACCGCATTGAATGCGCCCCAACGCCAAGCAGCCAGATCCTTGGGCACGCCCGGACCATTCACTGCTGCATCTACCGCGGCCGTCAGCAGTTCGTCATAGTTCGGATACTTAGATGGCAGCCAGCGCTGCGGTCGGTGCAACAGAATGTTTTCCAGCCACACCGAACGCATCTCCCACGAATAGGTCTGCCAGTTGAGGGCTCCGTCGTTCGTAGAATCGGCAGGCGCGCTTCCCAACCTCGGCTCCAGCAGCAACCGGCGTAACTCGACAATCGAATTCTCCGCAATAGTCGGAGCCGCCGAAGAAGCCTGCATGCGTCCATCCCAACTGCGCATGATGTCTGCGGCCTGCTTGGCCCGCGCCGAAGCCTTGGACGCGTGATCGACCGCATATACAAAACGCTCGGCCGCGAACAAATCGGATTCCGATTGAACATCGGTCTGCAAAGCCAGCATGTCCGCCGGTGAAAACTGTCGTCCCGACTCCAGAACATGGTAGATGCGCGCCGTGCGCCACGGAGCGTCCCATTCCATGCTGATCGAATTCGGGTAATTGTCCGGGGCAATCCTTCCGTTCGCCGTGCCAATAATCCCCGACGGCGGGTTATAGATGCTGGGTAACTTCTCAAACGGAATGTAGGAAGTCCACTCGTGCGCGTTGTCGACGCCGCTCACCGGCAAACTGCCATCCCCCGCCGCGCGGATCGGCACCTTGCCTGTCGTCTGATATCCGATATTTCCATCCACATCGGCGTAAACCACGTTTTGTCCCGGTTCATCGAGCATCGCGAACGCCTGCCGAAACTCCTCCCAGTTCTGCGCGCTATCTACATTGAAGAAAGACATCCTGAAGCCGTCGTAGAGCGTCCAGCGCAGCGCCAGTGGCCGCGTTTCGCCCGGGACGATTTCTGTAATGATCGGTCCGTGGCGCGTGATCTTCACATCCACATTCACATCCGGCTCGTCCTTGACGTGAATGACCTCGCTGCGATGCTCCGGCTGCATCCATCCGCTCGGAGTCTGATACGCACCCTGCGCATTGAAATTCTCAATGTAAACGTCAGTCACAGTTGGCCCAACGTTGGTAAATCCCCACGCGATCCGCTGATTGTGCCCCACGATCACGTAGGGAACGCCCGGCAGCGTGACTCCCGCAACCTCCAGCGCGCCCGAATGCAGGTGCGCCTCGTACCAGAGGTTCGGCATGTTGTGGCCCAGGTGCATGTCGTTCGATAGCAGCGGCTTGCCCGTCACCGTGTGCGCCCCGGAAACCACCCAGTCGTTCGATCCATTTACCGGCAGGCCTTCGATTGGCAAAGCATCGCTCGCCAAGGCCTCCGGCGCGGCCACAGGGGTTTTTCCCTGCGTCACCGAGTTGTCAGGACCATCATCGTCATCATCGTCATCGGAGTCGTCGGCATCGCTGTCCGGCTGCTGCAAGTCCTCCCGCATCACGGTTGGAGGACGATCGTGCCACGACCGGTTCACATACAAGTCGCCAGTCAGCTCCGGCCCCAGCTTAGCCAGAATCTTTTCGCGGCTGAGCGCGTCGTAAAAATAGTGATAGTTCAGATCCTTCACCATCTGATTGCCGATCACCACCGAATCCTCAGCCAGCCACGGCTTCGGCGCGTAGCGCAGGATGCGAAACTCAATCGGCAGCCGGTCGCCATGCGTTCCGATGAAAGCATTGACCCCGCGCGCATAGTCTTCGTAAAAGCGGCGATCGCGCTCGCCGGCCAGTGCCAGAGATTTCTTAGCCGCCGCCCGCAGGCCAAGAATCCGTTGCTCGCGGTCCAGTTTCAAGGTTTGTTCACCCAGAATCTCTGAGAGTTCACCACTGCCGAAACGGCGCATCACATCCATCTGCCACAGCCGGTCCTGCGCGGTGACATAACCCTGCGCGAAAAAAAGATCATCGAGAGTGGCCGCATCAAGTGTAGGAACGCCGTGACCGTCGCGCGTCACCGTAACCGCGCCCGAGAGCCCGCCCACCTGCACCCGTCCGTCGAGTTGAGGAAGTGCAGCCCGCGCCACGTGGTACACATATCCCGCCACTCCCGCGAGAAGTGCCAGCGCGGCCAGCAGCACCCACAGCAGAATGCGGGCTACGGGGGAACGGCGCGACTTGGCTGGGCTGATCTCTGCCAGGGTACTCATCGCAGGTTACTCAGCAGGTTACGCATTGACAAGAACACTCAAGGCAATCTTCTTTTCTCTTCCAGCAATATCTTCCAGCGATTGTATTCCACGCCGCCGCCACCGTGCCCGCCCCTGAAAATGAATTTCATTTTCAAGATGCCGGATGGTATTCTTAGAGCCGTTATCCTGAACATGTTGTCCTGACTAAGTTCCGCAAACCATTCCGCCGCCCATGCTGCAGAAGCGCATCGATGATCAGCCCACCATCTCCCGCCAGATGGTCCGCGAAGCCCAGGAGATCCTTCACCGGCATCTCAAGGGTGTCGGCCTGAAGCAGACGGCGCAGCGCGACGCCATTCTCCGCGCATTCCTCGAAACCCGCGACCATCTTTCCACCGATGAACTGCATCGCCTGGTCCAAAAAAAAGATGCCCGCATCGGCTACACCACCGTCTACCGCACGCTGAAACTGCTGGCCGAGTGCGGCCTGGCCAGCGAAGTCGCCTTCCACGACGGTATCGCCCGCTACGAGCACCAGTACAACCGCCGCAGTCATCACCACATGGTTTGCACCGGCTGTGGCGGTTCCGTCGAATTTTTTTCCCAGGAAGTCGGCCGTCTCGAGCAGGAAATCGGCAGCAAATACAACTACCTCACCACCCGGCACACTTTTCAGATCTATGGCGTCTGCGAGGACTGCCGCAAGAAGAACCACACCCACCGCCCGCTGTGAGAGTTTTGCTGTTTGTGTAAGGTGCTCAGCGCAGCAACATGGCTCCCGGCGCCAGCAGGTCAAACGGATGCATGGGAAGATTTCTGGCGATTCCAAACAGAATGATTGCGGCGCACAGAGCGCGTATCCAGACTGCCCGCAGGAATGGCTGCGGCAATCCCCGTCCGCGCAGCTCGAAAAGCGCAGACGACGCCAGCCCGTAAGTTAGAAAAGGTAGCAAAGCCACAGTCAGGGGATTCAGCGCCCACGCCGCGCGCAGGTTCCCATGCAGCAGTTGGTGGATCGCCCGCAACGATCCGCACCCTGGGCAATACCATCCCGTCAAATAGCGGAACGGACATGGCGGAAATACGCCGGATGTAGCCGGATCGAAAAGCTCCAGCAGCGCCACGCCCACCGCAAAGGCCGCGAGCGTGGCCAAGAGCCTGGCCACCATCATCCCCGCCGGCCTGCGGTCCCGGGTTATGGCGATGCGAGCGCCTGCGATGCTAGTGCCCATGGAGGCCACTCAGAACCCCTGCCATGATCAAAATCATGTATATCACGATGACGAAGAGTCCAAGTCCGGCGGAGATCAGGCACCACATCTTCGCGTTGTTGGACGCGAGTTGCGCCCCAGCCCAATCGCCCACCTGCAACTTGCCGTTCACCTGCGCCGCGTAAACGATGGCCGGAATTCCCGCCGGAAGGCAACAGAAAACCGTCGCCAGGATCGCGAAAACCAGGTAGTTTTGCACTGCCGGCGGCGGAATCGTCCCGCCTGCTTGTAGCGGAACTCCCGGAGCCGTCGGAACCACGGCATGCAGGTTCCGGCCGCACTGCATGCAAACCACCGCTGTGTCCGCGTTATTCGCCCCGCATTGTGCACAAAACATTTGTCTCCTCCTGAGGCCGTTCACCCTCTCCGGATTGCGAAACGATTCCGCCGCGCACCGGAATTGGCACGAAACATACTATTCGTGCGGCGCGGCGTCAATGTACAAGTGAAAATGTACAACTGAAAGATGTACAAATGAAACACGTGCAACTGAGACATGTACAGGTGAAACACGCGCGCTGTGAAACCCATTTGCCGCCCACCCCGCGTTTTGATATGGTGCCCCACGATCTACGCTACATGTGTCCTACAATGTAATCCACAATGGATGAGCCGAATATCCCGCTAACCTCATGCCCGAAGTGCGCCGTCCAAATGCCGGCGACGGCCGCCTTCTGTCCCGGTTGCGGCCAACCCATGCAGAGCGAAACCCGCGCCCGCGGCTCGGTCGGGATCCTTCCTGAAAACATTGCGGGGGTGCTCGCCTATTTCACTTTTATCCCTGCGATCGTTTTCCTGGTGCTGGAGCCCTATAGCAAGAATCGCTTCCTGCGCTTCCATTCCGTTCAATGCCTCTTGCTGTGGGGCGCCACGATTCTGTTCGCGATTGCGCTCAAACTCGCCAGCGTGGTTCTGTTCATCATCCCACTGCTCGGACCGCTGCTCGTGTACCTCGTCTCCACCGTGGTTGCGCTGGCCGCAATCGTCATCTGGTTCGTTCTGGTGGTCAAGGCGTTTCAAGGAGAGATGTTCAAACTGCCGCTGCTCGGCGACTTTGCCGCGCAGCAGGCCGGGGACTCATAAGGTCTTTTCTGCCGCTTTTAAATTGCTGATTGCATTACGGTAGGCTTTTTGGTACCTTGCCGCAGCGTCGCTCGGCAGTGGTCTCACGCTGGCTGCATGGCGGATATTCTTCGCTGCGAACGGCCATCCTGCCAACGACTGAGGAGGTCTTATGGCTTTCTGTAATAGCTGCGGCACACAGATCGCGGACGGCACTACCACTTGCGCAGCCTGCGCCGGCCGCGTCGCAACCGCCCCTGCTGTGCCACAGGCGTCCACAAACGTCGCAGGCATGGCCGACAACGTGGCGGGAATGCTGGCTTACATCACCATAATCCCGGCAATTGTCTTCCTGGTCGTGGAACCCTACAACAAGAACCGCTTCGTGCGGTTTCACTCGTTCCAAAACATTTTTTTCGTGGTGGCTTTGATCGCCTGTTGGATTGCGTTCACCATCCTCGCCATGGTGCTGGCGTTTATCCCCATTCTGGGGCACCTTATCCTCGCACTTCTCTGGTTCGTCGTTGCCGGCGGTTCGTTCGTTCTCTGGATCATTATGCTGATCA
>JBELAE010000360.1:0-5456 GCA_049509155.1 Candidatus Sulfotelmatobacter sp.
GCCGGCGCGGCATACAGCGCGTTGCCCAGGGCGCGCAGACTGCTATCGGGAGAGAATTCCGCCACACGCAGTTTGTCGACCACCGCGCCGTCGACCGAAACGGTTCCATCCGCACTGACCGCGACCGCGCCACTCGGCAGTGTGATTGGACCTTGGGCGCCCAGCACGGCGTCGCCCTGCGCGGTAACCAGTTGTCCGGCGGGAGTGGCATGAAAACCGCCATTGCGGGTGTAGACCACGCCTTCGGCCGACTGCACCGCAAAAAAGCCGCTGCCCGCCACCGCCAGATCCAGGGGATTGCCGGTAGCAACCAGACTGCCGGAGGCGAGATCGACCCGGCTCCCGCTCAATACTCCGAAGTTGTTGACCGCGGCGTTCAAGGGATTCCACGCTACGGCGCCGCCGCCGGCCACCAGCGAACGAAAGGTGGCAAACTGTCCGCGATAGCCGGCGGTGCCGAGGTTGGCCAGATTGTTGGCCACCAATTCGAGAGCCTGGGTTTGAGCGGCAAGCCCCGCGCAAGCTGCGTAATAGCCACTATCCATAATTCGATCACCTGTATGCGATCACCAATAACTCGACCGCCTGCAAAATTCGATCACCCGTTGGAACACTCGCGCCTGCATGGGAGCACGCCGCAGTCCATTGCACATGAGAGTTCGGAAATCCTTACTGGGGAAGGCAAGGGATTGAAGCGAGAAGGACTATTGCAGTACGCTGCGGCCCTCGAAAAAAACCGGAGGAAGGACGGTGAAGAAAATGCCGGGTCACGCGCGGAGTGCCCCGGCAAGATTTTCCCCGGCGTGGGACACTGGTCCGCGCGGAACACTGACCAAGACCAACTTCTCTAGCTGTGAATCTCGAGGGTCAGCACAATCGGTTCGCCTTCAAAGAGCCGCACGGTCTGGATTTCGTCGTTGATGTTCATCTCGCCGCTCCTCATGTCATTGATCGTGGAGCCCAGACCAGGCTCCACGCCCGTGAGCACGGTCGGCACCGAGAGCATGCAGCCATCGCCGAGGCCGGTGATTTTGTTTTTGAAGTTTCCTGCCACCATGTTGCAGATCTCGCCCACTGCGTCGAACATTTCAGGCTGGGCTTTTTCCGCATCGATCCCAAGCATGCGCGCGGCCATGCGTGCCGCCGTCCGGGCGCTGCAGCGCACGGTCAGGATGCCGCACAGCTGACCCGACAGGCCCACCATGGAGGTTATGTCCAGAATTGCTTCAGGGGGTGGAGTCGGGGGGACCTCAAGCGGACAGGCCAGCATGAGGTCGAAGACTTCCTGCATCGCCAACTGCAGGGTGGGAAGCCAGTACTCGCGGCCCTCATGGGCCGGGAGGGTAGGATCGGAAGAGTTCACCGCTTCGTCTCCAGCACCGGCAGGACATGCTCCCTGACCTGGTCCGGGGTAAACGGTTTGCGGATGTAGCCTCGGGCCCCCGCCGAAAGCGCCTGTACCACGTGTCCTTCGCTGCCTTCGGTGGTGATCATCACCACGGGAACTCCCTTGGCGTTTTCGATGCCGGCCAGTTGCTTGACGAATTCCAGGCCGTCCATGACCGGCATGTTGATGTCGCAGAGAATGAGATCCACTTTATTTTTCTCGACGACTGCCAGAGCTTCGGCCCCGTTGCTGGCCTCGAGTATCTGGGCAATGCCGAGACCAGCCTGGCGCAGCGAGCGTTCCACAATCTTTCGCATCACCGAGGAATCATCGACGATGAGGGCGGTTATGTTGTCCATGACGCCAATGATCCTCGTCTTCTAATAGTTGTGGTGTTTAGTAATCCGGTCGCTCTGATTCTGGTTCCGCGGATCATGTTCCCGCCGGTGCGGTTCCCGCCGATCTTGTTTCTGCCGATCTTGGTCTGGTGTTCCCGTGGGGGGCGGAGTCGGACCCGGATTTTGGCACTGTGGAAACTCCCGTAAGTAACATCGGCGGAAGCTAGGGGGACTTTAACCAGCAACTCTAGGCGGAGGTCGCCGCTGAGTCCGGGAGAAATGCCGGAGCGGAGGCGTCCTGCGAGGAGCCGAGCAGCAGGTCGAAGGGCGGGCGAGTTGGGCCGAGCAGGCGCACCCACAGGTAAGGGCCGCAGATGGCGAGACGGATTTCCGAGGCGGCCAGGCGAATCGAATAGCTGCGCACGATGCGGGAAAACTCGCTACCATCGGCCACGCGCTCAAATACCACTTCACTCTCGGCTCGCCGTAAGGATAGGGCGCGGATTTCGCGGTGGACGAAACTGGGAACGGCCAAGCAGGACTCGGTGCGGCATCCCACCATCTGCTCCATGGCGTACAGGATGCTGTAATCGATGCCTTCGCCAAATGCGACATGCAGCGTAGCCGTAGCCTCGACGTAATCCACCGGGATCATGACAAAGGACTCGAGCAGGGTGCGGGGAATCTGGGGAATGCGGCTGGCGCTGGGCTTCGAAAATCCGGGCTTAGCAGGTCCCGGTTGAGAGAGCCCCGGCTCAGACAACCCAGGCTTAGAAAATCCAGGCTTAGAAGGTCCAGGTTTTGACACTCCAGGTTTCGACAATCCGGGGTGCAAAGAAGCTCGGACCTGCCAAGACCCTCCCGGGGGCGTGGCGTTCACCCGCCAGACCGGGCATGACCACTGCCGGGCCAAAGCGGAGGTGACCTGCTGCTCGCTGGCGAACCCGAGCGTCTGCAGCCACTCTCCGATTCTGCCCCGGCCCGCGCTGCGTTGTGCGGCGAGCCCGGCCCGCAACTGTTCCGCCGTGAGCTGCTGACGGGATAACAGCAGCAGTCCTAGCGGGACACGGTGGGGAGCGTAGGTGCGCTGCGCGACGGAGCGGAGACGGCGGAGCGCGTCAGTAAGAGCGCGCTCCATGCAGTCTTCCCGGCAGTAGCGCCATCCCGCAATCACCACTCCGCGGGACTTTCTGCGGACGCGGCGCCAGAGGCTGCGGGTGTGCCGGCAATCCGGTTGGGCGCAGAAAGGCGCGAACCTTCCCCAGAACTCAGCCCAGAACTGGCGCCAGAACTCAGGCCAGACCGCGCGCCGAAACTCGCGTCCAGCCCGGCTCCAGCTCTTCAAATGAAAGTGCTCTGTTGCCATGGGGATTCTCCTTAGAGGCCGACGGGCGCCACTTCTGTAACCCGCACCCCGTAATTTCCGTTCAAAACCACGACTTCTCCCCGGGCCACCAGGCGGCCATCGAGCAAGACGTCAATCGGATCCTTGACCTGACGATCGAGGTCGACCACGGTTCCGGGATGAAGATCGAGCACCTCGCGCAGCAGCATACTGCGGCTGCCAAAGCGCAGGGTCAGCGCCAGCTCAACGTCCATCAACAAATCGAGCTTGCCCTGGGTTTCCCGCGGGCTCAACGGATCGGAACTCAACGGATCGGGGCTCGACGAATCAGAGCTGGACGCATTGGAGCCCAAGGCAACTGGGGGAGCGGTGGCAGTAGCCGCGGATTCCGGTTTCTCGGCGCGCAGCGCCGCTGCGAGCGCCGCGCTGAGCTGCACTTCCATGAGCGCTGCCGGGGCGGGGGAGCTTTCCGCAAGGCGCAGCCAGGAGGTCGAAGACGCGGGCCAGGAAGGGGCACCCGACGCCGCGTCGATCCGCAACTGAACTTCGCCCCAGCTGGCTTTGAGTGCGCTGGTCGCCACGCCCGCGACCTGGCGCAACAGTTCGACCGCCGCTTCCCGATGCTCGTTAGTAGTCTCGTCAGTAAATGTAGCGGGAACTTCCACCGCGGGCGTCGGCGGCTCGCTCATGAAGATCTGCGCCAGCCGAACCACAGAAGTGGCGGGCAGCCGCAGGCTCATTTCACCGCGCAAGCCTCCCGAGCAGGCTCCGATGATCCAGAGATCGCCGCCGCCCGCCGCCGAACTGCGAGGTTCGCCCTCGCCGGAGGGCGCCAGCTCCGCCGGAGCTTCCGCGAGCGCCATCCAGGGCAGCGGAGAGCCGGCGATTTGTCCGAGGACCTGGGACAGGCTTTCGACCCAAACCTGAATGTAAGGATTGGGTTCAGGGCGAAGGGCAGAGGCGGCGGCTTCCGTCATTTCGATTTCTCCTTAGCTTCCCTAGATTCTTTGTCTTTGGCTTCTCTGTCTTCCGGCGGGCCGCCGGTGGGGCCGGCCACGGCAGCCAGCACGCGCGCGGCCCGGCGATCGCCGCAGCGCGCGGGGAGGGCGCGAAACATCTCCTGCCCGGCGATCAGCAGCGACGCCGGCTCGGCCGCGCTGCGGGCAAAGCTAAGAACATTGCCCGGAGCCAGTCCGGCCAGCGCGCTCAGGGCCACGCGCACATCCTTGGCGCCCAGCTCGGCCTGAAACGGGCACTCCAGCAGACGGCGCATCAGCCGCATCCGGGAATCGCCCGCGCCCCGGGGGCGGCGATGACTCCAGTCGGCAGAAATCTTGCGCAGCAAGGCATTCGAAACCACGCCGGGAACGGCCACATTCAATCCGCCGCGCACCTCCGGCATGGTGACCTCAAAACTCAGCGCCAGGGTCTTTTCCTCGGGGGGCATCAGCTGCGGTGCCGCACCGGCATCAAGACGCTCCTCGAAGCCGACTTCCAGCTCGAGCGCCTGCCAGGCCGAGCCCAGTTCGCGGCACACGATGCGGGCCACGCTTTCGAGAATCTGCTCTTCAATCTCAGTCAGCTCGCGAGTCGCCGACGCAGCTTTGCCTTCGCCCCCTAGCAGCAGGTCGATGATGGGAAGGGCGACCTTCAGATCCAGTTGCAAGGCCGCGTTCACGCCCATCGGCTCGAGGTGGCAGCTGGCCAGGTAAGTGGTCTCCGGAATGCGCTGCAGAAATTCTCCGTAGGTCAGATTTTCGGCGGAGACCAGGGTGGCAGCGAAGGCCACGCGCAGATAGGCGCCCAGGGCATGGGTGAGATTCCGGGCAAAGCCTTCGTGCAGCGAAGTGATGGCCTGCAGCTGCCCGCGCCCGATCTGCCCGGCCAGGCGCACGTCCCAGAGCTCAACCTGTGGCGAGGACGAAGCCCGAGCCTCCAGCCGGCCGCCGGACCGCGCCAGCCGCACCATGGCATCGATTTCTTCCTGGTTGAGAACTTTTTCCATGCGCTTCCGACCTTGAATTTTCTTGCTTTAGCTTTCTAGTTTTCTTGTCCTCATTATTAGTTTTTCTTGTCCTCTCCTGCCGCGTCAGTCTCCGGCCGTGGAAGCGGCGCGCACCCGCCCGCCTCCGGCGCTCATCACTTCTTCGAGACGCGCCCGCAGGCGCACCACCGCCAGCGAGTGAATCTGCGAGACCCGGGACTCTCCGATGCCGAGCACCGCTCCCACTTCTTTCATGGTGAGCTCTTCGAAATAATAGAGCGCCAGCACCTGCTGTTCTTTATCTGGCAGTTCAGCAATGACGCGGGTCAGCAGCTGCTTCATTTCGGAATGCAGGCAACGGAAAAACGGCGTGTCCTCGGGAGCGTTCGGAAGGTAGTCGCA
>JBELAE010000361.1:0-5447 GCA_049509155.1 Candidatus Sulfotelmatobacter sp.
ATCATGGAAACAGGAACAGTGAAGTGGTTTAACGACGCCAAAGGCTACGGTTTTATCAGCCGCCAGAACGGCGAGGATGTCTTCGTGCATTTCTCCGCCATTCAGGCCAGTGGTTTCCGCAGCCTGCAGGAAGGTCAGCAAGTGCAGTTTGACGTGGTCAAAGGCCCCAAGGGCTGGCAAGCCGAGAACGTCAAGGGCGTCTAACCCCGCTTCGCAAGCCACAATTCGAATGAGGGCGGCCAGCAATGGCCGCCCTTAGTTTTTGGCTTCCAATCCTTCCCACACACTCTGTCATTCCGAGCCCCACCTCACTTTGTCATTCCGAGCGGGACAGGATTTTCCCGCGAAGCGGGAAATCCTGCGGAGTCGAGAGCCTGCCCTGAGCGGAGCCGAAGGGAACCTGCTGTTCTGCCGGCAGCGAACTTGACTTTAATGGTACGCTTCGTTATAGTACGTAGCGTATCACAGAAAGCGGCTCCCATGCTCCAGTCCTCGCAACTCCTACAGCGGTTAAGTTTCGCTCTCCTCTGCGTGCTTTGCGCAACGCTCTGCTTCACTCAAAACGCAACCGCGCAGAGCGCAAGCCCGTCCACGCCGGCGCCCAGCCCGCTCACCCGCCACTACACCGAAGGCGAACGACTCACCTACCACATGAAAGGCGACAACGATGGCTGGACTTATGAAGTCCAGGCAACCGCCACAGCAAACAAGAACGCCGGCGGCCACTTCGTCGAAACTTTCTCCTGGTCTGACTTCAAATCGAATGCTCCCATGTCACTGTCGCCGGCGAGTCTCAGCTTTCGCCAAAGCCTCTCGCTCGATCCGGCGATTCAGCCATCGATCCCCGACCTCAGCCAGGTCCAGCCCTTCCTGATCGGCCCCATCACTGACCTGCTCACCTTTTACAGCGACCTCTGGCTGGCAATCCAACAGAGCACACTCATCCATGCTGGAGATCACGCCTACGTGAAGTTCGGCGGCCCGTCTTCCTGGGCCGATGGAACCTACGTGATCCTCGGCGAAGACTCCATCGATTTCGATCTCACGCTCAAAGAACTGAACCAGTCGACCCAGGTCGCGACCCTGCTGGTGCGGCACGTTCCACCACCGCAGCCGAAAGTGAAGCTGCCCGCTCCGTGGATGCAGACGCCAGTGGCCGACACACCGAACAACTGGGTCGACGTAAAGGGGAAGAACGGCGCTGGAAAATACGTCGCTCAAGTCGGCAAAGAAACATTCGACGTCGAACTCAAGACCAGCCTGAAGGATGGCAAAATTCTGTCCGCCACCACGGACAACCTAGTGCAAACCCGCCAACGCGAATGCTCCGACGCCGCGCTGCTGGACTGCGGCGAGCCCACCGCCCACCAGATTCGCCGGCAGATCGAAATCCAGTTGGCGCCCTGACAAGGAGGCCCTGACAAAATGAGTCCATCGAAAACTCCGGCACTTGGTTACGCCCTGCTCGGCTTGCTGATGAAGCCGTCGTCGGGATACGACCTGCGCAAGATCTTTTCTTCGACCTCGATGAAGACCTACAGCGGCAGCCCGGGCGCGATCTATCCCGCGTTGCGCCGCCTGCAGGAACAAGGCCTGATCCGCGGCACGGTCGAAGAAGGTTCAGGCATGCGCCGCCGGCAGATGTTCCGTCTCACTCCGAAAGGATTCGCCGAACTCAAGGCATGGATCACCCTGCCCATCGCGCGGGAAGACCTCGAATCAGGACTGAAGACAGTCATGCTGCGCTTCGCCTTCAGCGAAACCGCCATCGGACCCACGGCCTCGCTCGAAATACTCAAATCTCTCGAAACCGCACTCCAACCCCACCTGCAGAACCTGCGCGAACAGTTGCACGCGATGAAAGCCGCGGTGCCCACATCCGCGCGGCTTGCCCTGGAATGCGGAATCCGAAGTTACGAATCCCTCTTTGAATGGACTCGTTATTCCATTGCAATTTACGAAAAACAGATGAACCGATGATGACGAACCGTAATGACGAACCGATGATACGGAGGACTGTCATGAAATTCTCGAACACAATCTTGAAAGTTGTCGCCGCTTTCGTTGCTGTCTCCATCATTCAAGTCTTGGCAGGAGCTGTCGCCGGTCTCTTGCTCCCGTTCCCGGCTGGGACACCTCATGCCTTGCCCCACTTCGTGGCGTGGATGCTCCTGTCCAACTTAGTAACGGCAGCTGCGCTGTCGATCCTGGGCCTGCGCTCAGACTGGCGCGGCTGGACGCTGGGCGCGGCGCTGGCGGCGATTCCGCTGGCCATCACCGTGATCAACGGCATCGAAGGCGTTATCTTCCTGCCGCATTCTCCTATCCCATGGCCGAGCATCTTCCTGCAGTCCGCGATCACGGCCGCCATCAGCGTACCTGTGTGGATGCTGCTGTTTGGCAGACGGCCAGCTGTACCCGAAGCGAACTATCACCCCATTGCCGCAAAATCGCGCCCCGAGCGCGCGTGGAAATTTGCCGTCTCCGATCTCGCCTATCTCGTGTGCTATCTCACCGCCGGAAGCATCATTTTTCCCTACGTCAAAGATTTCTATGCGACGCAGAGCCTCCCTTCGATGTCCGGAGTTTTCGAACTGGAACTGCTGCTGCGCGGGCCGGTCTTCGTTGTTCTGTGTCTGCTGCTGGTGCGCATGCTGGGATTGCCGCGGCTCAACGGTGCCGTTATGGTGGGCCTGCTGTTTACGCTGCTGGGCGGAATCGCCTTGGTGATACCGAATCCTTATTTCCCCGACGCCGTGCGCTGGACGCACTTCTGCGAGGTGACGAGTTCAAACTTCGTTTTCGGCGCCATCGTCGCCTGGCTCTGGGGACAGCCCCAACTGCCGCAGACGCAGGTGCTGCGCCGCGCGGCATGAGTTCTCGCGGTCTGCCTATACCTGTCTGCGCGTGCACTACCCGCCTATGGGGCCCTCAATAACTTGCCCCATTCGCACGCGCTCATCCCACCGCGAAACGTTTATGCCTTTCACGATCAGCCACAGGCAAGTGGCTAATTCTCCTATGAAGGCAGGGAGCACGATGGCGGGGAACATCTTGGCCGCGAGCCCAGGCGCAAGCAGCTGAGCGAAACTGTTAATCAGGTAGGACACACCGGCCATCGCTTGCAAGACACCCAGACTCTTAGGGAAGTACCCCGACTTGAACATTAGGTATCCAGTAACCAGGCAACTCATCCCAAAAAACACGAGGCCGATCCCAAAGCCGCTTTCATGCAGCGTCAGTGAAAGGGATGCGAGAGCCTGCAGCTGACTTGGATCGAACGCCCTCAGCTGGCTCGGGCTTCCCAGGAGAAGCAGAACCGTAACCAGATTCAGCTTGTTGGCCACCAGAACAGCAGTCTGCAGCATACCGAACAATCCAGCCAGGAGAGAAAGGTCTCTGCTGACGGGCCGCAGCAACACGTAGAAGATCACCGCCATGGGGACGTCGGTTATGTGCATGATCAAATCGCCGGCAATGCCGCAGCGAAACAGAAATTCAGAAGCCATAATGCGATGCGCTGTGGTTAAAGCGTCGCCCGCAACCACCAGATGGCTTCTGACGATCAGTTCACCGAATAGACCGCAAGCGATATTGATCAAATACAACACGCCGCTTGTTCGGGCGTAAACCTGCGCCGAAATGTGGACGGTTCGGTTCGTCGTTCCTGAATTTGTCATTCTCGATTTGTCACTTCTCGATTCGCCAATCAAATCGCCGATTCGGCGAATTCCGCTTTACGGCTGCATGTCGCGCATTAGCACTACGTCGGAGTCGGTGTGTCCCCGCACCAATGCCAGCTTGCTGCCATCCGGAGACCAGTGATAGTCCCAGATGTGCTCCGCTTTGAAGGACGTCAGTTGCTTGCCAGCCGAGCCGTCCAGCGGCTGCTGCCACAAGTTGTCGACACCGTTCTGGCGAACCGGGTACACCACAGACTTACCGTCGCGGGAGAAGTGGATGAAATAGCCCATGCGCTCACGCTCGAACTTCATCATCTTCTGAACTTGTCCGGTGCTCGCATCGAGCAGAACGAGTTTTTGCTCGTGCCCATTGGCGTGGTCGATGGTCGCAGACGCCACCGTGGTGCCGTCCGGAGAAATGTCAAAAAGGCCGGAGAGGGTCATCGCGGTGACCTGCTGCGCGGCCCCACCATCAATCGATACCTTCATGAGCGCGCCCGCGCTGTCATCCACGTAATAGACCCAGCGCGAGTCCGGAGAGCACACGGGAAAGTCGTCCTGCTTGCCATTCGAGAGTTGCTTCAGATTTCCGCCGGACGAATCGGCCCGCCAAATACTCTGACCGCCCATGCCGCCAATCAAGCTTAAGATGAACACCACATAGTGTGGGTCAGAGCATTGCCAGGGAGCGGCACTCACCGAGCCCTCCGGTAACGCGAAAACCCCTTTCGCGCCCGTCTCAAGATTCACCCAGTGCAGCGCGTTGTCCGTATCGTCGATTATGCGCCCGTCACGCGTCCAGGTGAAATTCGTGGAACTTGTAACCGGACTAATCGGGTGCGGGTCTAGCCCGCTGTCCGTCGCTGACATAACGAACAGATTCGATCGCCCTTCGCTGAGCACGGTCGCCAGAACGCGGCCGTTGGCGGCAAGGCTGAGATCGGAATAGTCGTTGGTGTCCCGCGTGATCCGAGTCACTTTGCCGTCAGGATAGGAAACAAAGACGATTTGAGCCCTCGTGTAGTTGGTTGAACGATCTCCGTCCAGAGCCAGCAAAGCTTTGCCATCGGGCATCCAGATCGGTGCGCCTAGAGCGTCATCAGAGCTCAAAAACAGGCGCTGCCGGCCGGTGCTGACGTCCACGGCGACCAATCCCGTAAGCGCACCCCCAGGCTGGTTTACGGCACACACGATGGTCGTGCCATCGGGCGACCACGCGGGACTGAGGAACCGCTGGCCCGTGGGACCGCTGGCCAGCGACGTTTCCGTTCCTTGATCGAGCGAGCGCACGATCAGCTGGTATTTGCCTTGCTCCGGATTGTCGTAGCGCATGAAGGCGACCTTGCGGCCGTCGGGCGAGATCGTGATGTTCGAATCGACATCCTCCGCCAGCTTTTCGGGCGTTCCGCCCAGTAGCGGCGCACGATACAGAAATTTCAGTTCGCCCGCCCCTCCTGGGTCACTGCGGACGAAGTAAAAATAATTTCCGTCGGGCGCAAACCGCAGACCGTTGTACCAGACATCAGCCGGAGGCTCGACCTGCGTCACGCTGTTGGTAGGAACGTTGCGCAGCGACAGGCTGGCCCGACCGTTGTCCCGCACCAGGCTCAGGATGTATTTGCCATCGGGCGAAACGGTCGCCAGAACAACGTTGCCCTCCTCCGTCACTCGGGTCACAGAAAAATTGCGGAACGCCATGGTCCGATGCTGCGTGAGCAACGAATAGACGCCGTATGCGGCGGCCAGCAGCACAACGACTCCGAG
>JBELAE010000362.1:0-5411 GCA_049509155.1 Candidatus Sulfotelmatobacter sp.
CTGCTGACCGAAGGCCAGTTTGCGGTGACGCGCGCCACCGGCATCTTTCCCGATGGACTCCTGTTCGAGGTTCCGGAGGCCGATCCGCCGCCTCCCTCCAAGTCCCTGGAAGAATTTTTCGAACCCGGGGCTAAGAGTCTCGACATGTACCTGGCGATTCCGGATTACCGCCAGCGCGGCCTGAATGTCTCCACCGGAAAAGACGGCGGCACACGCTATCTGGCGGAGGTCACCGCCTTCCGTGACGAAAATACCGGCGCCAGCGAGAAGCAGATTCAAGTGGCGCGAAAGAATATGCGGCTGCTTGCCGACTCGGAGAATCGCGAAGGCTCATCCGTGCTGCGCATCGCCAACGTGGAACGCACGCCTGCCGGCACCTTCCAACTCAATCCTCGTTTTATTCCACCGCTCATCGAGATCGGCGCCAGCGAATACCTGGTGGGATTGCTGCGCGGGTTGGTGGAACTGCTCTCTGCCCGCAGCACGCAGCTCTCGGCGGGCCGGCGGCAGAAGAACCAGAGCCTGGCCGATTTCACCGCTTCCGATATCGCCAACTTCTGGCTGCTGTACACCATCAATTCCAACTTCCCGATTTTTTCCCATCTCTACGAGAGTAAGATGGGCCATCCCGAGGAGTTGTACGCCGCCACGGTCGCGCTCGCGGGCTCGCTCACCACGTTTTCGCAAAAAATGCGGCCGCGCGATCTGCCGCTCTACGTGCACGATTCGCTGGGGCCCATTTTTTCCGAACTCGATGAGAAGCTGCGTTCCCTTCTCGAAACCGTGGTACCGACGAACCTGGTTTCGCTGCCGTTAAAGCTGTCGCAGGATTCGATTTATGCCACGGCCATCGACCACGACAAGTATCTGGTGAACACGCGCATGTACCTGGCGGTAAGCGCGGAAACCAGCGAAGAAACCATCATTCAAAAAGTCCCGCAGCTGGTGAAGGCCTGCTCGGCAACCCACATTGAGCACCTCGTACGCCAGGCTTTGCCGGGAATTACACTGCGCCATCTGACCAGCCCGCCGAGCGCGATCCCGGTGAAGTTGAAGTATCAGTATTTCGCGCTGAACCAATCCGGGCCGGCGTGGGAGGCGGTCACTCGCGCCCGCAACTTCGCTGCCTATGTTCCCGGTGATCTACCTAATCCCACGCTGGAATTGCTGATCCTGCTTCCGCAGGCGAACTGAAAATCTCGATTGCTGATTGCTGAGTTTTGATTGCTGATTGAAAACTCTCGGGCCGCCGCAGCGCCTTCACTTAATCAGTATCGACCATCCAATCAGTAATCAACAATCAACAATCAACAATTGCCTCCCACGCTCCGCTCAATGCTTCAAGACGAAATAAAGCACGAGCAAAACAGCAATAATAAAAACTACCGTCAGCGTGAGGACCAGCGGCCAGTAGGAGACGGGCGGCTTCGCCTCCGACACTGTCGGAGCTTTCGGGGCTGGGGGGAGCTTTGGCGTGGGGAACGCGGATGACGCCGCAGCACCGGCTGGACTTTGCGCGGCGCCTGCGGCGTCCCCCGCAGGATTGGGGGCTCTGACCGAAATGATTTGCGTATATTCGCTGGGACCGCTCGGAGCAGCAAGCGGAGCGGGAGCGACGGGCTCACTGGCCATGCGGGCAAATGCTCCCGTGGCGCCATCGGAGGGCAGACCAGATGCCGCCGGCCTCAAAGGTGTCGGGTTCGGAAACGTCGGCGCAGCAACATTTGCCGCCGGGTTAAGCGGACCGAAAGGGTCCTTAATTGGTACTGGCACTGGCGCGGGGAAGACAGGCGCAGGAAAGACGGGCACAGAGAAGACAGGCGCCGGCGGGTTTGGCGTGGAAAACACAGGCGCGGAGGGGTTCGGTGCGGAAGGGCCGGGCGCAGGAAAGCCCGCAGCAGGGTCCACGGCGGCTCGCGGCAGTCCTGACGATGGCGGCGTCGTTGTACTCGACATCCGCGAGGACTCGGCGTTGAACCATCCCGTGAATGAGCCAGCAGGCTCGTTACCCGCGATTCCCGGCGCGGGCGGGGGTTCTGCCGACTGGGGCTTCGCCGACCCAAACACTGAGGTGAAGTCCCCCACGGTTTTTTGCGGAGCCTCATGCCGCGGCGTTACGGTTGGAATCTCTGACGGGGTGTCTCCGCGAAATGGTCCCTGAAAAAAACTCGTGAACTCGCCGATCTTCGGGCCGTCCTTGACTGGTGGGGCTGGGATCTCAGAGGGTGGGTTCCTGGGCGCGAAGTCTGCCCGAAAAATTTCCGCAGGTCTGCCGGCATTTGGCTCACTTTTAGGCGCGACTGAAGTCTGCGAAGCGTCCTCACCCCAGTCAGGCGCCGTGCGCACTCGGGACTGATCCGCCACCGAGCCCATCGTCGGTGAAGGCGGGGTTGGTATCGGCTGAATCGGTATCGGTTGAATCGGCGGGGCGGGTACATACTGGGCCGGCGCTGCCGATTTCGCCGGCGGATCGAACTCCCGCAACAACTGTGTCACCGAACTGCGAGTTTGCGGAATCTCCTTCGGTGTCCGGTCGGTAGTCGGAGCCTTGCTTTCCGAAGCCGATTCCAGGGTGGCTGTAGTCTCCTGGGCGTCCCGCGGTCGAGCTTTGTACTGCTGCACCCAGCCGCGCAACGCAGTGTCCTCCGGCAATTTGGTGATCAGGTAAGCATAAAGCGTTCCACTGTAACGTCCCGCCTCAAGCACCAGGCCGACCGGTTCCGGAGCCACCCGGCGAAAGGCATCGAGCACCCACTGCACCGTGGGTTGGTTCGGCTTCTGCGGTTCGCCGTGCAGAATATGCACCAGCACGCGCTCGCCTCTGACCTTGTCATTGGCGACAAAGGTTTCCACCGCACCCGTGGTAAGCGACTCGAGAAGCTCGTACTTGTCTCCGAATTTCATGCTTGGGCAAATCCCTTATCGTAATCCCCTTCGCCATGAACCGGGCAATGGGCCGCTGACGGCTTTCGATTATACCTCGCACTCGCCCGCGCATTCGCGAAGAATGGACATTGCAGCTTGAGCATTTTAGGTTGAGCACTGCAGGGCCGCATCAGCAGGTGCAGAAGCATGTGCGCCAACCGGGAATCTTCTTGACTTGCGCGGTTGCCGGAGTCAGAATTGCCAACGCTCCTAGGTCGCAGCCGATACGTGTACCCGACGTTCAGGGAGACCCGGTTATGCCTGGATGAAGCCATCACCCGGTCGTTTCAGGCGAAGCGCAGCCCGCCGGATTTCCGCATCCATCTCATGAAACTGCGGGGATGTCCTGTGCGCGGCACCGGGTGCGTCATCCCGGAAACCGAAGGGTTCCGTTTTGGCTCACGTGGCATGTTGGCGAAGTGACAATCGAAGTGGCCACTAGAAAGTACCATCAGAAGAGGACTTGCTCGCAAGGAGTTAGCAGATGAATGTCGTTGCAGAGTTCGTTTCGAGATTCGCTTCGAGGCGTGAAAAGATTTTTCGGAACTCATTCCTGTTTCTGCTGTTGATTACCGCCCTGGTCGCAGGTGTGGCCGCGGATAAAAAGGCCCCACCCGCGCCGAAACCAGCGGCCAAAGCGCCGGCTGCACGTCCCGCGACAACCCGGCCCACGACTGCAACTCATCCGGCCACTACAACCTCACGCCCCGGGACCACAACCTCACGCCCTGGCACTACGACCGGAGCCAGGCCCGCGACCCGAACCGCGAGCCGACCCGGAACGACCAGCCGACCCGGAACGACGAGCCGGACTGGAAGCAGCACTGCGGGAAAAACTGGCGCCCCGTCCTCGATGGGTAAAACGGGCGGCGCCACGGGGAAAGGCGCAACTGGTGGCTCTTTAGCCAAAACGAACCGTCCCCTTCCCGGGAAACAGGTGTCACTCAAGGGCGGCGGAACGGCTAGCATTCGTCCCAACGGACAAATCCGTTCCATCAATCGAAATGGCATGCACATCGAACGCGGCCTCAACGGCAGTCGCCGGGTTGAGAGCATGCACAACGGCGCCCGCATCGTAACTACCGGCCGCGGTTCCGGCTACGTGCAGCGCCCTTACGTTACTCGTGGCGGGCGCACCTACGTTTCGCGCACTGTCGTGATCAATCACGTCGCTTATGCCAGGGTGTACCGTTCGTATTCTTATGGAGGCTACTGCTGCTATTACGGTTACCACCCCGCGTTTTACTTCGGGGCCGCGTATTACGGCTGGGCCTATAATCCTTGGCCCGCTCCGGTGTACTGGGGATGGGGTTGGGGCGGATCGCCCTGGTACGGATTTTACGGCGGATATTTTGCGCCTTATCCCACCTATCCTTCGGCGGCGTTCTGGCTGACGGACTACCTGATTGCCGCAAATCTACAGGCGGCTTACGCGGCACAGGCGGCAGCGAACGCGGCAGCAGCAAATGCGGCCCCTGGAAACGCTGACGCGCAGCAATCCGATGCCGGCGCGAATACCGACGCATCCGCGTCCAGTTCCGGCTCAGTCGCACTGACGCCCGAAGTCAAAGCCGCGATTGCGGAAGAAGTGAAAGCTCAACTTGCCGCCGAGCAGACCGCGGCGGCGCAACCAGCCGCCGCCGGTGGACAGTCAGGCGACCAGGCGCAGCCTGCACAGGCCAGCGGAGAAGTGCCGCCCGCTCTCGATCCTGCCAGGCGCACTTTTGTAGTCGATACCGATCTGGCGGTCTCGGCCGACGGCCAGGAATGCCAGCTGACCAGCGGAGATGTAATCACCCGAATCACCGACACTCCCGACGGCGACCGGAAAGTGACTGCGAGTGTTGCCAGCAGCAAGAAAAAGGATTGCGCCGCCGGCAAACAAGTTGCGGTTTCCGTCGACGACCTGCAGGAGATGCACAATCATTTCCAGGAGCAACTCGACAGCGGCATGAAAGAGCTGTCCTCCAAACAAGGGACAGGTGGCTTACCGAAGTCTCCCGATACCACCACCACTGCTTCCGATGTCCCACCGCCGCCCCCGGATGCCAGCGCCGCAAAGGCTCTGGACGATCAGCAGGCAGCCGCCGACCAAACCGAAGCCCAAGTGGTCAAGGAAGCCTTCAGTCAAGGGTCGTGATGTCGTCGGCGCAGGTTGTGAAAGTTTGCTGAAGATTCGATTTTGGGTGGCGCAGCGCTTCCAGCGCTGCGCCAAACCCTTTCTCGTTCAGAAGCCAGAGGCCACCACCATCAAGCTGTGACGCTCACCGGCGATTTTTAAGCAACTCCTCTTCCGTCTTCTGCGCTTGCTGCGCCTGTTTCAGCAACTCCTGGGCTCGGCCGTTCGAGGCCCCCGGGTTGGCTGCTGCCTTAGTGAAGCAGTCGATCGCCTCGTCATATTTTCCGTCATCCATAAACTTCATTCCGTCGCTGATCAGAGACTCGTAGGTTGGTCCCCGAACTGACCCCGGGGCAGGAGTCACAAG
>JBELAE010000363.1:0-5410 GCA_049509155.1 Candidatus Sulfotelmatobacter sp.
CTGTCCAGCTCGCCCAGCAGGTGCTGAAAGTCCTTCAGCGGCATGCCGAGTTCCGCCGCCACCTCGTTCTCGGTGGGAGCGCGGCTCAGCTCCAGGCTAAGCTTGCGGTGAGCCTCCTCAACCCGGCGCGCCTTGCGCCGTAACTCGCGCGGGCCCCAGTCCATTTCCCGCAGGCTGTCGAGGATGGCGCCGCGGATGCGGAACTTGGCGTAGGAACCGAACTGCACGTGCTTGGAACTGTCAAACTTGTTGAGCGCGTCGATCAGCCCGATTACTCCGGCATGCACCAAGTCTTCGAGCGGCACGTGCCGGGGCAGCCGCTCGTGGATGCGGCGCGCCAGATAGCGGACCTGGGGCAACTGCTCGAGCAGGATGCGGTCGCGTTCTTCTTTGTCCTGCCAGTCGGTGTAGGCCTTGGCGGTGTTATGGGTCATGGCATTCTCAACTTCCGTTTCGACTTCCGGTTCAAATTCCGGTTCAAGTTCGAAGCTGGAAAATCTTTCCTCATCGCAGAACTCCTACCGACTGCACCTCGACCACCGGCGGCACTTCGAGCGGCGAGAGCACGACGAGCTTGGGCAGAAAAGGCTCGAGCAGCCGCTTCAGGTGATAGCGGGCCGGGGAGGAACAGAGCAGGACGGGAGTAGCTACCGCCACCTGTTCTCCCGCGAGCCGCCGCAGGCCATCGAGAATGCGGCGGGCAAAGGGCGGTTGCAGTCCGGCAGTCCCGGCCGGAAGCTGGGGCGCGCCGAACGCCCGGCCCAGTTCCTCTTCGAGGGTGTGGTCGAGCGTGACTACGCGCAATCCTCCGCCATCAGAAAGTAGTGGCCGCACCAGGGCCCGGCCCAGGCTCTGGCGCACGGCTTCGACCAGCGCGACCGGGTTCTTGGTGGTTGCCGTGGTGTCGAGCAGGGTCTCGAGAATCGCGGGCAGGTCCCGGATGGAGACTTGCTCGCGCAGGAGCTGCTGCAGAACTTTCTGCACTTCGCCGAGGCTCAGAATCTTGGGTACCAGCTCCTCGACCAGCTTGGGATGGCTCTCCGCCAGCCGGTCGAGCAGGCGCTTGACTTCCTGCCGGCTGAGCAGTTCGTGGGCATGCTGTTTGACAACTTCGGCCAGATGCGTGGCCAGCACGGAAGTCTGGTCGACGACCGCGTAGCCGGAAGCCAGCGCCTGATTCTGCAAGGCGGCGGGAATCCACACCGCAGGCACGCCGAAGGCCGGCTCCTTGGTGGCCGTCCCCGGCAAGGGCCGGGGAGAACCTTCCGAGCTGATGGCCATCATGTGGTCCTGAAACATTTCCCAGCGCGCCACCTCCACTCCGCGCAGGCTTACCACGTACTCGCGGGCCTTGAGGCGCACGTTGTCGGTGATGTGCACCGGTGGGACGATGAACCCGAGCTGCTGCGCGAGATTCTGGCGCAGCGCTTTCACCCGGGCCAGAAGCTGGCCACCCTGATTCTGGTCGACGAGAGGAACCAGGCTGTAGCCGACTTCGAGACCGAGTTCGTCGAGTTTGAGCAGATCCTCGACCGAGTCTTTATCTTTTTCTTTGCCGGTCTTTTTATCGGTGGCGGCCGCGGACGGAGGTTCGGCGCCCAGCTTGGGCGCGCGCCAGGCCAGAAACGCCGTGCCCGCCGACAGCAGGAAGAAGGAAAATTTCGGCATGCCGGGAATCGCGGCCAGCGCCAGCATCACGCCGGAGGCGATCAGCAGCGGCCGGCGGGAGAGCACCTGCCGTCCGACGTCGACTGAAAGGGTCGAGTCGGAGCTGGCGCGGGTGACCACCATGCCTCCCGCCATTGAAACCAGCAGCGAAGGAATCATGGTGACCAGGCCGTCGCCCACGGTGAGCACGGTGTAGGTCTTCAGGGCCTCGCGGAAGGGAATATCGAGCTGGAAGACTCCAATCAGGAATCCGGCAATAATGTTGATGGCGGTAATCAGGATGGTGGCAATGGCGTCGCGCTGGTTGAAGCGGGCGGCGCCGTCCATGGCGCCGTAGAACTCGGCGTCGTGCGCCACCTGCTCGCGCCGGGTGCGGGCCTGGACCTCGTTGATCAGCCCGGCGTTCAGGTCGGCATCGATCGCCATCTGCTTGCCGGGCATGGCATCGAGGGTGAAGCGCGCCGTAACCTCGGCGGTGCGCACCGCGCCGTGCGCCACCACGATGTACTGGATGGCGATCAGGGCGATGAAGATAACGAAGCCTACGACGTAGTTTCCCCCGACGACGAACGAGCCGAAGGCTTCGATGACGTGTCCCGCGGCGGAAACGCCTTCGTTGCCATGCAAGAGGATGCGCCGGCTGGAGGCCAGGTTCAGCGACAGCCGGAACAGGGTGAGCAGCAGCAGCAGGCTGGGAAAAACCGAGAACTGCGAAGGGCGCAGAATCTGAATCGCGGAAAGAAGCACCAGCACGGCTGCGGTGATGCTCAGGGCGAGGAGAATGTCGAGCAGGAAGCTCGGCAGCGGAACCAGCATCACGAAGATCAGTCCCACGGCGGCGATGGGCATGATCCACTCGGAGGCGGGGTTGAGCTTGATCTTGGTAATCGAAGCGGCGGTTGTCGAGGTGCCGGTTGTCGAAGTCGCGGCCTTCGAAATGGCGGCGGCCGGGGCGGCCGCGGGAGCCGGCAGAGGCGTATTCACTGGCATCGCTTAAGCCCTCCCCGCAGCAGCGTTCGGTGTGGCCTGCGCCGACTGAGTCGCTCGGGCCTGGGCCCGCCAGATGGCCGCCAGAATTTCGGCCACGACGGCATAAAGTTTGGGTGGAATCGCCTGTCCGACTTCGACGGCGCGGTAGAGCGCATGCGCCAGCGGTGGATTTTCGACCAGCGGAATGCCGTGCCAGAGCGCGATCTCGCGAATCTGTGCCGCCAGCAGGCTGCGTCCTTTGGCCACCACCACGGGAGCATCCATCTCCATGCGGAATTCGAGCGCGATGGCGAACTCGGTGGGATTGGTAATGACGACCGCAGCCCGTTCGACATCTTTAAGCATGCGGCGGCGGCGCGACTGGCGCTGCAGGCGCCGCATCCGCATCTTGGTCGCGGGATTGCCCTCGGTCTCCTTGAACTCGTCGCGCAGATCCTGTTTGCTCATCTTGAGTTCGCTCTCGAGACGCCGGCGTTCGAGAGCGTAGTCGGCGGCCGACCACAGCAGCAGAACCAACGATCCCTTCCAGGCCAGCTCAAACATGTGGGCGGCCGAAAAAGCGACGAAGCCGCCGGCGCTCGAGTGCAGCAGCGCCGGCAGCCGCATCCAGTCCCGCGTCAGCAGGCCGATCGCGAGATAGATGATCACGGCCGTCGGCAGCAGCGCTTTGAGCAGGTGGCTGACCGCGCTCAAAGAGAAAAGTTGCCCCACGCGGGATGCGGGACTGAGCCGGCTCAGCTTGGGAGCAAGCGCGGCGGGGGCGAACGCCAGTCCACCCTGCGCCAGTCCGCCCACAACCGCCACCATCCAGCTCAACGCTGCCACCAGCATGACTCCGCGGAAGATGGTGAGATCGTTATGCCAGACCGGCAGCAACTGATTGGGACGCGTGGCGGCCGAATCGAGCGCGTCGCGCATCAGGCCACGCCAGTCGGCGACGAAGGCGGGCATCTGCCAGGCCAGCAGCAGCACCGCGGTCATGGTGCCGAGACCGGCGACCAGATCGCGGCTGCGGGCGACTTGGCCCTGCTCGCGGGCTTTTTTGCGCCGCCGCGGAGTGGCTTTTTCGGTTTTGTTCTGGTCGGCCATGAATTAAGGTTTCAGCGTGTTCCTTTGCAGCGGGAAATATTCACTTCGCATATTTGGTGAGCGTATTTAGTGAGAATGTTTAGCGAGCATATTTAGTGAGCATATTTAGCGAGCATATTTAGCGAGCATATTTAGCGAGCGAGGTGCAGCAGCCGTTCTCCGACGGCGATCGAGGCAGCGAAGCGCTCGGCGAACATGTGCGGCCAGTACGCCACCACGCCGATCAGGATGGCGAGGCCCAGCAGGTTCTTGACCGCCAGGCCAATGAACAGTACGGGGAGCTGGGGCGACGCTTTCCCGAGAAATCCCAACCCAACGTCCGCCACCAGCGTGGCCGCGAGGCCGGGCGCGGCAATCTGTACCCCGGCCAGAAAGATTCCGCCCGCGGCGTGCAGCAGACCGCTGACGGCCGAGAAATTCGCCGGCGCCGCTCCCGCCGGCAAGTAGGCGAAGCTCTTCACCACCGCGCGCAGCAGCCAATGGTGCACGTTGAGCTGCAGAAAAATCAGCAGCGCGGCCAGGCGATGGAACTCCGACAGCACCGGCGTGTCGGCGTTGGTCTGGGGATCGAACAGCGTAGCCAGCGAGTAGCCCATCTGCACGCCCAGGATCTGGCCCGCCATCATGGGCGCTTCCATCATGAAGTTTGCCGCCAGTCCGAGCACGAGGCCGATCATGACTTCGCTCAACCCCACTCCCACCCACTGCCAGGACGAAAGATCGAGTTGCAGGGTAGCGTGCAGCGGGTAAACCAGAGCGGTCACCAGCAGCGTCAGCGCGGCCTTCAGGGGCGCGGGAATGGCATTGCTGCCGAGGAACGGGCAGAAAACCATCAGCCCGGAAACCCGCGCTCCGACGAACACTGCGGCCGCCAGCAACTGCTCCAGATGCAAACCGTCCATTCGTTTCACGATCCCGTCTGTCGCTCCCTGATTTCGTTTTTTTCTTTTCGTTGCGACTTTGCGTTGTTCACTTTTCGTCGTTCGTCGTTCGATCGTGACTCGTCTCTCTCCGTGCCGTGATTCAAAACGGTTGAACCCAGAAAGACTCAACCCAGAAACGGCCGGAAGTCGGAAAACAGCTGCAGGGTGAATACCGTGAGATGGTGCGTCATCCAGGGCAGCAGCAGGATCGCCGCCAAGGCCACGGCGAACAGGCGCGGCACCGTCGACACGGTGGCGTCCTGCAGCGAGGTCAGCACCTGCACCACGTTGATCAGCAACCCGACCACGGTCGCGACGATCAGCAGGGGCGCACCCATCCAAAGCGCGGTTTCGATGGTCTGGCGCAGCACCGCTACCACGTTGTCCGATCCCATCGCGGTTTCCTCCTTAAATCAAGAATCAAGCTCACTCAAAATCAAACTCGGCCAAAATCAATCCCGGGCAAAATCAGCGTCAGGCAAAGCTCTTCATCAGCGAACCCACCAGCAGGTGCCAGCCGTCGATCATGACGAACAGCATGATTTTCAGCGGCGTCGAAATCACCACCGGGGGCAGCTGCATCATGCCAATCGAAGTCGTGATCGCCGCCACCACCATGTCAATCACCAGGAATGGCAGGAACAGCGCCGCCCCGATCTGAAAGCCGGTCTTCAGTTCCGACAGAATGTAGGCGGGCACCACCACCCGCATGGGCACATCCTCGGGCCGCGCCGGGCGCG
>JBELAE010000364.1:0-5408 GCA_049509155.1 Candidatus Sulfotelmatobacter sp.
CGTCGCGTTAACAGAGATGCTAAGGATACGGACAAGGACCGAGCGGTGAGCGAAGCGTCCGCGACCACGGCCGACCTGGCTCTTCTGTATGTTTCGCGCTGGAAGACGCCCCAGGCCGCCGAGCGCTATGCACACTTTTATGCAAGTGCGGTCAGTCAGCGTTATCACACGGCGACGATGCAGCCTGCGTCAGCCTGCGGTGCACCCAAGTGCCCAGTATCCAGCGCAACCATATTGACCGAAGAAGGCCCGGTGATGGTCGAGCATTGGGCCGACAACAGCGTGATCGTCTCGGAGAGTTTCGACCCGACCCTGGCTGCGAAACTGCATGCCGCAGTGCGAGACCACGACTCAGCCATGCACGCTGAGAATTCTCCGCAGACTGAGATTGGGTTGCGGCTCTACGAGAGTCCCGCCTTCCGGAAGTTCGCGGACGAGATCGGCATGCAGATCGCACGGAAGATGACTTCGAGCGACAGCCGCTAACTCTTCGGCACAAATTCCTGGATTCTGGCCGGCGGTCATTCCGCAGGTTTCTGATCGTCTGCCATTTCCCTTTTCCCGCAGGTTGAGTACCATGTTGTCCAGTTTCCAGACTTCACCGCTGGACCTTCACGGCACACATCCTCATGGCCGACATCACAGTCCGCGTCAACGGCAGCGAAAGAAAGGTCAGCGTCTCTCCGGAAACCCCTCTCCTCTGGGTTCTCCGCGACACTCTTGAACTCACCGGGACGAAATTCGGATGCGGGGCTGGGTTGTGCGGCGCTTGCACGGTGCACGTTGAGGGCAATCCGGTTCGCTCCTGCTCGACGCCGGTTTCGCAAGTTGCAGGCAAAAGCGTGACCACGATCGAAGGCCTGGGAGCGAACGGACTTCATATTTTGCAGGAGGCCTGGATCGCGGAGGAGGTCCCGCAATGCGGCTACTGCCAGACGGGGCAGATCATGTCCGCCGCGGCGCTGCTCGCGAAGACTCCGCAGCCCACCGACGATCAGATCACGGCGGCAATGGATGGCAACCTGTGCCGCTGCGGGACCTATGAACGGATTCGCAAGGCGATCCATCGTGCTGCCGGGCGTGCTGCCGGAAGCGCTGCCGCGAAAGGTGGCGCGCGATGAGCCCGCTTTCCCGTCGTGAGTTTGTGGCCGCCGGAGTCGCCGCCGGTGCTGGACTTGTGATCGGCTTCTATCTGCCGCATAAGTCCGGTTCGCAGCAGGAAGTCTTTTCGCCGAACGCTTACCTGCGCATCACACCGGACAACAAAGTCACGATCGTGGTCGCGCGCTCTGAGATGGGACAAGGCGTGCGCACCGCGCTGCCGATGATTCTCGCCGAGGAACTGGAGGCGGACTGGAAGCAGATCGAAATCGAGCAGGCCGGAGCCAGCACGCTCTTCGGTGACCAGACCACCGGAGGAAGCGCGAGCATCCGCACCACTTGGGATCCTATGCGCAAGGCCGGTGCCGCGGCGCGCGAGATGCTGATCTCGGCGGCGGCCTTGACGTGGGATGTTCCCCGTTCTTCGTGTACGGCCGGGAACAGCCAGATCAAACACGGCGCCACCAACCGAAGTTTGAGTTATGGAGAACTCGTCAGCAAGGCCGCGACTTTGCCGATTCCGACCGAGGTCTCGCTGAAACAGAGCAAGGATTACAAGATCGTAGGCCAGCGCCTGCCGCGCGTTGATTCGCCGGCCAAGGTGAGGGGCGAGGCAGTTTTCGGCATCGACTTCCGCATGCCGGGGATGAAGTTCGCTGTGCTGTCACGCTGTCCCACAATTGGCGGAAAAGTTTCCTCGTTCGATGACAAAGAGTCGAAAAAGATTTCCGGAGTGAGTTATGTCGGCAAGATCAGCGACTCGGCTGTCGCGGTGGTCGCCGACAGCGTGTGGGGAGCGATGGAAGGCCGCCGAGTGCTCAACGTCACGTGGGACGATGGCCCGAATAAGGATTTCAACAGCGCCACGGCTGGCAACGCGCCGGCCAACTTGGCGACGGAAGCGGCTCGGTTGAAGAAGACGGCAGTTTTGTACGTAGCGGGGGAGACGGCGAAGGTCGCAGGACGGAATATCACCGGTATGTATGAGCTGCCGTTCATGGCGCACGCGCCGATGGAGCCTGGAAATTGCACGGCGGATTATCGCGGCACCAGTTGCGAACTGTGGGCGCCGACGCAGGTTCCGCAGGATTGCCGCGATTCGGTGGCGACGGCGATTGGTCTCGATCCCGATCAAGTGAAAGTGAACGTCACGCTGATGGGCGGAGGCTTTGGACGTCGGCTGGAGCACGACTACGCGGTCGAGGCAGCGCTGGTGTCGAAGGCAATCAACGGGCCCGTAAAAGTGATTTGGACGCGCGAGGATGACATGCGTTTTTCGACGTATCGTCCGGCGAGTTATCACTTGCTCAGCGCAGAGCTGGATGGATCAGGATTCCCGCTTGAGCTGCGCCATAACATCAGCGCTCCGTCGATCAGCGGACAAAAAGGTCAGCCGACTCCGGGCGGAGTCGATCCGGATCTGCCGGACGAAGCCGGGCCCGTCTACGGCATTCCCAATTACGCGATCACCTACACCATGATCGAAACGCCCGTGCCGCTGGGATGGATGCGGTCGGTGTATGCGTTGCAGGCAGCTTTTGCGCTGGAGAGCTTCGTTGACGAACTGGCGGTCGCAGCGGGTAAGGATCCGCTGCAGTACCGGCTGAAACTTCTGGCGAAAGATCAGGACTTGCCATACTTCACGACGACCTGGAAAACTGCCCGGATGCGCGGCGTGTTGCAACTGGCCGCCGAGAAAGCGGGATGGGACAAGCCGCTGCCTGCGGGCCATTATCGCGGGATCGCATGCTTCGGCTGCTTCGCTTCGTATATGGCCGAGGTAGTCGAAATCACGATGGAGAACGATCAGCCGCGCGTCCGTCGCGTGGTCGCGGTGGTTGACTGTGGGCAGGTCGTGAATCCGAGCATTCTGGAGCAGCAGATTCAGGGTGGAATCGTCTACGGGCTCGCCAACGCTTTGCGCGCGAAGATCACCATTGAGAAGGGACGCGTGGTGCAGGGCAACTTTGATGACTACGCTCCGCTGCGCATGAGCGAAACGCCGACGGTGGAGGTTTACGCAGTTTCGAGCACCGACGTTCCGACGGGAATCGGCGAGCCGTCGGTGCCACCAGTCGCTCCCGCGCTGTGCAACGCGATTTATGCGGCCACAAAAAAGAGGATACGCGCGCTGCCGATTCTCGGCTAATCAAAGTAGGCCTGTCATCCTGAGCAACGCGAAGTGTCTGCCCCGAGCTTGTCGAAGGGGCCTATGCAATCGGCCGGAAGTTACATAGGCCTTCACTTCGCGCAGGATGACAAGTTCTTAGAGGAGTACTCCATGAGTCGGACCGTAATCGCCGTTTTTTTATTTCTAGTTTCGCCACTATTCGTGCGGGCACAGGGCGCAACACAATTATCGTCCGTTCCGGCGGCGCGGCTAGCGCACATTCGCCACGGCATCAATCTGAGTGGATGGTTCGCACAAGTCTATGACCCTAAGGGATACACGAAGGAGCATTTTCAGACTTCGACCACGGCCTCCGACATTGCGCTGATCAAGTCCATGGGCTTCGATCATGTGCGGCTCAGCGTGAACCCGCAGCCCTTCATGGACGCGGGCCGGCGCGGCGGCAGCGACGAATATTTTGGGTATCTCGATGACGCCATGAAAATGATTCTCGACGCGGGACTGGCCATCGAACTCGACATGCATCCCGACTCCGACTTCAAGGCGCGGCTGGCCAAGGAAGACGACTTCGTCGAGCGCTTCACCGATTTCTGGCGCACGGTGGCGCAGCGCTATTCTTCGTGGGACCAGGACCGGGTGTTTTTTGAGATTCTGAATGAACCGGAAATGCGCGACGCCTATCGCTGGTATGGAGTGGAAAATAAGATCGCGGTGGCGATTCGCCAGGCCGCGCCAGGAAATACGATTATTGCCGCGGGCGCGCGCTGGGATGACGACGATGACCTGGTCTTTCTGGAGCCGCTGCGCGACCCAAACGTGATTTATGTTTTCCATTTTTATGAGCCGCACATTTTCACTCACCAGGGCGCGACCTGGGGCTCGTATTACTGGCACTGGCTGAAGGGACTGCACTATCCTTCCTCTCCGGAAAATGCCGCGCAGGTTGCCGCAGCCGTTCCCGAGGCTGCGGAGCGGCTGCAAGTAATTCGCTACGGGCTGGACCACTGGGATGCGGCGCGCGTCGAAGCAGAGATCAATCAGGCGTCCGACTGGGCCAAGCAGCACAACGTGCCGGTGATCTGCAACGAGTTTGGGGTGCACCGTCCGTATGCGGATCCACAGGACCGCGCCCGCTGGATTACCGACGTCCGGACAGCGCTCGATCGCCACAACGTTGGCTGGACCATGTGGGACTACTCAGGAAACTTTGGCGTGGTCACGAAAGAAGATGGAAAGACCACGCCGGATGAAGTCACGGTGAAAGCGCTGGGATTGCACTAGAGCTCTTATCGCAGCGTTGAAAGCGCTGCGCCAGACAAAATTCCGCCTTAAAATTCTAGTTTAGAGCGTGCCTAGCCATTTCACGGGGAAACGCGCTGCGAGGGCGTCGGCCAGACGCTCGTCGGCGGTGATCAAGTCACACTTGAATTGCACGGCCAGAGCTACATACAGACAGTCGGAGACCTCCCGGTCATGTGCGAAGGCAATTCGTAGAGCTTCGGACAACAAAAGCAGAGACGGCACAGTCGTGAAATCGCGGGCCTGCATGTCCTCCGCGACCGATTCAGCTTCGTCCTGACTCCACCGCCGTTGGCGCGTACCTTTCCACAGGACTTTCCCGACTTCAGCCCAGAACACATCGGGCACGAGGAACGCAACGTCGCCATCGACATAGCGTTTCAACAATCGCAGCGACTGGTCGGTGAAAGGCTCTCGCGCGGATGGCATCGCCCACTTTATGGCAACGCTCGCGTCGAGCACCAACTTGTTCAACGCTCGCGGTCCACGCGAATCATCTCCTCGGCTGAGGGGAACGGGCCGGGAGTCAGAGGGGGTCTGGTTCGGAGTTCGGCCAGCCGGTCGTAGAATTCCTGGCGGCGTTTCAGTTCCGCGGCAGTTGGCACGAAATGCTCTAACAGGGAAATCACTTCCGCCGCGATCGATGAGCGGTTGGCGCGGGCGCGTTTGCGGAGGGCCTTGTAGATTTCGTCGGGCACATTTTCGACGTAAAGAGTCGCCATTGGGTTCTCCTAGGGATAGTCTAGCACAGTCCTAGGGAACGCCAGAGCCTGTTTTCTTGACACTCCGGAGCTTCCCGTTTTATCCTAAGTCTTGCTCCTTGCGGTACTTACGCTTCTTGGCGTGCTTCCGCGGGCCTGGGTTGAGAGGACTCGGT
>JBELAE010000365.1:0-5387 GCA_049509155.1 Candidatus Sulfotelmatobacter sp.
TGGGCTTTCCGCCTCACGCAGGATGTGCCGCTCGCAGACTCCGACTCTCTGCGTAAATCGCGCGCTCGCTTCGCGGGATTTCCAAATGCGCTGAGGCCGCCGTTCGTGGCGCGAGGCGACACGTTGTCGGCGAGCACGTTCTGGCACGGTTCAAAGATGGACGAATGGGCCAATGACTGGACTCACTACTATACTGGCGGGAAAGGAAACTACATGGTTTCTGCCATGGAAGACTCAGGCACGCTGCAGGCTTTGACATTTCTCAATCAGGCCGGCCGGGTTGATCTGCAGCGGGTGCTGGTGCTGCGCACGGTCAGCAACTACGACCGCGAAGCCCCGGGAGTGCCGGTGACGGAGAGTTTGCAGGAAATGGTTTCCGGCAACTATTCGGCTTATATGCCCGCGCTGGAAGCGGCCGAGATCGTCGGAGATAAAGTGGTTCGGGATATTGTGGAACATTGGAGCGAACGTGAATCAAACATTCCTCACGTTCACTAGTCGAGGCCCCGAAACATTCAACTGGACAAGGCTGCGAGAGTTTCGGCGAGCACAAGCGTTCCGCGGACGATGTCTTCCGGGGCAGCGTACTCGTCAGGTCGGTGGCTGTATCCATTGCGGCAGGGGATAAAGAGCATGGCCACCGGAGCGATTCGCGCGACGAAGAGCGAGTCATGATAGGCGCGGCTTACCATGGGAAGGAAATTCAGTTCGTACTTCCGGCAGGATTGGGAAAGCGCTTCGATGATTGCGGGAGCGCAGTCGGTAGGGGCGTCGGCGTTCAGCAACTCCAGGTTGATCGATACCTGCCGCTTGGTTGCGGTTGAATAGCATGTGTCTTCGATGGCGCGCATGACGCGGTCGCGGCGCTCTAGACCGGTGTCTCGGATGTCGACACTTAGGCGCACGCGGCTGGGAATGCTATTGACCGCGCCGGGGAACACGTCACATATGCCTACAGTTGCGACCGTGTCGATTGCGCCGCTGGTGCGTCCCGCGCTCTCGATCGCGAGGATCATCTCGGCGGCAGCGCACAGAGCGTCGCGGCGGTCGGGCATCAAGACCGCGCCGGCATGCCCGCCCGAGCCCTCGACCGAAATGCGGAAACTGGCAGGTGCAGCTATGTTTGTAACGATTCCCAGAGGAATTTGTTGACGCTCCAACAGCGGACCTTGTTCGATGTGCAGTTCAACGAACGCCTCGTAGTATCCGGCTTGTAACTTTACTTGTTCGAGTTCTCCGGCAAAACCAGCCCCGCGACGCACTTCGTCGAGCGAGGCACCGTCTTTGTCTGTTAGTTTTCGCGCTGCGTCCGGAGCCAGCGCGCCCGATAACAGCCGGCTCCCGAGGCAACCGATACCGAAACGCGTCGGTTCTTCCGCAGTGAAAATCAGCAACTCGATCGAATGCCTGGGGCGAAATCCGCTGCGTTGTAACGCCCGGATGGCTTCTAACCCTCCGAGAACGCCCACGACTCCGTCGTATTTTCCCGCGTTTGGAATGGCGTCGATGTGCGATCCCGTGCCGACGACTGATGCCGACGGATCAGAACCATTCCAGCGCGCGAAGGTATTTCCCACTGCATCTTCGCGCACGGCGAGTCCGGCCTCCGCGCAGCGCGCTCTGATCCAGCCGCGAGCTTTTAGATCGGAGGGAGTGAAAACAATTCGAGTTACAACCGGAGGCTCGGCTTCGGAAATCAAAGCCAGCGCTTCGATTTCGGAAAGCAGACGATCTCGGTCGACGGCAATCATGGATGCAAGCCTGCCAGAGGATGACGATTCCAATCCTTATAGATGAGATATTTTGCGGGCACTTTGCCGATCGCCCCGAACCATTGCGGGCACCATGGTCCCATCCAGATGAAATCTCCCGCGGTCACCGGATACCAGGAATCGCCGAGCCGGTAGATTCCGCCGCCTTCGAGCATGATGAGCCCGTGCTCCATCACATGCATTTCGACCATGCTTAGCGCGGTGCCGGGCTGGTAGACCATTGTGTTCACGGCGAAATCGAAACTCATCTGGTCGGGAAGCAGACATTTGACCTGCAAGCCGGGATCGTCATTGAGCGGGTGCGAGGAGACCGCATCTTCGCTGGAAATAATTAAATTTGGCGGATTGACCGAATCGACAGCGTGGTAAGGCTTCTCAATGACGGCGAGACGGGTCGCTTTCGTCGCCGTCAGTCGATGATGCAATCCCTCGGGGAGATATGCGTAGCCGTTCGCCCTCAATTTCTTAGACTTCCCCCCAACTTCCAACTTCACGCCGCCTTCGATCACAAAAAAGAAGCGCTGGGCAGACGTGCTGCCCAGTTCTCCACCAACTTCGAACTCAGCCGTATACTGCGTGAACTTGGCTCCCAGAGCCGGGCTGACGTGCACAATCGCGGAGCACCCCGTCATCCCCGGCAGCGCGGTGCGCACAAAAGTATCAGGAGTCAACAGCAAATGATTAGCTTGCTGCGAGCTGCGAGTCTGGCCGAGATTATGCACGGTTTGTCCTTTTGTAGAATCCGGAGGAAGAAGCCAGCTGGTCGAGAAGGTGCATGCCGCACGCGATCGCCTTCTCGAGGTCGTCCTGCGCTACCGATTCGGCCGGATCGTGGCTGATCCCGCCGGGAGTCCGCAGAAAAATCATCGCGCTCGGAACTTTCTCGGCCATGATCATGGCATCGTGACCGGCGCCGCTCAACATACGATGCGGCGGGCATTCCGCTTTGACGATTGCCTTTTCGATTTCTTGAGTGAGAAACGGATCCATGGCGACTGCCGGTTGGCTCATCAGCGTGCTCTCCCGCACCGATAATCCGCGGACTGCGGCGATTCGTTGAGCTTGGCGCAGCAGATCGTCCACAGCGCGAGCGCGAATCTCGTCCGAGCCGTGCCGAACATCGAGTGTCAACCGGGCCTCAGCGGCGATCACATTGGTTGCCCCGGGCTTGGCCTCGATCTTCCCGACCGTCGCCACTAAGCCAGACACTTCCTGCGCCAGGCGTTCCACGATGCCGATCCACTGCGCCGCGCCCGCAATGGCGTCATATCGAAGATGCATGGGCGTTGTTCCAGCATGATTGGCGCGGCCGAAAAATGTGAGTCCTAGTCGACTCTGCCCAGCAATCGCTTCGACTGCCGCGAGAGGCCGATTCAATTGCTCTAAAACTGGTCCCTGCTCGATATGAAACTCAAGATACCCCAGCGTATCGCTTTGCAACTCGGCTTGAGGAATCTCATCGGGGTTCAGTCCAAAGTCTTCGATTGCCTTTCGCACCGGGACGCCTCGCACATCGCGAATGTCGAGGAGTTCCTGATCCAGCCTGCCCGCCAGTGCGCGGCTGCCGATGAAGGGAGCGCCGAAACGTACTCCTTCCTCTTCGGAAAAGCCAACCACCTCGATTGCGAAGGGAAGCCTGCGTCCCCGCAACTCTTCCAACAAGGCTACAGCCAGCACAATTCCCAGAACGCCGTCATACGCACCAGCGTTTGGAACAGTATCGAGGTGCGAACCGATGAGCAGGCGAGGAGCGTTGGACTCCGCGGCAGGATAAACTCCGCGGAAGTTTCCGGCTGCGTCGATTCGCACATGAGCGCCCAGCGGCCCCATCCATCGACCAATTTCCTGATGACACTCGCGCATCGGGGGCGACAAGAACGTTCGACGCAGGCTGCCGGAGTCTTCTGAAAAAGTTGCGAGGTTCAGGCATCGTTCGATGACCTTTCCCGCGCGGGTTGTGATCTCAGTGGTGTGCACTGGATTTCAGTTCGCCGGATTTCAATTCGAATGACGGGAGTTTCCCAGGGAGGGCTCAGTACTCCCGTATAACCTTCGCAGCCGCCCAGCCCAGTAGCACGAGAGCGGCGAGAACCACCCAAGCATAACTGTTCCCATAAGTCGCCACGGGAAAGTGATTGCTGATCATGATAAAGACAACGGGAACCGCCATGAAAGTATTGTGTTTGGATCGCAGCTTGGCCTGAGCGCTGAGCGCGGCCTCGAATGGATTTCCGGCCGCCGCCGCAGCGACCATCTTTCGTTGGGAAGGAAGAATTCGAAACCAGACATTGGCCGACATGATTGTTCCGAGAACTGCTCCGACGTGGATGTAGGCCGCGCGACCACTGAACACGTGCGTCAATCCCCAGGCGAGCAGGGCAATCATCAGCAGTGAGAATACAGCGAAAGCGGCTTCGGATCTGCCCAGAGGCGACCGCAGTGCCAGATCGTAGATGATCCACCCACTTGCCAGCACAGCCAGTCCGATGGCAATTCCGCGCGCTTGAGAAATGTCCGCAATGTCCGGATCAATCAGTCCACTGCTGGAATAGTAGACAAGAAAAAGCAGCACCATTCCGCTCAGCCAGGTCATGAGCGCTTCCCAGCGGAACCAATGCACCTGCTCGGGGCCGACCGTGAGGGATTTCTGCTTGTCGACGGTATAGAAGCCGCCGCTGTGGACCATCCATATCGAGGGGCTCGTGCCATCCGGGGCAGGTTGTTTGGCGAGCTTGTTGAATTGCCCGTCCAGCCAAGTGAAGTAATAAGTTTGGCCAACCCACATGATCGCGGCAAAGACATGGGTCCAGCGCACCAGCAGGTTAAGCCATTCGCGGATTGACGAGGTCACCTTCTCCACTCCATCGGGCGAAATATTTGCTGCTCAGCTTCCGCGGTAAGTCGTGTACCCGTTCGGGCTCAGAAGCAGTGGGATGTGAAAATGCAATTCGCCCGGTTGTACACGGAATGTTACTTCGACCACCGGATAGAGCACCGCGATTTTCTGCAGGACGAAGTAAGTCGCGGTGTCAAAAGTCAGACGATAGACTCCCGCGGATAGATCGTCGCCCTCTGGCAACAACTGAGGACAGCGACCTC
This sequence comes from Candidatus Sulfotelmatobacter sp., assembly GCA_049509155.1. Lineage (GTDB taxonomy): Bacteria > Acidobacteriota > Terriglobia > Terriglobales > Acidobacteriaceae > Sulfotelmatobacter. The sequence goes on from JBELAE010000365.1 coordinate 4,872, forward strand.
CCTGATCGGTGAGGGCCGAGTACAACAAGCGCCAATCTCCGGAACTATCTTGTCTTTCCAGCCGCACAGGCACATCCGCAGCAGGTTTGCCACGAACCAGGTCCAGAATGTGAGTCGAAATGCGTTTCATCCCTCGAGCCATTTCCTTAGCCGGATTTCGGTAATCTGCCGCTGCTGCTCGGCGGCTTCATGCAGCTCAGTCTCGTCGTTATTGTTAAGGCGTTGCCGAAGAATTTCCAGAATCTCGTGCGCCGACTTGCCGGTAGCGCACACGATAAAGATTCGATTGAAACGCCGCTCATATTCCCGATTCGCGTCTGCCAGGGATTTCTTCACAATAGCGTCAGCGTCTGCCGCGTTGCTTTGTTCCTGCGCTGACCAGATTGCAGACTGAGTTGGCGAAGACTGAACCGGTGGAGACTGAACCGGCGAAGACTCCTGCGCGCGGGTCTCGCCGATTCGCGGATGGCTCCGGAAGGCCTCCATCCAGTCGGATCGCGCCAGGCTGTTCCAGGT
>JBELAE010000366.1:0-5384 GCA_049509155.1 Candidatus Sulfotelmatobacter sp.
AGTGCCGGCGGCGGCATTGGTCGCAAAGAGCGGTTCGTCGTCGGAAGGGGCCTGGGGTGCCGTAGCTTCGGTGGCCGGAACCTCCCCTGGGCGAGTTTCGACCGCACTAGAGTCTGCTGCATCGGCTTCGCCGGACAAGGCATGCGGCGTGCGGCTGGTGGCGCCTTGCGGGGGCGGGCTGGGCGGCAGAATCGTCTGCCGTTTCTCTACATCCCGCTTGTCAACTTCGAGGTTCGAAATCTCCTGCTCGATTTGCGCCTTGAACTCGTTCGAAGCGCGCTTGAACTCGTTCATATACTTCCCAACCTGGCGCGCGATCTCCGGCAACTTCTTGGGCCCGAAGATGATGAGGGCCAACAAGAACAGGAAGATGGTCTCGGAGAAGCTCATGCGCTTCATCATACTGCCGAAAAAGGAAAAGCGGCAATGCGGGGCGAGACACAGTTTTGACAACACGCTTCGGGCCTCTCCAATCGCGGACCGATATTCACTTTGCGAGTGCTGCGTTACCCCAGCAAGAGTTGAAAATGCTAGGCACAATGTGCTGGGCCCGTCGTAGGCAGGCTTTGCCTCGATTCCTTCTCGCACGAATAACCGCAGAGCGCGCCTGCTGGCGAAGTCCCGTGAAATGAGCAGATTCGACGGCTCCATGAGCAGGTAAGGTTTGGCAGCGCTCGTGCCTAAGCCAAGGAGAATCGCCGGCGATGAACCCATGACGCCAGCGTTTCATCCGGCACAGCGCCGACAATCATCCGGGACGAAAGCGTCCCGCTTCTAGGAGATGCCATGTCTGTATCAGCGATTTCCGGCAGCGCCACTACGAACACCACTACCCAGAGCGTTCAGGCCAACCTTCACCAGTTTCAGCAGGAGTTTCTGCAACTGGGCTCGGATCTGCAGAGCGGCAACCTGAGTGCCGCGAAGCAGGACTATGCCCAGTTGCACAATCTGGCGGGCGAGGGAGGAGACGTCAGCTCCGGTCCGACCACTGGCAGCAATCCCTTGGTAGAACAATTTAACCAGCTGGGCACGGATCTTGTATCAGGGAACTTAACCGGCGCCGAGCAAACCTACGGCCACCTGAAGCAGGACTTCCAGAAGATCGACCAGGCACACGACAATCTTCAATTCCACGTTCATGACGGCAACCAGTTGTTCGGACAGCCGAGTCCTCCGGCACCAGTGGGTCCAGCTAGCCCGGCAGACCCAGGCGGGCTGGCGAATCCGGCGGTGCCGTCGGCCGCTGCTGTCACCGCGCAGTCGGCGTACAACACGCTGCTTCAAGGCATCCAGCAGTTTGGTTCCGAAGACCTGACCCCGGCGTTCCAGTTTTCGTCGGGTTCGGGCAGCGTTTCGGTCAGCGCCTAATCGGGTAGCTGGCCGGGCACATAAACAGGGTGTCCGGAGAAACTACGGCGGGCGGCAGCGAGTAGGCGGCAGCGCGCCGAGTAGCGCGCAGAGTTATGATATTGCCGCTATGCGATTCTGGTTTGCCCGCGGCAGCGACGTCTCCATCCGCGAACAGCTGGTGACCCAGGTCGTGCTCGGCATCCTGAGCGACGACCTGGCGCCGGGACAGCGGTTGCCGAGCACGCGCGATCTGGCGCGGCGCTTCCACCTGCATCCCAACACCATCAGCGCCGGCTATCGCCAGTTGGAACGCGAACGTTGGGTCGAGTTCCGGCGCGGCAGCGGAGTTTACATTCGCGCCAGCAAGCCGGAAGTGCCGCCCACATCGGGTCTGGCGCTCGATCAAATGATCGCGCGGCTGTTTCGCTCGGCGCGCAAGCTGGGGGTGACATTGCCGGTGCTGCGCTTGCGTCTGCGGCAGTGGCTTGAACTGCAACCGCCCGACCACTTCCTGCTGATCGAGCCGGACGAAGAGTTGCGCAAGATCCTGGCGGCGGAGATCGCCCGCGCCGTCACTTTCCCGGTTGAATCCTGCGGGCCGCAGGATTGTCCCAAGGCGCCCGAAGGTGGCGTACCGGTCGTGTTACCCAACCGGGTTGCCACGGCCCGGCAGTTGTTGCCGCCGAGCGCGGAGCTCATCACGCTGCAGATTCGCTCGGTGCCGTCTTCGCTCGCCGGATATTTGCCCGCGCCTTCCGGCGCTCTGGTGGGCGTGGCCTCGCGCTGGGCGGAGTTCTTGAAAGTCGCGCGCGCAGTCTTGAGCGCCGCAGGATTCCATCCCGATAGCCTGGTCTTTCGCGACGCGCGCGATCCCCACTGGCAGCGCGGCCTGAAACAGACGGCAGCGGTGGTCTGCGACTTACTCACCGCGGCTGAACTTCCAGCGGGGTGCCGTCCGATTCCCTTCTCTCTGCTTTCCGAAGCATCTGTCGCGGAGTTACAGCGTTACGAAGAGTTCATCCGCAGTCCGCTCACTTCCTGATCTCGTCCCTGGCGTCACGCTTGATGTCACACCTAATGTCAGACTTGATGTCACACTCGGGAAACTGTCCCAACCGCCGCAGTGCAGCCGTGTGACGGGGGCTACTCTGCCCTCATGAAAAACCTAAGGATCGCATTCTCCTTGCTGCTGGCGGTAACCGTTCTGCTGGCTTCGAACGCTGTGGCTCAAACGGACAACTCGCAAGCCTCGAATGAACTCCACGGTCCGATCGCGGCGGCGCGCTGCCAGTACACTCCCGGTGCCTGCGCTGAGGTAAGTGATTCCGCTGCCCAGCGCAGTGCAAATGACGACCACACGCTGGCTCAACTTCCGCGCCGCGGCCCCGGCCCGCGCTTCGGCCCACGAGGACCGATGGGGCGGACCGCTTATCCCGGTATGTGGCGATCTCAGGGTAGCCCGGCGCACGCCTTAATCGGCACTTTGATCGGATTCGGCATCGGAGCAGCGGTGGGTGCCAAGGGAAACATTGGGGTGCGCGGCTCACTGGTTTTCGGGGCGATCGGGGCGGGAATTGGCGCGGGAATCGGCTTCCGTGTCCCAGCGCTTCCCTCTCGGAGCCCATACTGGCGTCGCTGGCCAGACGAGGGCGAGGAGGCGTCTCGTCGCAAGCCAATGAAACCGGCCGCGATGCGACCGAACTCGCCCCTACAGGCAGCTCTGGCAGACCCAGCTCCGTCGAAAGTGTTGCCCGGCACGGACGATCCGACGCCGCCCGGCCTGATGCCAGGATTTAGGACCGTTTTTGCGGGTCGGGAACCTAATCGGTCTGCCGCCGCATCCCAATAGTTAGCCCACTTTCCAGGACGGTTACTCCTGGTGACAATCCCGGTCCGGGGCAGTCTAAGTTGGTGATATACTGTCTGAAATCAGAGGGGTGGCTGGGGTCGAAGTTAGTCCTCAACCGAAGGAAATCTCACGATGGCACGTAGTTCACGCCGATCTCTATTCCTCGTACTTTTTTTCCTGCTTGCCTGCGGCTTCCTGGGAATTCTGTTTGCCCAGCGTTCCGGCCAGCAGTCGTCGATGACCGGCGACTCCGAGGTCAAGGACAGCTTGAAGCAGTTCACCGACGTGTACGCGCTCGTTGAGGACAACTACGCCGAACCCGTCAATCCGGATAAGGCCATTTATAACGGCGCGATTCCGGGAATGCTGCATGCGCTCGATCCGCACTCGAATTTCTTTGATCCGAAATCGTACGCGCTCATGCGCGAAGACCAGCGCGGCAAGTATTACGGCGTGGGTATGACCGTCGGTCCGCGGAACAACAAAGTCATCGTGATCTATCCGTTCACCGGCACGCCCGCGTACAAGGCCGGCATCCATCCCGGCGACGTCATCATCGCGGTCGATGGCAAGTCGACCGAGAATATGTCCACCGGCGACGTGGCCGATCTGCTCAAAGGCCCCAAGGGCACGACCGTTCACATCAGCATCGCGCGCGACGGCGTCGAGAAGCCGATGGAATTTACTCTCGTTCGTGACGAGATTCCCCGCTACAGCGTGGATGTACATTTCGTGATCAAGCCGGGCATCGGCTACATGCACGTCAACGGGTTTAACGAGACCACCGAGCATGAGGTTTCTGACGCGCTCGATTCCTTCGGCGATCTCAAGGGACTCATTCTCGATCTGCGCGGCAATCCCGGCGGGCTGCTCAGTGAAGGCGTCGGCGTGGCTGACAAGTTCCTGAAGAAGGGGCAGCTCATTGTCTCGCACCACGGGCGCGCTTCTGCCGAGAAGCGTTACATCGCGCAGCATGGCAATGGCGGTAAAGACTATCCCATTGTTGTGCTGGTGAACCGGCTGACCGCGTCGGCGGCGGAGATCGTTTCTGGCGCGATTCAAGACCACGACCGCGGCCTGATCGCGGGCGAAGTGACGTTCGGCAAAGGGCTGGTGCAGACGGTGTACCCGCTGTCGGAAAACACTGGGCTCGCGCTGACCACGGCGCACTACTACACCCCCAGCGGACGCCTGATCCAGCGCGACTACAGCAACATTTCGCTTTACGACTATTACTACAACCGCGACAGCGCCGAGAATCCCAACATGGCGAACCGCGAAGTAAAGCTCACCGACAGTGGTCGCACCGTTTACGGTGGAGGCGGCATCACTCCGGACGTGAACATTCCTCCGGTGAAGAGCAGCCACTTCCAGGACACACTGTTGCAGCACTACGCGTTCTTCAACTTCGCGAAGCGTTATGTAGTAACTCATCACCCCACCAAAACCTTTGAAGTGGACGACGTGACCATGGTGGATTTCCGCAAGTCTCTCGACGAGGACAACATTCCTTACACCCAGGCAGATTTGATGGATAACAACGACTGGATCCGGTCGAGCATCAAGTCAGAGATTTTCGTCGATGCCTTCGGCCAGGACGAGGGCATGAAGGTTCGCGCCGAGACCGACCCGGAAGTGGTTAAGGGTCTTGAGCTTCTGCCCCAGGCGAAGGCTCTTGCCGACAACGCAAAAAAGATCGTCGCCGAGCACAACTCGGCTCCGGCGTTCAATCGATAGCGGAGCACCAAGTGTCCGAAAGGCCCGGAGGAATTCTGGGCCTTTTGTTTGCAGCGTGGCATCCGCGCGTTCATTGACTTCGCCTTCCTGCTATGTGAAAATCCGCGCGAGAGGCGGTCTGGGGCTCGATTGAAACCGATCATTCTGGCGGGCGCCGTGCTCCTGTCCCTGGTCGCAGGATGGACCGACCTGCGCAGCCGGCGCATCCCGAACTGGCTGACGGTGCCGGGGTTGCTGATTGGAGTGAGTGCAAACACGGTGCTCAGTGGCTGGAGTGGACTCAAAGCCTCTCTGCTGGGCGCGCTGGTCGGATTGGCTTTGCTGCTGCCATTCGTGCTGCTGCGCAGTCTGGGTGCGGGCGACTGGAAGCTGGCTGGGGCGTTGGGCGCGTTTGCCGGTCCGGGCAGGCTCGTCGATCTGCTGCTGGGATCGGTCTTAGTGGCGGGAG
>JBELAE010000367.1:0-5348 GCA_049509155.1 Candidatus Sulfotelmatobacter sp.
CGCCCTGAAAAAATCAAAGGGCCACGTCCGCCAAGCCATCGCGTTAGCAATACCCTAAGAGCGATCGCGCGTGCCGGCTGCAAACCGCAGCGACCTGTCATCCTGAGCGGAGTTGCCGCCCGCGAAGTGGACGGCAATGTAGTCGAAGGACCCCTACAACCTTGTCATAATCCCAGACACATAAAGGCGTTTTAACGATGGGCCGCCGATCAGCGGAATACGGTGGTGGTCGATATTGAATTCTTGTCGGACAACCGGATTGACCGATATAAAATTAGGTCGGCACCATCGAAGAGTTATCGAACTTCCAATCGGCCGCCAATGCTGCAAGACTCCCCACTAGTCGGTGCCCTCTCGATTACCCTCCGCCTCTGCAATTCCCCGCTAAAATAAATTCCATGGACAAGTTCGTAATCCGCGGCGGCGAACCGTTGCTCGGCACCGTTCACATCAGCGGCGCGAAAAATGCCGCGCTGCCCTGCATGGCCGCCGCCCTGCTGACCGATCAGCCCGTAATCCTCGAAAACATTCCCCAGGTCCGCGATATCCAAACTACGCGCAACCTGCTCGCCGCCATGGGCGCCGAAGTCGAACTCGGCTACGGCCGCGCCCAGCACCGCACCACCATCCACTGCGCGAATCTGGCTTTGCCTGAAGCCTCGTACGAACTGGTCAAGACGATGCGTTCTTCCACGCTCGTTCTCGGCCCGCTAGTCGCCCGCTGCGGCCGCGCTCGCGTCTCGCTCCCCGGCGGCTGCGCCATCGGAGCCCGCCCCATCGATCTCCACATCAAAGGCCTCGAACGTCTCGGCGCGAAAATCACGCAAGAGCACGGCTATGTAGAAGCCAGCGCCGCCCGCCTCAAAGGCGCGGAGATTGTCTTCGACAAAATCACCGTCACCGGCACTGAAGACCTGCTCATGGCCGCAACCCTCGCCGACGGCGAAACCATCCTGCAGAACTGCGCCCGCGAACCCGAAGTCGCCGACCTCGCCAATCTTCTGAACAAGATGGGGGCGAAGATTGAAGGCGCAGGCACAGCCACGATTCGCGTCAAGGGCGTCACTAAGCTGAAAGGCGCCAAACACCGCATCATTCCCGACCGCATCGAAGCCGGCACCTTCATCATCGCCGGAGCAATGACCGGCGGCGATCTCAACATCGCCGGATGCGACCCCTCGCACCTCGGCGCGCTGCTCAGCAAACTTCACGAAGTCGGAGTCAAAACCAAAGCATCCGCCGATTCCGTCCGCGTCATGGGCGACAATCCTTTCACCGCCGCCGACATGTCCACCGAAGAGCATCCCGGCTTCCCCACCGACTGCCAGGCGCAATTCATGGCGCTCACCACCCAGGCCGAAGGTACGTCAATCATCACCGAAAATATTTTCGAGAACCGCTTCATGCACGCCCAGGAACTGGTGCGCATGGGCGCCAACATCAAGATTGAAGGCCGCCGCGCGGTTGTCCGCGGCAAAACTCCGCTCAGCGCCGCCGCCGTTCTTGCCAGCGACCTGCGCGCCTCAGCCTCGCTCGTGCTCGCCGCCCTGGTCGCCGATGGCGAGACCATCATCGACCGCGTCTACCACATCGACCGCGGCTACGAAAACATCGAAGAAAAGTTGAAGGGAGTAGGCGCGCAAATCAAACGCATCGGGGAGATGTTCCCCAAGAAAGCCGCCGCGGTCAAGTGAGGGAAATCTCGCGACCACTATGCTTGCCCCGGCATCACCGACGACACAATTGTGCCAAACCCTTAGGGTGTGAGCTCGTAAACGTCGCCGAATTCTCCGCCATCGGAACTTGCCACCCCGTAGAGCGTACCCGCAGAATCGATGGCCACTCCTGAATACGGGTGAACGCCATCAGTGCCATTTCGGAAGCTGTAAATGACGCTTTCCTTCCACTCGTTGTTTTTTCGAGACACATTAAATACGGTCCCTGAATCGCTACTCCCCCCTTGTGGAGTGGTCCCGTACAGAACCCCCTTTGCCAGAGTCAGTGTACCCACAGGGGCAGTCCCGTCTGAAAAGCAACAGTTGAAACTGTGGATCACCTCGAAGGAAAAACCGAGATGTTGTTGAATAATCTCGAATACGGTGCCAGCACCTTGCTGTCCTCCCGCCGAAGTCACGCCGTAAATCACGAGGGCTTTCGTGTCGTTGATCTCCTCGGTCGCGAGGGTGAGGCTCGCATAAAAGGGGTTCGCTCCGTCGGTATCAGCACCGGTAAACACGTGGAGCGCGGTCTCCGACCAACTGTTGCCGGTTCTCGACAGTTTGTAAACTACTCCGCACCCATTCGCCGCATAGACGCAGCTCAAATCGCCACCGTTTGAAGTGGTCCCATAAAGATTTCCCGCAACGTCCATGACAACGCCGCCCGAAGGGTTTTCCCCGTCTGCACATCCCGGAAGTTGGCAAAAGTCGTACAGCACTCTAAACATCCCCGATTTGGAAATCTCGAAGACATTGTTAGCGGTGCCGTAAAGATTTCCTTGGTTGTCGAGGATGACGCCGGCGCTTGGAATACCTCCATCATTTTCGCAGGTGAAGGCGTGGAGGGTATTCAAAGTTGTGCCGGAGAGTTCAAAGACCGTGCCACAGGTACCATTGCCTTCTCCGGAGGTAGTTCCGTAAATGTTGCCCGAGGAGTCTAAGGCCACAGCGCCGAGGGGAACACTTCCATCGGACCCGCAAAAGGCGTGGAGCACCGACTCAGTCCAGCCCCCGCTCTGATTCGGACTAACTTCGAAGATAGTCCCTTGGCCACAAGCGCCTCCAAATTCAGTAGTGCCGAACAGATTGCCCGAAGCGCCACGCGCCAGGCGACCATAGTCCAACGGGTATGAACCATCGTTATCCCCCTGGAAGTCATAAAGAACGGTCAAAGTCTGGGCGCGCACGCCGCTGACCGAGGTCAGAACGACGACAAGCACTAACAAATGCCTCAAGTTTGTCATCGGGAATCTCCTTCTTGGTTCACAAGGGCCTGATCATACACCGTTCCGCACGCCCGCGAGAGAGACGATGAATGTAATCGCGGCTGATTGCGACCCTGCCTTTCAGTTGCCCCGCCATTAGTCAATGTGATCAATATTAGACAGACGCGTGTTTAGCTCCGGCCCTAGTCTGTCTATTCACACGGTTGACCTGGGAACGGATCTCGGACCGTGAACCCGGTGTCGCCGGGAAAGTTTGACTGGGAGAGCATCATTCCAAGCTTCGTCGTATCGCGAGAAATCAGGACTATCTGTCGAAAAACTTTGAGCGGTGGAAAGAACTATCGGCCCGGTGCCGTGGCGAACAGGATCCTACAAAGTTGACGGAGCTAGCGAACGAAATGAACCGCGTTCTGGCTCGGGAAACCTCGTTCTCCGATCCTCCGCAACACACCCCAGGGCCGCACGAAGAGGGCCGGCGTCACGTTCTGAAAACGAAGGCTGAGGGTAAAACATGTTCCACTTAATCTGGTATGTCCTGATTGGGTTAATCGCCGGGTTTATCGGCAAGACGGTGATGCACGTCCATATGACGATGTTCTGGACCACCGTGCTCGGCGTCATCGGATCAATCGTCGGCGGCGGCGTTAGCCACATGTTTTCGCGTCCCACCAACGAACGGTACCATCCTGCTGGCCTGATTTTGTCCACACTGGGCGCGATCCTGATTCTCTACCTTTGCGATAGGCTGAGGATTCAGCTTCCGCGGGTCAACCCGTTCTAAGCTCATCCTTCTCGAGATAGCGCCAACTCCCCGCCTTTCATTGACTTGCCCGATTCCGGCCACGTAAGACTCGCGACAGTGATCGGCCAAACAGTGATCGGCCAACCATGATCGCCAAACAATGATCGGCCAGACCATCTCGCACTACCACATCGTCGAAAAACTTGGTGGGGGCGGGATGGGCGTGGTTTACAAGGCCGAAGACACGCGCCTGCATCGCTTCGTCGCCCTGAAGTTCCTCCCCGCATGACGTCGCCCGTGATCCGCAAGCGCTGGCCCGCTTTCAACGGGAAGCGCAGGCCGCATCCGCCCTGAATCATCCCAATATCTGCACCATCTACGACATCGGCGAACAGGATGGCAAAGCCTTCATCGCCATGGAATTTCTCGAGGGCGAAACGCTGAAGCATTTGGTCGCCCTGCCCTCTAGAAATGTGCCGTCGTTCTCCATACCTCAAAGACGGAAACCAACTCGCGATCGTACTCGAAGCCGTGGAAGTGGCCAACGACCGCAGCGTCTGGCGCGACGCCGTCAACGTGGCAGCGTCCGACAAGATTGGCATGCGTGGCCAAATCACCGCAAGAGTCCAGCGCGGTCTGGTCCCTGTGCTCGAAATATGCATCCCTGCGCCTGCTGAAAAGCGCCGTGCAGCAGAACTACTGTGCCTACACGGCCCTGCAAACCGACCCCTTGCTGGTGAAGCTCAGAGGATCTCCCGAGTTCGACGATTTGTTGGCCGCTGCCAAAGGATGCCAGAACAGATTCCAGGCGCAGCGCAACCAGCCTTCGCAAGCGCACAACGCCAAACCCGGCATCTCCACCTCGACTCTCGCGATACTCGATCCTTCGCATTGACCGCGAACAGGGATTGAAGAGACAATATCAGCCGTCCTGACGCCCAACCAACCGACCTAAGCCTTCAGTATGACTGAGCGAGCTGATCCGGCTAAGAATCCTCAGCACGACCTGTTTCCCGCAGCACGTTTTCCGGCGTTAATTCAGCGCTCGTTAACCAGGCCGGCGCACACCAAAGCACCCGGTATCGCCCCCCAACTCCTGTCCGCGCTCGCAATCTGTTTTGTAGCTTCTGCGTCCTCAGCTCAAACTTCCGCTCCCGTCAGCACGCCCATGCTCACAGAATCACGAGTCAACTCCCCCGGCTGGTGGCCTACTAAGGGCGACGCCACCCGCGACAGTTACGTGGGCACGGCAATGTGCGCGAAATGTCACGCCTCCCAGGTTGCGACCCAGCAAAAACACGCCATGGCCCGTGCCGCCGTTCGCATCGCCGACGCCGACATACTCCACCAGCACGACCATCTCTCCTTTCGCCTTGGTCCCTACCGCGAGGAGATCGTAACCAAAGCCGCGAAAAGCGTTCTAACCGTCACCCCAAGCGCCGGAGCGGCCCCCCTCTCCGCCAACCTGCTGTGGGCTTTTGGCGCTGGTCGCTTGGGCCAGACTTATGTCTACGAGAAAAACGGCAGCTACTACGAAAGCCATCTCACTTTTTTTTCGTCTTCTCAGGATCTGAACATCACTCCGGGGCAATCTCTCGCCACCCCCCGCAGTCTTGAAGAGGCCGCGGGACGCCGCATGCCGCCCGCCGAGAGCCGCGCCTG
>JBELAE010000368.1:0-5336 GCA_049509155.1 Candidatus Sulfotelmatobacter sp.
CATGCCCGAGAGCGGCACGCTCAGAAACGCGGCGGCCTCTTCGAGATTACTTCGCTCGACACCGATGCGATGGAGAATGCAGTTGACCATCGAGAGCTGGTCCGCATCAGCGAAACCCTGGACGAGCTTGGCAAAGTGGAGCCGGCTCTCGCCGAGATCATCGACTTGAAGTTCTTCTGCGGCTTCTCGTTCGCGGAAATCGCCGCCATGCGGGACGTATCAGAACGTACAGTGCAGCGGAGCTGGGAGAAAGCGCGCATTTATCTGCATCGGAGAATTCGCACAGATTTGTCGCTTTGAGGAATCGACGATGTCCACACTCAGCCCCGAACAGTGGCAGACTTTAAGTCCATATCTGGATCTGGCGCTCGCCATGACCGACGATGCGCGTGCCGCCTGGCTGTCCTCGCTCGGCGAGCAAGATCCCGCACTAGCTGCACAGTTGGGAGATCTTCTCGACGAACACCGGGTGCTGGCGCAGGAAGGTTTTCTGGAGAATACGCGATGGGCGTTGCCGAGCTCCACAGGACTTGCGGGCCAGACACTTGGTTCATACACTCTGATCTCGCAGATTGGCCAAGGCGGAATGGGCAGCGTCTGGCTCGCCCGTCGCAGTGACGGCCGGTTCGAGCGGCAAGCTGCGGTGAAGTTCGTGAGCATCGCGCTCTCCGGGCCCGCGACGGAAGAACGATTCAAACGCGAAGGCAGCATTCTTGGCCGGCTCACTCATCCCCACATCGCCGAACTCCTCGATGCCGGCATTTCCTCCGCTGGCCAGCCGTATCTCATTCTCGAATACGTTGACGGCACGACCATCGATCACTATTGCGATCAGCACAAGCTCGATCTGGAAGCGCGCGTTCGCCTGTTTCTGGATGTGTTGGCCGCCGTGTCTCACGCTCACGCGAATCTGATTGTCCATCGCGACATCAAACCGTCGAACGTGCTGGTCACGACCGGCGGTGACGTCAAGTTGCTGGACTTCGGGATTGCCAAACTCCTCGAGGGCGAAGGCCAGACGGGTGCCGCGACCTTGCTGACGCACGAAGGCGGTTCGGCGCTCACTCCGCAGTTCGCTGCGCCGGAGCAGCTTACCGGCGAGCCGGTCACGACTGCCACCGATGTTTATGCATTGGGCGTGTTGCTCTACCTGCTATTGTCTGGCCGGCATCCCGCGGGTTCAGGCCTTCGCTCTCCCGCGGAACTGGTAAAGGCCGTGCTCGACGTCGAGCCACCGCGCCCCTCGGATGCAATTACCGCGGACGACGACAGCGAGGTCATTGCTGTCGGACGGGGCGCCACCCCAGATAAAATCCGCCGCGACCTTCGTGGAGATCTCGACACCATTGTGGGCAAAGCTCTGAAGAAGAATCCACAGGAGCGATACCCCTCAGTCACGGGGTTCGCCGGCGATCTTCAGCGCTACCTGACGCACGAACCGATCAGCGCGCGGCCGGACACTTTCGCCTACCGGACTGCCAAATTTCTGCGTCGCAATCGTACAGCCGTTGCATTTACCACTCTCGCCATCGCACTCGTGATTGGAAGTCTCTTGACTGGATTGCTGATTGCGAATCGCCAGCGGAAGGCTGCCGAACGACGATTTGACCAGGTACGCCAACTGGCCAACAAATTCATAGCACTCGACGACAACATCAGAGGTCTGCCGGGTTCGACGAAGGTCAGAATGCAGATTGTTTCTGATTCGCTGCAGTATCTGACTTCGTTGGGTGGTGACGTTCACGGCGACAAAGATCTCGCGCTCGAAATCGCCTACGCCTACCTACGCGTTGCGCATGCCCAAGGCGATCCGACTTCTCCGAATCTAGGCGAATTTGCGGAGGCCGAAACCAGCTTGAACGATGCGACAAGATTCGTCGATCCTGTCCTGTCGAAAGACCCCACAAATCCGCGGGCGCTGTTCATTGCTACCACAATCGCCCACGACCGCATGGAATTGGCCGACAGCCGGGGCGATCGATCAGAGCAGTTGAAGGATGCCGCCATCGCTGCTTCGCTGATCGAGCGCTTCATGAGTACTCACCCCGTCGAGTTCCATGACCTCTATAGCATGAGGTACTTCTACGTAAATATCGCTGGCGCTTATTACGCAGCGCGGCATTTCGATGACGCAGTACGATATTGCCAGCGCGCACTGGACATCCCGGTACCCGGACCTAGAGCGAACGACTTGCGTGGGGAGGCTCTTACTTCATCCGGAGCTGCGCGTTGGCAGTCGGGGGACCTTGATGGCGCAGTGAAGACCACTCAGGGAGCAATTGAGCTTGAAAAAGCCGAAGTCGAAGCCAGGGGGGGACACGCGGCGCTCCGTATCAACCTTGCGAACGGGCTCCTCCTTGAAGGTATGATCCTGAGCAGGCAGGATGCAGAACCAAGTCTCGGCCGCAGCCGCGAGGCCCTCGCCGATTTTCAAGATGCGCTGGACATTGCCGAAGATCTTTCGAAGAGAGACCCGCAGGATTATCTGGGCCGCCACAATGTGGCTGTATTCGGATTCGAGGTTGGCAATACCCTTCGTCACATTGATCCCGGCAAAGCTCTGGCGGCTTATGACCACGCCCTCGCGCGGATCCGAGAGGCCAAATCCAACGCCAGTACTCAGCGCGACGAGGCGGAATTGCTGGCTGGTTCTTCCTACCCGGTTCGATGGCTGGGTCGGGAGAACGAAGCCCAGCAACGCATCGCCCACGCTTTCGAGTTGCTGCACCAGGCCGGTCGATACCCCGCAAATAAAGTCGAGCCCATGAGTGATGTTTACGACGCCCTCAGAGCTCAGGCCGACGACTACGCCGAAACCGGCCAAACCGCCAAGGCGGTCGAAGCGTACCAGCAACTGTTGGACAAGCTCATCGCCTGGCAACCCGACGATCAAAACGATCTTCGAGATGCGACCTGTATTTCGCGCACTTGGACGGCGCTTGCCAACCTCCTCCGGCGAGGCGGACGAACTGACGAAGCCGCGCGGTTTGAAGCACGGAGAACCGAACTCTGGAACCACTGGCAGAGCAAGCTTCCAAATGCTCAGTTTCTGCTTCGCCAATCCTTAAACCAAATCGGTCCTGCCGCGGCCTTCCACTCTGCAGCCACGCATTAGAACAGCTTGGGCAGGGCCCTAACAGCCCCAAACCGGCCGTCATTTTTGGCCGGGGACCTGAATGCTGCAGCGAGCGTGTCGGCCGCACGGCCATCACCTCATCTCGCGAAACGCCGAACGCTGAAAGAAATTGGCAATCCGACTATCACCATGTGCACCAGCAGGCCGAGAAGCAAGTCATGAAGTTGATAAGGCCCCCTGGCGTGAAGGGCAGAAAGCGGCAAGACAATCAGGTTCATTACCTCTTGAACGGCTGCGCCAAAGAACAAGCCGCACACCAATGGGTGCTCCCGCAAGAACACCAGCTTGCGGCTCGCCGCGTAGTAAATAGTGGCGGCTGAGAGAGCGATAAAAAAGTGCAGGCACACACCCAGAACGTAGGTAGCGGCCCCTCCATGGAAAGCCTGTGGCCCCAGCAGACCCCCGGCTATCGCGAGCGGAATGTCCCATCCAAACAGGATGCACGCTTGGGTAAGGTCCAGGGTTCCGGCAACCAGGCCCCCGACTGCGATTGCCAGCACTGCATTCCGATTCGCCGATGGCGCAGGTTTGGAATCTCCAATCATCGGATACCTTCTCTCTTGTGCCGAGAAGGTTGGACGATTCTCCGGTCGTTCTGTTAGCGGAATTCTGCCTGGTGACTTTTGGTCTTGGAGGCGTTGGCCGTTCATGCCTCGCGCAGCGCGATCATCGGGTCCACCTTGGTCGCGCGCCGGGCTGGAAGATAGCTGGCTAGAACGGCAACGGCAAACAAAAGCACAGGCACGATCACAAACACAGCCGGATCATGCGGGCGTACCCCGTAAAGCAAACTGCCCATCAACGACGCAGTGGATGCCGAAACCACCATGCCGGCCACAATTCCGAAGCCCGCCAGCACCATACCCTTTTGCAAGAACAGCTTCAGGACGCCGCCTCGCCCGGCCCCCAAGGCCATGCGAATACCGATCTCGCGCGATCTTTGGCTGACCATGTAGGCCAGCAAGCCATAAATTCCGATGGAGGCCAGAAGCACCGCCAGTCCGGCAAATCCGCCCACCAGGTCGGCAGAAAAACGGCGTGAAGCGACTGACCGATCAAGGATGTCATTCATAGAGACAACATTAAATACGGGCAAGCCGGGATCAATGCTCTGGATTTCATGCCGAATCTGTGGTTCGAGCAGGGCCGCGGGCAGAGACGTGCGCAACGCCACGTTCACTTGCTTGCTGGGGTCTTGATAGGTCGAAACGTAGATGTGGGGAACGCCATCGATGTCGAGACCGTCACTCTTGATATCCCTAATAATACCCACGACGATCGACCATGGCTTGGCAGGGTCTTTTCCGAACCGCACTTGGCGGCCCAACGGATCGCGGGTTGGCCAATACTTACGAGCGGTGCTTTCATCGATGATGGCCACCGGCTGTTTGCCGTCTTCGTCGCCCTCGGTGAATGAGCGGCCGCGTAGGAGCGTCGCCTGCATCACCTTAAAATAATCGGGGCTTATCCGAATTCTCTCGGCGCGCAGATCCTGCGAGGACTCGACCGGTCTATCTTCAATCGCGAAGCGCTCAATCCTTAAGCCACCGACCGCGTCGGGATTGCTATTGGTGGTCGGTAGAGATGAGGTGATTGCGGCGAGTTCTACTCCCGGAATTGCCTTCATGCGCCGCAGCACCTCACGATCAAAGGTGGCCATACCAGCAATACCAAGATACGGATCCGTCTTCGGATCGTTGGGAACTCCTAGCCACGTGTTTGCCGTGACAACTTGAGTTGGATTAAAGCCTGGATTTTCCTGCAACAGGTCCCGCAGCGTACGCAGCAGCAAGCCCGCTCCCGCCATCAGTATGACGGCAAATGCCAGTTCCGAGACGATTAGAACATCCCGCAATCGGCCGGTCGCAGTGCTGTAGCCGGAACCGCGACCGCCTTCACGAATGGCCGAGGAGAGAACGACTCTTGCCGAATGAAGCGCTGGAGCAAGACCAAACACTAAGCCGGTAAGAATGGAAATCAGCAGAGCGAATGTAAGCACCACCCAGTCGATTCGTACTTCGTTCAGCCGGGGAACGTTCGATGGTACAAAGCGCAGAATGAAACTCAAAGTACCAAACGCGGTTGCGATTCCCGCGGCACCGCCGATGAGCGACAGCAGCATGGACTCGGTCAGCATCTGGCGCACCATGCGGCCGCGGCTCGCCCCCAGCGCTAACCGCACCGCCATCTCTTGTTGTCG
>JBELAE010000369.1:0-5315 GCA_049509155.1 Candidatus Sulfotelmatobacter sp.
CTGCTCGGGAGTGAACATGCCGGACTCGGTTAGAGCGCACGCAGCCCGCTCGCGGACGCTGGGTGAGGGGTCGTCGTGCATGGTTTTCAGGAGCGGCTCGATGGTTTGGGCGGCGCCCGCCAGCGCAAGGCCTTCTACGGCCCAGCGCCGGGAGTTCTCGTCGGCATCTTTCAGGTGTGCGGTCAGAACCTGCGCGACACGGTCGGTTTCGACGCCGCGATTCGCCATGAGGCCGAGCGCCCATAGCGCCCAAATCTTTTGCGCGTGGTCGGGAGACTCTGCGGTAGTGAGCAGGTAGTTGAGGCTGGCGGAGTTCTTGGCGAGTCCGTAAGCTGCGAGTTCGACTTCGATGCCGGACTCACGCACGCGCAGATCGCTGGAGTTCAGCGCGGCCGTGGTCAGGGTCGCGATCTGTGAATCCCACTTTACTTTGCCTTGCCAATTCTCGACTCGCGACGAAATCTGATTCACCGCGCCGTCGTTACGGCTAACTGCGAGTTCCAGCAGGGTTTCGGCTTGCTTCTGCGGTTTCATGCGGTCGAGTTGGAGGGGAGATTGGCCGGATGAGGATTGGCCTGCGCGCGTCGAGAAGAGATTGGCGAAACTCGACCAGGCTGCATGAGCAGTGCCGATGTTCAGGGTAAAAACTGCGAGCAGCACTCCGACGGCGACGGCGAAAACTGGACCGAAGCGATTCGTGCCCGCGGACTGGCGCGGGGACGGCGGGATCGAACTCGGCCCGCTCTCCGCTATCAGCGCGGGTTCCGGCTGCGTGTCGTGCGCAGAAAAACCCGACTGGGTTCCGTCCCCAAAAGATACATCCATATTAAGAGTCTAGGATCACCTGCGAAATAAGGTAAAGTTACTTCGGGTCGAATCCTACCGGGTTGGATGCAGAAATGCGGACCGATGGTTTTAGGAATGTCTTCCGGCGTGGCCGCGAGTCGACACGGGATTCCAAGGAGAGAATGATGCGGATGAAATCGAAGTTGTGCTTATCGATCATTGGTCTGTCTGTGGCGGGTCTGGCTGTAGCGTGTGTGTTTGTGGCGACAGTGGCTCTGGCCGCGGGTCCGGGATATCACGTGTTGACCACTTACAAAGTGGGCGGCGACGGCGGGTGGGATTACCTGACAACCGATTCTGCCGCGCGGCGCATCTTTATTTCTCGCGGAACGCATGTGATGGTCATCGATGCGGATTCGGGCAAGAGCGTTGGCGATATTCCTGACACGCCAGGGGTGCACGGCATCGCGCTGGCGCCGGAGTTGGGACGCGGCTTCACGAGTAACGGGCGGGAAGGCACCGTTAGCATTTTCGATATCAAGACGCTGGCGACCAGCAGCAAAGTTAAGGTGGGCGACAATCCCGACGCCATTCTTTACGATCCGGCGGCGAAGCGGGTGTTCACTTTCAACGGACGCAGCCAGGATTCGACCGCGATTGACGCGGCGAGCGGGAAAGTGCTGGGCACGATCAAACTGGACGGCAAGCCGGAATTTGCGGCCAGCGACGCCAAGGGTGAGATCTTCGTCAACATCGAGGACAAGAGCGAGTTGGTGGCGATTGATCCGAACAAGCTGGAAGTGAAAGCGAAGTGGCCGCTGGCGCCGTGCGAGGAACCGAGCGGGCTGTCGATCGATCGCAAGAACCGGCGCTTGTTCGTGGGTTGCGGCAACAAGATGATGGCCGTAGTGGACGCTGACAGCGGCAAGGTTCTGGCTACGCCGGCAATTGGCGACGGCGTGGATGCGACTACATTCGACGCGGAGACTGGACTGGCGTTCGCTTCCTGCGGCGAGGGCGTACTCACCGTGGTGAAAGAAGAATCGCCGGGCAAGTTTACCGCTGAGAACATTCCAACACAAAAGGGAGCGCGCACGCTGGCGCTCGATTCGAAGACGCACAATGTGTTCGTGGTGACAGCGCAGTTCGGTCCCAGACCTGAGCCCACGACGGACAATCCGCATCCGCGGCCGCCGATTCTGCCCGACAGCTTTGTGGTGCTGGTTGTAGGGAAATGAGCAGTGTGCTTCATTCCTGCGCGAACCGGTCAACCCGGTTTGTTTCTGACGGGTTTGTTTCTAGCAAGTTTGTTTCCTGCAAGTTTGCTTCCTGCAAGGTTGCCTGCTGGCGAGCGCTGCTTGCGTTCGGGCTGGTGACTGCCCTGGCGCAGGTGGGTGCGGCATACTCCGTACTCACGCACGAAGAGGTCGTGGACCTGCTGTGGAAGGATGACATCCTGCCGTTATTGAAAAAGCGTTTTCCTGCGGCGACGGATGATGATTTGAAGAAAGCCCATGCCTTTGCCTACGGCGGCTCGGTGGCACAGGACATGGGCTATTATCCGTTCGGCAGCAAATATTTCAGCGATCTTACCCACTATGTTCGCAGCGGCGACTTCATCGTCAACCTGATCCGTGAATCTTCCGACTTGAATGAGTATGCGTTCTCGCTGGGGACACTGGCGCACTATTCGGCGGACAATTGCGGACACCCGGCCATCAATCAGGCCGTCGCGATTGAGTTCCCCAAGCTGGGAAAGAAATATGGAAACGTGGTCACGTACGCAGAAGACCCCAAGGCGCACATTCGCACGGAGTTCGGCTTCGACATGGCGCAGGTGGCGAGGAACCGTTACACCTCAGACAGTTATCACGATTTCATCGGGTTTCAAATATCAAAAGAGGTGCTGGAGCGGGCCTTTCAGGATACTTACAGCATTCCGCTGCACGAAGTGATCTCGAACGAAGACCTTGCGATTGGAACTTTTCGCCGGGCTATCAGCAACATCATTCCGGAGATGACGCGCGTCGCCTTGCTGGCAAGGAAAAAAGAGATTGTGAAGGAGACGCCGAACTTCAACTCCCGCAAGTTCCGCTATAACCTTTCGCGGGCGAGCTACCAACGGGAGTGGGGCAAAGGTTATCGCAAGTCCGGATTCGGAACCCGTCTGCTCGCGTTCTTCCTGAAAATCGTTCCGAAGATAGGCCCGTTCAAGGCGGTGGATTTCAAAATTCCGACTCCGAAAACGGAAGACCTTTATGTTGCGAGCGTAAACCTGACAGTCGAGAACTACCGGCAACTTCTACACGGCGTTGGTGCTGGGCAACTGCATTTGACCAATACTGACTTCGATACGGGAAAGGATACTCATGCAGGAGAGTACGTCTTGACCGACAATACCTATGCTCAGCTGCTGAACCAATTGACCCAGGACAAGTTCGCGGGCCTGACACCGCAGTTGCAGCAGAACATTTTGGCTTTCTACGGCGATCTGAACGCGCCCCTCGCAACCAAACGAAACTCTGATGATTGGAAAAAGACGCTGGAAGAACTGGACTTGTTAAAGGCACAGCAGCCGGCCACGACTCCGGCGACGCCATCGAGCACAGTGAATCAGTCTCTGGTCGAAAAGGATCCTGCCGTTAACAGCTCGCACCAAGAAGCGCTCGAGCTTTCGATGACCGCTATTTAATTAGCCAAAGAATGACTAGCCAGGATAGGCCTTCACAAAAAAGCCAATTCTCGCTAGGATATCGCAACTCAGAATCGTACGACCGTTCGGTTTGAGGTGAAATGACCATTTCCGATGAGAAGTTCTATCACGCGGAGGTTACCAGGCGAGTCGATTTCGCTCCCGACCTGTGGATGTTCCGCGTCCGCAGCGGAGGAGAGTTTCATTTTATTCCGGGGCAGTACGCGACGCTGGGAGTTGAAGCTGCGGGCAAGCGCGTGGAGCGGCCTTATTCGATCGCGTCGTCGCCGGCGGAGGATGAACTGGAATTCTTCTTCGAACTGGTGCCGGAGGGCGCGCTTACTCCGCTGCTACACAGATTGCAACCGGGCGACCAGATGCTGATGCGCAAGGTGCCCAAGGGACGATTCTCGCTGGATATGCAGAATGACAAAACAAATCATCTGCTCATCTCGACGGTGACGGGAGTGGCTCCGTTTGTGAGCATGGTGCGGACGTTGTCGAAAGACTGGAAAGAAGGTCGATTCGACGGAGCGCACAAACTGTTTCTGTTGAATGGCGCGAGCCGTCCGTGGGAATTTGGATATCTTGACGAGTTGAACCACTTTGACAAGGACTTGCCGTGGTTCAAATATGTGCCGACCGTGAGCCGGCCGTGGGATCACGCAGATTGGGCCGGTGAAATCGGGCGAGCGGACGACATCCTGCGCAAGTATGCCGACCATTGGGAACTGGACGCGAGCAACACCATGGCTTATCTGTGCGGGCACCCGGAGATGATCGAGCACAGCAAGGCGATTTTGAAGCGGCGCGGATTCGTCGACAAGGGCGCGGTGAAGGAAGAGGTTTATTGGATCCCTCCTCACAAGTAGCTAACAGGAAGAACCGCGTCCGCTCTCGCCCGTCAAATTGTTAGATCAGGTCTTTGGAAAACCGCGAACGATTCCGTCTGCGTCAACAGCATCTGCGAATTCCTCAAAGCCCATGTTAGCAATGGACAGATTATTCTCAATGCCCTGAATCTGCGACGGAAGCGCCCGGAAGCTACGCCCGCGAGTCTCGGCTAGGTCCACTGCAAGACTCGGAAACTCCGGATTGCTGACCGCAGTCTTGTCAACGACCATGAGGAACGAGTGACCATAGAGCTCGGGCACGGCTGCTAGTAATTCTTCTTTGGTGAAATCGCGATACTCGGTGTCCTCAAGAAGATCGACGTGTGCACGGAAGGGTCCATTGGGGTCGGGAACGGGCGCGCGAAGGATTTCGCAAATCGCATTCCACGCTTTCTGATCCTCAAAGTCCGTGCGGACTACTAACGGGTTGGTGGTTTTCGGAAGCTGCTTCATTTGTAACCTATGCGTGCACCGCGCCGCTCTCAAACCTCTCGGATCTAACTCTCTGCGGGCGCGAAAAAGACCAGTGCCGCCAGTTCGTCGGTGATGTCGTAGAAGCGGTGTTCAACTTCTGCGGCTACGAAAAGCACACTGCCGCCGGAAATCTCTTGGTCTTCGTCACCGGCTTTGAAACGCGCTTTGCCCCGGAGGACGTAGTAAATCTCATCTTCGTGATGAGGGAGCTGCGCATCGGTCGCTCCCGCTGCGAGCACGTACAGGCCCGCACTCATACTCATAGCGGGCACACGGAGAAATTCCTGGTACAACTTGCCGCTCTGAAGGCGCTGCTGGTCGATCTCGGCGACGTTCGTGAAGAGCGCCTTCACCCGAGGATCCCTGCGAAAACGAGCGCGGTGAATTGCGGGATCAGGTTGTGGGTCTGCAGAGAGCCTTCCGGCTTGTACCACTGATAAATCCAGTTGATCATGCCGAGCAGAGCGAAG
>JBELAE010000037.1:0-20743 GCA_049509155.1 Candidatus Sulfotelmatobacter sp.
CGACCGCTTCCGGCATAAGCTGTACGTACACTCCAGCCGGAGATGGCAGTTTCACGCAGAACGTGCAACGGCTGGCGTTCTACGCCGAAGATTCCTGGCGCGCCACGCACCATCTAACAATCAATTACGGTCTGCGCTATCAAACCACCTTCGGGCTCTTCGAGGGTTCGGGCCGCACTCAACTTGAGAACAACGCCTACGTGACCCTGCAGGCGCTGCAGATTCCGCTCGTGCCCACCGCGCCGCACGACTACCGCAAGCAAATCGCGCCGCGCCTCGGCCTCGCTTACGCGCCCGGAGACAACTCAAAGACCGTGTTCCGCGCCGGCTTCGGCATGTTCTACGACGATCTCGCGCAGAACGGATGGGCAACCGCCTTTCAAGGACTCAATAACACGAACGCCACTACGGGCACATGCGCCTTAAGCGGCGGCCCCGGCACGTATGCACTCACCGGCAACGGATGTCTCACCGGCGGCGCCGGGGCCACCGGCAATCTGATCGGCTCCGACTACAAGACGCCCTACGCCATTCACATTACCGGCGGCGTGCAGCACTCCTTCAATGAGCACTGGCTGGTCAGCGCCGACTATACCCACGAGCAGGGTAATCACGGTTACCGCGCCTTCCCCTACACCAGCGGCACCAACGTGCTCACTCCGCTCATCCCCGCATCGGACCCAAACTATGCCACCGATCAGACAAACGTAGTGCCCAACGTCGACGTGTTCGAATCCGACAACCGCTCCAGCTACAACGCGCTGATGCTGCATGTGCAAGCCAACACACGCCGCTTCAACCTGATCGCGAACTACCAACTCTCCAAGGCGCAGACCTGGGGATGCCTGCTGGGCGAGCTCTTTGACTACGTGGACGGCGTCTGCAAACTGCAAAGCGGACCGCAGGCAGGACAGCTCGATGCTTTCGGCCCCGGCGACTACGGGGCTTCTGGCGAAGACGTTCGCCATCGTTTCGTGCTGGCCGGCACGCTGCACCTCCCCGGCGGTTTCGAAGTGAGCAGCATCACGCAACTGGAGAGCGCCCGCCCCATCACCATCACCAACGCGGACAACACCGGCCGCATCTGGGTGAACGGCGTGTATACCAGCCTCGACGAATTCCGCGGCACGCCTTACATGCAGACCGACCTGCGCGTGACTCGTCCCATCAAGATCGGCGAGCGCTGGCTGATCAGCCCCTTCGCCGAATTCTTCAACCTCTTCAACCGCAACAATCCCGGCGCAAATTACGCCGTCAACGTAGTCCAACTCCCGGTTCCCGCCGCGCAGATGCAACCCAATCCCGTCACCGGCATCACCAATGTCACGAGCATCTGCACGGTTTCAGACTGCTCCCAGACTGCTCCCATCACCAGCCTGAAGCAGCTGGAAATCCCCGAAGGCGCTCTAGGAGACTTCTTCGGCCCCGGCACCACAGTTGGAATTCCCTTCGCAGCGCAGTTGGGCGTGCGGGTAAATTTCTAGGTCAATGAGTGAAATCGCGATTTTGCGACAGTTACGCGGAAGGCTCGCCCTTTTGCCCGCTCTCCGGGAACCTGTTCTCTTCGCTCATCCACCGATTGAACGCGCTGGTGTCTAGGATTGTCAGGTCGTCTTTACTAATTCCAAATCTGCTCCCAAACCACTGTAGCGTTGGAAAGAAGTGATCCTCGCGTGGGAAGTTGGCGTCCTCATCGTCGGAGGAGACGAAAAAACCCGGATCGTCGGTGTAGGCAATCAGGTTGAGGGTCGGGTATGTGCCAGTTTGTTGCTCCCGAGGACGCCCCTCTTTCACCGTTCGCCAAGTGTATTCTTTGCCTCGCCGCACTTGGGCAATGATGCGTGGCTTTCGATTTTTGTGTTCGTCCAAGAGTTCAAAGCAGCGATCCAGAGCGGCGGATTCGTCGGGGACACGTTTCAAGATCATGTTCCGGTAGCCGCTGGTGGACTCGTAGAAGTGTAGGCGGTAAGCCACCCAATCATGAAAGTCCTGCGGTAAGGGGAAGGCACACTGAATGCCGTGGACAGACAGAGCCATCCAATAACCCTGCAGGTATTGCGACAGGGCCGAGAGTGAACGCTGGCCTAGGTACATCGCTGGCCTTTCACGGATTACTTCTAACAGTCCGCCGCCTTTGATCTCTTGCAGCCGCTCGTCGTCCATCGGCACTATTTTCGCTCAACTGTTGAAGCCAGACCATTACGCGTTTTGACCCGGACTACCGTACCAGCCACTCGGTCGCCGTGTGCACCCGGACCAGCAACTGGCTGTAGGTGACGCAAAAAACGGCGACCGTAGCCAGAGCTGCGCATAGTCCGCACCCCAGTCGGTACCGACGAGCGAATCTCCGCGGCGATATGAGACGATCTTCGCTCCACGCGATCAGGCGCTCGATACGGGCATTCATGACTGCAACGGGACTATGCACCAGAGCCGCGGTCAAGTCGACAGAAGGTTCCACCGGCCCCAGCCGCGAAAGTTTGATCAGAGCCGCCGCCAGATCGAGCGCCTCGCTGACATTTGCGACGGCAGCATCATCAGCCGCCATCTCGGTAGCTTCGAGCCAGGCGGCTTCCCAGCCCGACATTCCCGGAAAAGCCACGAAGCGCAGCAGCAGTTTTTTCAGATTGTCGCGCCGGTGCACGTGCGCGACCTCATGATTCAAGGCCGTCCGCAATTCGTTCGCGGTCAGCATCGACTCGGCTGCGTCCGACAAGAAAACTTTCGGCCGAACGATGCCCGCGGCGGTCATTGCCGGAATCTTCGCCGCAGCCTTCGCGGGAATAGTTTCGGAAATCCGCAGCACCGGAAACGAAGCCCCGCACTCGACCGGCTGCGCCACGCTCGTCCATCGCGCCACCGTGCGCGAAGCCCGGCCCAGCGCGAGACCGGCGTTCACCGCTCCCAGAATCCCGAGCCCGGCGCCGCAAATGCCTAGCACCAAGGGAATCCCGCCCAAAGGCTCGTCAATCGCCCGCGGCTCCAGCAAAAGAAAAGACGGCACGGTAAACATCGCAGTGATTACGCCGGCAGTAACCAGCGGAACCATGCGCAAGCCAAACAGCCAATCCGCAACCCGCCGAACCGGACGCCCCTGGCTGCGCGACCACACAGCGCGCCAGCCGAGCGACACAGCGAGCGACAGCGCGCAGTACACGATCGCAAAAACTGAGCACGAGATGGCGAGACCGCGCGCGGCAAACATCAGGCTTGGTCCTTGAGTTTGGAGTGGTTGAGTTTGGACTCTTTCGGTTTGAATTCTTTGCCGGCCTCGCCCGTTCGCGACTCGACAGCGCGCGACTCGACAGCCCGCAGCCCGCCCACAAGCAGGCCTTCGCCCCGCAACTTCCGTCGCTTGGCTTCAACCATTTTCCCAAGGTCGTCGAGCAACTGCGCGTCACGCTCGGTCAGCACTTCGACTAGATATGACAGCGGCAAGGCCGACGAGGGGCAGGCGTCCATTAATTGCCGGAACGCTTCGCCCGCGACCTCGCGATGCAGTTCTTCGCGGGTAAAGCGCGGCGCGTAACGGAACGCCCTGCCTTCCACTTCACGCGACAGCAAATTTTTCTTGAACAGCCGGTCGAGCGTGGTCATCACCGTGGTATACGCCAGATCGGGGCAGGCCGCGTCCACCAGATCGCGCACCGTCGCATGCCCGCGCTCCCAGAGAGCTTCCAGCAGCCGTTCCTCGAGCGGCCCCAGCTGCGACGAAGACGCCCGGAAATGGAAAATGCGTTTCATGGACGGAAAAGCTGAGGCAAAATTCTATCCCAGGCGGGTTGCACACGCCACAGGGATTTCGTCAACCTCGGCGCGGTCTATGTGGACATTGCTGGGAATCAATGGCGGCCCCGGAGGGGCTCGAACCCCCAACCCTCAGTTCCGAAGACTGATGCTCTATCCAATTGAGCTACAGGGCCGTCGGGCAGGATAAGAAAATCTGGGGTGGGAAACGGGAATCGAACCCGCAACCGTCGGAGCCACAGTCCGGTGCTCTACCAGTTGAGCTATTCCCACCACTTGATCAATTATAGCAATTGCCCTCGCACGCCGTCCGACCCCGGACTTCGGACCCTGGACCTCCGCCCTCAGGACTCGCCTCGTCCTCAGAGCTGTGATCACTCCTACGTCCGAGGTCTGAGGTCTGAGGCCTGAGGTCTGCGGTTCGAAGTCCGGCGTGGACGTTTTCCACAGACAAAAATCGCCGTCGTGTGACGAACGACCGTGACTGAGATTTCTATTTTCTCTAGCGTCGAAACTGCAGGCCGAGATGTTCAGCCGCGCAGTTCTAGACACCTCGCGGACCCGTGTACGCACCTTCGGGAGTGACGATGCGGGACATCTTGTGCGGGCGCTTTGCAGGTAGGTCACCCTGGATGACCCAGGGCTGGCGCCCGTGGTGGGAGTGATCGCTCCCCAGCTATAAGTCACCACGCAAGGCCGATAGCCATATGAAAACATCAAGGAGGTTCAAAGGACAGATCACAGAAGCTGAAGTAAGGGGTGCAAAAGAATAAACTAACAGGAGGGCTGACGACTAACGACTAACGACCAACTTTCTACCCGCGCCCTACGCCCACGTACTCGAATCCGAGCGCGCGCAGGCGGCTGGAATCGAGCAAGTTCTTGGTATCGACGATGACGGGCCGTTTCAGCAAGAGCTTGATGCGGTCGAAATCGAGCGCGCGAAACTCCGGCCAGCCCGTGCCCACGACCAGCGCGTCCGAACCTTCCGCCGCGGCATAGGCCGAGTCGCAATAACGCACCGATCCGTTAAGCCGAATCTTGGCTTCGGGAATCGCCACCGGATCATAAGCCCGCACGTGCGCACCTTTTGAAACCAGCGTTTCGGCCAATCGCACCGATGACGATCCCGCCACGGAATTCGTGTTCGGCTTGAAGGCCAGTCCCAGAATGCCGACTTCCTTGTTCTCCACCGAATTCAGCGCGAGCGCAATCTTGTCGACCAGCCGGTCGGCGAGGAAGTGGTTGACGTCGCGAGCCGCGCTCAGCACCTTCAACGACACGCCATTGGCCTGCGCCAGTTCGGCCAGAGCGTCCATGTCCGATTCCGCGAACACCCCGCCCATGCCCGCCCCCGGTTGCAAACAGCGCGGAGCGATTTTCTTGTCGAGACCGAGTGCCAGCGCCAGGTTCACCGCGTCCGCATTCACGCGTTCGCACAGTGCAGCGACCTCATTGATGAACGAGATTTTCGTCGCCACGAAAGCCGTCGCCGCTTCGCGCACCAGTTCCGCCGTGCACTGATTCGTCACAATCACCGGCACGCCGCGCATCACCAGGGGATGAAAAATCTGCTTCAGCATCGCTACCGCTTCGCCCGAGGTCGAGCCCAGAATCAGCCGGTCGGGCCAGTTGAAATCCTCGACCGCACAGCCGTCGGTAAAAAACATGGGCTGCGACACGATGGTGGCCTGTAATCCCACGTCCTTGATGCTCTTTTCGAGCGCGCCCGCCGTGCCCACGGGAACCGGAGTGACAATCGTAAGAATCGGAGGCTTGGTCGCCAGCCGCGCAATGCGCATGGCCACTTCGCTCAGGTTCTCGACTTTGTCTTCCGCGAGAAAGATGACTTGCGTCTTGCGGGCAAACGATTCGATGTCGGTGGAGTAGGTCAGCCGGCCCGCCCGCACATTGCGCCGGATAATTTCTTTCAGGTTCTTTTCGAAGAACGGAACGTTACCCTGGGCCATCTCAACCATGCGCGACCGGTCAGGATGGCAGCACGAGACAGGAGTTCCAAAATCCGCGAGGCAGGCCGAAATCACCGTTCCCAGATACCCTGAACCGTAAACTCCGATCTGCATTTTGTCCTGTCTCCCGTCCCTAACCGGAAACCCGCGTCAGATATGGCCTTTTGATCGCGATCGCCGGAAACTTGCCGTACTCCTTATCTACAGCCATGGGCGCGGCTTTTCAACGCACGGGAGGGAGATGTACCTGGGGACATGCGTATGCGGCGGGAGTAACTGGACGAAATACAGGGAACTCGCGCGGGAAGTAATGTGGCGGATGATTACGACCAGGGTGCCTTTACCGCGAGACCTTATCTCGAAACCAGGCTCCGGCCCAGCACCACGGCCGCCAGATCGATCCAGCAATTCTGGGCGTCCTCGCGGACAAAGGTCAGCCTTTCCAGCAGGATGCGGCGGCTTCCCGTAAAGTTGGCCCAGCCTGTCCGAGCCAACTGCAGGGCCGCCTGGGCGGTCTGTTCGGAGCCCATTTTGGCGATGGTGAGGTGCGGGGTATACGCCCATTCTTCCTGGAACCGCAGAGCTTCGGTATTCAACTTGCTGTGCAGTTCGCTCATCCGCGCCGCCGCCCCGTCAACCCGGATGTACACCGTAGAGGTTACCGGACTGAACGTCTCCACGCTGCCCAGGGTCACCTCGAATGGCTCCTCCTGGCCACAGATTCGATCGAGCACCTGCAACGCTGAACTCTCACTGCCACTCAGAGGACGCGGCGGCAGGATGGTCAAATGCGCCGCCAGATGAGGAAGGTCGGGATGCAGCTCTCGCCGAAGGTTCTCCACGAACTCTCCCGCGGGATTTTTCAGGTACGCAACCAGGGCGTAACGCGGCTTCGGCATACTCTTTACAAAATTATACAGCCGTAAGGCCGGCGTGAATCTTGAATGCCTCAATTCCCGGCCATGCATCCCGGCCCAGGGAATATCCTTTGGGCCAGCCCACGTAGCTAAACACTTCCCGCAGTGCTACCTGCCTTAGCCAAGACGATCGGTTGGTAAAAGCCGCTTTCGGCCGGCAAAATCCAGCGGCAGCCAACGAATCCCGCGGCTTGGAGAATGCGACTGAATTCCTCCCGCAGAACGGCACGGTAATTCGAGACGTAATGCTGAGCCTCCCAGCCGTCTTGGACTTCCCTGGTTAAATAAAGATGGAAGGCATAACGACGCTCGTCGCTCCAATCCCACACTTGATGAACGATGCGTCGACTCCCCTGGTCTGAATAGAAAGCGGGTCCCTGCACGACGGGCCGTTCGTGAATCAAGGTATCGTAATCTCTGATGCTGCCCATAAAGGTCGCACCAGCCCGCAGTTTTCGCCGAATCTGCGTTGCGGCTTGAAACAACTCTTCGTCACTCTCGAGGTGTGGAAGGGCATTGTCCATGCAGATGACGGCGTCGAAATCCCCGTCCGGAATTTCAGTCAGGTCCAACATGTCCGCGACGAACAGCTGAACCTTCAAACGCCTCTTTGCCGCTTCCACACGGGCCCGCTCAACTGACGCCGGACTAAGGTCACAAGCAGTAACTGTGAATCCAAGACTGGCCAAGCCTAGCGTTTGTGTTCCAATTCCGCAGGCACAATCCAGAATCCGTCGAGCACCTGGCGCGCCGCACTCGCGCTCCAGGATGGGCCCGAGAGCCGCGGCTTGGCGTTTTATGGAAGAGTCCCAATCTTCGAAGATGAGGTGGTAGTCGCTGGCGAGTCGGTCGTAGAAATGCTTCACCCCTTCGGCCATGCGACATTGTAGCGATTTCTGGAAACTTGCAAGTGAGTCTAGGGGTCGGCTTGCGCCAACTCTTCGAGGTGGGTTTTTGCGCAACCCGCCAGGGTCTCGGAGGTCTACGTTTCGTCGATGGTCTGCGCAGGCTCGGCTGCCGGGGTGAGCTTCCCACCTTTATCCCCGAAGCCACCACGCAGAAATCGATTCGCCGGCTCCGAGTACAAACCCGAAACCGCTGCGCCCAGCAAACCGGAAACCAAAATGGTAGCCACAAACAAAACCGGCACCAGACGCATCGGCTTGCCGACGTCGAGAAACAGGCCGAAGAATCCGAACACCACGAACATATGCGTCAGATATACCTCATAGCTATACTGGCCAATTTTCAGTAGCGGCCGAAGCCAACCTGGGCTTCTCCATCCTGCCTGCGCAGTCGCGGCGATGAACATGCAGGTTCCAAACGCAAGAATGGTCATGTTCAGGCCCGTCCGCCCCGGCCAACCCCTGTAACCCTGCCACGAGAACACCAGACTGCACGCCACAATCGCGGCGCCGCCTACGCCGAGACCCCACAGCGCCGCTCGGGAGAAGCGCGTCCGCGACACGATCAGCGCTGTAAAACATCCCAGCGCGATGCCTTCCATCCCTCCGAGATAGGAATACTCTTCCCAGATTTCATTGCCATGCGCGAACACGGTCCGCCCGAACGGACCCAGCACGACCAGGCTGAATAAAATTGCATAGAACAGTTTGCGCAGTTTCCCTCGTCCAAAAATCCAGCACACGATGGGAAAAAAGAGGTAGAAAACCTCCTCCACCGAAAGCGACCACAGAATGTCCCAATTGCCCGGCAGATATCCCTTGCGGGCTTCAAGAACGTTGATGTGAAAAGTCAGTGCCGCCAGCAGCGCCCGCCCCAGCCCTCCAGTTTTTGCGGGCACCACAAAATGATGGATGCCGGCGAAGTGCAGCCCGCTGAGAATGGCAAGCAGCAAAAGCAGCAAAGGCGCGATCCGGGCAAAGCGCAGCAGATAAAAACCACGCAGGCTCACCGCTGCCAGCGATCCCCAGCGCCGCAGCGTGATCGAGGTAATCAGAAAGCCGGAAACGGCGAAGAACATCTGCACGCCGAGCTGGCCATTCCACACCAGAAAATGCACGAGTTGCTCAGGAAGAAACCTGGTGTAGAGCACGTCCGCGCCCAACAGTCGAATGTTGACGTGATTCATCAACACGAAGAAAATAGCCAGCCCGCGCAGCAGATCGATGCCGTCCAGCCGCTTCCCGCCAGCGGTTTGCTCGGATTGAACTGTGGATTCGGTCAGGGCCACGCTCCATTTTGCACCATGAGCAACCGCAGAAGTCGCGACCGTCCTTAATAGTGATAGTTTCTGGAAGCAGGTTGACCACGCTGATCCCTTCCGCGTTGCCCGCCACCGTCCACGACTGGCGAAATGAGGCGCAAGGCCGACCGCAGGCTGTCATTTATAATGGGGAATGTCGGGGCGTAGCGCAGCCTGGTAGCGCACCTGCCTTGGGCGCAGGGGGTCGTAGGTTCAAATCCTATCGCCCCGACCAATTAACCCTCTTCTGCAAGCGCAGGCAATCGCGGAAAATCAAAGTTACTAGGCACCAAGAGACTCTGTAGTTATTGACGGTTTTGGGCAGCGGCCTTGGCCAGGTTCGGCAACAACAATTCGAATTCCTCTGACGGCACTGCACCGCCGAATAAGAAACCTTGGAACGCGGTGCACCCCAGACTAACCAGGAAATCTCGCTGCGCTTCCGTTTCCACCCCTTCGGCGATCACTGACAGGCCCATCGCCTTGCTCAGAGAAATAATGCTCTGCGCGATGGCGCTGCTGCTGGCATCGACTAGAATGTCCCGCACAAACTCCTGGTCGATCTTCAACTGATCGAGCGGCAGCCGCCTGAGATATCCCAGGGAAGAGTAGCCCATGCCGAAGTCGTCCAAGGAGAACCTGAGACCGTGGGCCTTCAACTCCTTCATTTTGGTCACCACATCCTCAAGATCGTCCACGAACATGCTCTCGGTCAGTTCCAGTTTCAGGTTATGTGGGTTGGCTCCGGTGCGATCGAGCGTTGCCAGCACGGTCTTCACGAAGTCGGGATTGAGCAATTGCCGGGCGCTGATGTTCACCGCCACGGTCAGATGTGCCGTACTCTTGCGAGCCGCCCAGGCCCTGATCTGTTTGCAGGCTGTTTCCAGCACCCAGTCTCCGAGCGTGAGGATCAGCCCGGTTTGTTCGGCCAACGGAATGAACTCGTTGGGCGGCAAATAACCGCGCTTCGGGTGTTTCCACCGTAAAAGCGCCTCGGCGCCAACCAGCACGCCCCGATCCACTTGCGCCTGGTAGTAGAGCCGGAAGTCGTTCCGGTCGATCGCCTGGCGGAGATCTTCCTCCATCTTCGCGCGCGCTTTGACTGCGATCTGCAGCGCCGGGGCGAAGAAATGGAGCGCGTTGCGGCCCGCGGCCTTGGCCTGGTACATGGCAATATCCGCCTGTTGCAGCACTTCATTTGTGCTGTCTTGCGGAGTTCCGAAAATGGTGATCCCGATGCTCGAACTGCTGCGACACTCCCGGCCCTCGAGCCGGTACGGCCGGTGAATGGTGGCCAGAATCTTTTCGGCGACAGTCTTCGCCTGCGCCGCTGCATCCTCGGGCAGTTCGCTCAGGTCTTGCAGCAAAACCACAAACTCGTCGCCGCCAAGGCGGGCAACTGTATCGGTTTCGCGGATGCTCGCCAAAATTCGTCGCGCCACCTCCTGCAACAGCAAGTCGCCGATGTGATGGCCAAGCGTGTCATTCAGCGTCTTGAAATCGTCGAGGTCGACGAAAAGCAGAGCGCGCTTGCGACTGCTCCGCGCGCTCAACGCGAGCGTTTGTTGCAACCGGTCGAGCAGCAACCTGCGGTTGGGCAGCCCGGTTAACCCGTCAAAAAAAGCCAGATTTCGGATCTCGTCATGCGCTGCCTTCAGTTGCTGCAGTTCGCGCTCTCTCCGGCGCGCGTTCAAGACCCGCAATCGCACCACAGCGCCCACGGCCAGCAGGGGCGTGACCACGCAGATCCCGACGAACCACCACGACGCATACCACGGCGTGAGAATTCTGAAAGCGAATTCCGCCTTGTGCCCGCTCCAGCCGCCGTCCCCGTCCTGCCCTTCGACCTCCAGCCGATACGCTCCCGGCGCCAGTTGGGCGAACTGCAGTTCTCGTTGCGTCGTCTCTGTCCAGGTTGAATTCGAGCCGATGAGCTGGTAGCGAAATAGAATGCGGTCGTCGTTGGAAACATTGGGCGCGGAGTAGCGCGCGATCAGAGAGTTCGCGCGCGCGCTGACCGAGGGATTGTTCTGCCCGGAAACATCCGTCCCTCCCATCACCAGCCTGGTGAAAACCACCTCGATCGGCGATTCGGGCGCGAGTCGCGGATGCGGCTTGAATTCTGAGAGTCCGCCACTGGTTCCGATCCAGACGGTGCCATCCGCTTCCTGAGCAAACCCATTCAGATCGCAATCATTCCACGCCAGTCCGTCGCTGGTATCGAAGTGGCTCCAGCGGGACCCATTCCACATATCCACGCCCCGCTCCGTGCCGGCCCACAAGCGCCCCGCTGCGTCGAACTCCAGAAAATAGACGAGCCCATCGCTGCCTGGTCTCTGCACGCCTTTCTCAACTGTCAGGCCCTCCGGCTTCAGATGCACCCGGTCGATGCCGCCCCCGAAGCGATATCCAACCCAGGTCTCGCCGTTCTGGCCCGCACCCAGCGCCAGCACTTCCTGATTGCTTAATCCGCTGTCGCGCGTGAAATTCTGCCAGCGCCCGTTGGCATACGCGAAAAGGCCGCCGGCGCCTCCTGCCCACAGGCTGCCGTCGCTGCCCTCCGCTACCGCCCAAATCTGCGTAGCCGGCAATTCGGGGACGCGGGAAAACCTTTGATACGGCGCGGATGCCACGAACAGTCCGGCATCGGTTGCCGCCCACAGCCTGTGCTCGCGATCGAATCGCAAGGCGTATGGGGATTTTCCCAAAAGACCCTGTGCCGGGCCGAACCATTCCACCGTTCCCGTTTTCACATGAAGGCGGGCTGCGCCATGCGCCTCGGTTCCGATCCACAAATCTCCATTCGGGGCGGAGCGCACACCGTGAACCGGAAATCCATTCAATCCTGCGACCTTCGTCCAGCGGATGCCAGGTCCTCGGCGTTCCCCTCGCAGCAGCCCGCCCTCAGTGCCAACCCAGACTGTTCCATCACCCTGCGGTTGGATCTCATACACAATGTCGCTCGCCAGTCCGCTGGCCGTCGAATAGCTTTTCCAATCCAGATACCCGCGCCACTGCGCCAGTCCGCGCCCCGCAAGACCGATCCATAGCGTGCGCTGCCGGTCCTCGAATACCGAATAGACCACGCCCCGCAGCCCGAAAGACCGGTCGATCTTTTGCCAGACCTTTCCGTCCGAGATCAGCAGCCCGTCTGTCGATGGCAGCAAAATCCGCCCGTCGGCATCGACGCCGGGAATCCCAACCACCGTGCCCTTGATCAGCACTTCCGGCCGGCGGAATTTGCTCTCGCCCGCCGGCAACTCAAACACGCCCTCTGTCCTGGTTCGTACCCAAAGATTGGCATCGCGATCCTTGCGGATCACGATCAACGGGTAATCCGGCAGTCCGCTTTCGATTCCGAAGACGCGCGTCCCGTCCTGGTCTCTGCGGCACAGTTGCTGTCCGCATCCATACCACAAGACGTCGCCATCGACCAGAACTGCATAGGCGCTTGGATCGGAGGTTCCCGGCGGCTGCGGAAAGCCATGCACTACAAATCCATCCTGCCCCGGTGCTGACTCGAGTTCCATCAAACCCGCGTCGGTACCAAGGAACGTATGTCCCCTCCCATCTGACTGGATCCCTTGGGCCCAATTGACGGTCTTAAAACTGACGGAAAGTTTTTCGAAACGATTGCCGTGGAGACGGTAGAGTCCAAAGGGTCCCCCGGCTAGCAGAGAGCCGTCCGGAGCGTCGCCAAAAGCGGCCTGTGAGGTGACTGGAATCCCCTGGCCGGGTCCAAATTCCTCGAAGCGGTCTCCGTCATACCGGAAGATGCCGTTTTCCGTGCTCACCCAAATGAAGCCGGCACGGTCCTGGTAGATTTGCCGGACCGCCAGATTATTGAGCCCTTCGGCGTTTCCAAACGTACGGAAACTATACTCCTGGGCACACAGAGGCGCCGCCATCAGCAGCAAGGCCAGAGCGTGCTGAATTCTGAGACACCTCACTGGCGCATGATACGGCTATGTCGTTCAATCCTTTAGTCCTTTTCGGGTTTAGGATGAACGGAAGTAACTGCGATGCCGCAGGCTCCACGCCTGGGGATTATTCTTAAATATGCGATTCATCGCGGTCCTGGGCAAGCGGAGTAATTCCCTAATCGATCCCGTGAATCCGCATGCTCACCAGTTGATCGATGCTGAGGTCGCGCATTCCGCGTGAGCGCATGTCACTGATGTATTCGGGCGTCACACCGTGGATGCGCATGGCAATCAGTTCGTCGGGATCGGGATGAGAATAGCCGAGGCGCTGCAGTTTCTCGATGAACTCCGGCGAAACGCCGTGAATGCGAAATGCGATCAGCTTTTCGAGGTCGATGTGATCGTAGCCGTGCTGCTTGAGTTGCGCCATCCATTCCGGCGTCGCGCCATGGATGCGCATCGCAATCAGCGTGTCTTCGTCGGGCGAGTAACCGGCCTGATGCAGGCTGCGAACCATCTCCGGCGTCACTCCATGAATGCGGAAGGCAACCAGCTTGTCGCTGTCGGTAATCTTTAGTCCCTCCGTGCGCAGGGCTTCAATGAATGCCGAGTCGACGCGGAAGATGCGAAAGGCGATCAGCTTGTCGGTATCGAGATCGCTGAGATGCTCATTCTTCATCTGCTTTGCGAATTCGAGACTCACGTCCTGCATAGCCATGCCGAACTGTTTCTCTTCATCCACCGTGAAGCCGAGCGACTGCATGGCGAGCGCATAGTTGGCATCCATCTGGAAGTGAAAAATGCCCGCGCCTTCGCCGTTGTTGAGAAATCCTTCGCAGTCGATCTTGCCCGCGTCGCGCGTAATCGTGAAGCGGACATCTTGTCTTCCTGGCTTCGAGAAATCGACTCCCTGAAACGAAGTTGCAGGCCAGTCCGATTGATGGCTGGAAGTGCCGCCATGATGATGTTCGATCAGGGAAAATTCCACTTTGCCGGGATCGTCAGACTTGCTGATCGTCCAGTCGCCGGTATGCACGTCCGCGGCGCGATTCTTAACCACGATCAGAAGGACGCAGGACGCGAAAACCAGGTAAGCGAGGGTTCGGCGCATTCTCATAAAATCTCTCCAGTTCAGAAGGTTTCGTGGCGCTTTCTAGTGGCCTGCCCTAGATGTCACCCTTTTCTTCCAACAAGCCCAGACGCTTCACCTCGATCAGCTTTTCGATGGTGAGGTTTTGGAAGCCGTGTTTGCGGGCTCGTTCGATGAATTCGGGCGTGACGCCTTGTACTTTGGCGCCGATAATGTCGTCCACATCGGGTTTGAATCCGGCGGATTGCAGGGCTTTGATGAATTCCGGCGTGACGCCCTGCACTTTCATACCGACGATTTCGTCCGCGTTGGGATTGAGGCCGAGCGCCCGGATGCCACCGATGTAGTCCGGCGTCACACCCTGGACTTTCATGCCGACAATTTCGTTCGCGCTGGGCTTCAAACCGAGCGCCTGCAGGCCGTGCACGTAGTCCGGGGTCACGCCCTGCACCTTGAGGCCGATCACGTCGTCGGAATCCACGGTCAGGCCGGCGGCGCGCAATGCGCGAACATAGTCCGGAGTCACGCCCTGAACTTTCAGACCAACGATGTCGTCAACATCGCCGGCGATGCCGACCTCTTTGAGGCCGCGTACGTAGTCCGGGGTTACTCCTTGGACTTTCAGTGCAATGATCTGGTCGGCGTCGCCTTGAATTCCGACTTCTTTCAGGCTGCGCACGTAGTCCGCGTTCACTCCCTGCACCTTGAGCCCAATGATCTGGTCCGCGTCGGGAGTGAAGCCCAGCGCGCGAAGGTCGTGGATGTACTCTGGAGTGACGCCCTGCACTCGCAGGCCGACGAAGCCATCGGCATCGGGATGCAGGCCCAGCTCGTGCATGGCGCGTACATAGTCGGGAGTAACGTCCTCGGTCTTCAGAGCGATCAGCTCGTCGATCGTGAGATCGGCCAGGCCTGCGGCCTTCATGGCATCGATGTAGGAGCCGCTGGTCGAGGCCGAGGTTGGACTGGCGTTCTGCGCAGCGGAGGGCTTGGGAGTTGGCGCAGAAGTTGACGTGGGAGTTGCTGCGCTTTGGAAAGGCTGCGATGGCGCCGAGTTGGACGCGGGCTTGGGCATGGGCATCGCTTGCGCGCTGGAACTGGCGTGGGCCGACGGGGGATGCGCCATTCCCAGCAGAGCATTTCCGGCGACGAGAGCTGCGGTCAGGCAGAGGAGGCTGCCGGTCAATCCGATGCCGCGCATGCCTGCGCCGAGAGTCTTCAGGCCGAGCACGCGGACGACGCGCTCGGTCAGCGGGCCGCGGTTGGCGGCCATCGCGAGGACTGGAGCGCTGCGCCATTCTTCCATCAGCGTGAGGGCGCGCGCGTATTCGACGGCGTTCCCGCAGAGCGCGACTGCCATATCGTCGCAGCAATGCTCACGTTCCGCACGAATCCGTTTATTGAGCCACCAGACTGCGGGATGATAGAAGAGCAGAGTCTCGACGCAAACCTGGAAGACATTTACAAAAGGATCGAGGCGTTTGATGTGCGCCAGTTCGTGGGCGATGACAACCTCGAGCTGTTCTTCGGAGAGTCCCGTGAGCGCAGTTACCGGCAGAAAAACGACGGGACGAAACCATCCGATCACTGCCGGAGCCTGCAGCCACGCGCACTCGCAGTAACGGATCGCGCGCGTGATGCCGAGCTGATCCTGCAGCCTGTGGCAAATCTCGAGCACTCGGCGCTCAACCACTGTGGATTGTTTGCGGCGTTCGCGCTCCAGCAGCAGGAATCCGCCGGCGGAACGCAGGCTGAAGAAAACGACTCCCACAAGCCACGCTTCCACCAGCCAGGGCAAGGCGCCCAGCGATGATTCAATTGAGGGAGATGCAACTGAGGAAGATGCCGAGGGAGGAATCGCCTGATGTTTCGCGTGCGCCATAGTCAAGGCAGCGGGGAGCGGTTGCGAACGCTCCGCAAAAGAGGAATGCGAGTGCCAGGAGAGCACGCAAGTCGCGATCGGGGCGATGAGCATCAGTAAAAGGACGGTCACGCCGATTACATACCGCACTCGCGCACGCCGCGAGAGCGCCATTGCGGCCGCGCTCAGAGCGGCCAAAGCTGTGCCCTGCCACAGGAAATGCAAGAGCGCCCACGCCAGAGATTGCAGGGCGGTCGGTGACAGCAGCTTCATTAGAGTGACGGTCATCGGCGGTTCCCTTCTTTCTTTTCGTGCCTGTCGTTTCTTTCGTTTCTGTCGTTCTTTTCGTATTCGTCCAGCATGCCGCGCAGTTCTTTGATTTCCTCGCGTGAAGCCTTACCTCCGGCGAGGGCATGCATCATGAGCTGGCTCGCCGATCCCTCGAAAACGCGCTGCAATATGTCTCCGGCGAGTTGGCGCTTGGTCTGCTCCGCCGGCAGGCATGCTTCATAGACGTGCGCGCGCCGGGTTTCGTTTCGTCGAACCGAGCCTTTTGTCGTCATGATTTGAAGAAGTTTGAGGACGGTGGTGTAGCCGATGGATCTCTTTTCACTGAGCGATTCATAGACCTCACGGACGGTCGAAGGCCCGCGACTCCAGAGGACGCGAAGAATCTCGAGCTCCGAAGCCGTTGGTTTTTGCGGAGAAGATGTCATGCGAAGGAACATACTACGAAGATATTCGTAGTGTCAACGAAAATCTTCGTAGATTGCCGGCAGCCTATGACAGGTCCGGTCGAGGCAGAACCGATTTGACCCTGGTGCCCGTAGGGTGACCTGGCTCATTCGCCAGATGGAATTTGAGCATTGATGGCAGGACCGAAGCCCAGTACTTCCAGGTATGCGCACCTGGTGCAGTCGACCATTCATGCGGGATGCCGAGTTCGATCAGTTTCTGATGCAAGCCCAGCGCCATCGAGAAGAGACGATCGTCCGTTCCGCAGGCGAGGAAGATTCTGGGAATGGGGCCGGGCACAACAATTGTATGTTTGCCGCGGCCTTGGGAATCGAGCGGGCCGGGGGGCGGCGGTTGCGAGGGCCAGAAGCTCCAGTCTTTATCGACGAGTCCGCTGATCGAGCTGACGCTGGCGAACCGGCCGGGAAAGCGCCGAGCTACATCCATGGACAGATAGCCGCCGAAGGAGAAGCCGCCGATCGCCCAGTGCTCACGTTCGAATGGGATGCCGTAGTGGCTTGAGACCGTGCCCGCGACTTCCTCCGCCACCAGCGTCAGATAGTTATGGTAGGGGAAGTGGTCGGAAAACTCGTCGTAAAAACTGCTGAAGCGGACGTCGGGCAGCACGACTATCGCGGGCCGCACCTCGCCCCGGCCCAGCATCTCGTCATAGAGCTGGTCCACTTTGAGATGGATCAACAGATCTTCGGGGCGGTCGCGCCACCCGTGATTCAGGATCAATACTTCTGAGGGGGCGGTTTGACTCTTCGGTAGCAGGACGAGGAAAAAGCGTGGCTCGTTCATTTCTTTCGACCAGAAACGAATCCGCTCCACGGTAAGGTGGGCGCGCTCCGAGAGGTGTGCTACCTCGATCTGGCCGGGAGCGAGTGGGACTTTTTCGAATGCTTCTTTGCGTTCGCGGCACGTGGTCAAATACAACACCGACAGAAACGTCACTGTCAGCGCCAGAGCGAATAGTCTCCAACGGTTCCGCACCGCGGCACCTCAGCGAGTTGGCGGTCCGCTGCTGGCAGCGCCAGCTTCGCGGACGGCCAGTTTTTTGCGGATCAGGTCTTCGATCTGCTGCAGCGTATCCAGGTTGTGCACGTTGATTTCTCTGGGCTCGAATTCGACTTTGAAATGCGCTTCCAGGAACGCGACCAGGCCGATCATGCCGATCGAGTCGATGAGGCCGCCGCTGACGAGCGGGGTGGCGTCCTCGATCGTGGTTTGATGCACGGCGAGCAGGACGTTTTCCGCGATGAACTGGCGGACTGCGGATTTGATTTCCATCGTCAAGTAATCAAGGGTCGGATAATTAACGTTCAAATAATTTAGGCTCAAGTAATTAAAGCAGATGGCCTTCAGGCTCGGGCCAGTGTAACCCCCCAGGTGAAACCGATTCCGGCGGAAGCGAATAACAGTAATTGGCCCGGGCGAATTCGGCCTTCGCGCCGCATATGCACATAATTGATGACCAGATCGCTGGCGAAGGTGTGACCATATTCTGCCATGGGAGTTAGCGGCAGACCGCCCTCGGGCAGTCCGACCATGCGGCGAAAACCGTCGCGGTCTCGCCGGCTGATGTTGGAATAGATGAAATGGTCAACATCGTGCAGGCTCAGGGAAGACGCCTCCAGGACTTTTTGCACCAGGCGATACAGGTTTAGATAGTAGATCGGCATCACTTCGTTTTCAATGCGCAGAGCATCGACCTTGATCTCGAGGTGGCCGTTGGTCTTGATGAGGGCAATGGCATCGTGGAGATGGCCGAGCGTCATGGCTTCGACGCCCAGCAGCAACGGGCCTTGCGTGGCTTCGCGGCGCTGGTCTTCGCGGCGCATGTCTTCACGGCGCAGGATAACGGCGCTCCCGGCGTCGCCCTGCACGGTAATCGGAAGCAGAGAACGATTGCCGGCGGGAGCGGCGTCGCCAGTCACCAGCAGGGCAGTCTGAATGGTTTCATCGGTACTCATCCAACCCAGCGCAGTTTTTATGGCGAGGTGAAGCGCTCCACAACCGCCAGCTTTGAAACTCAAGTTCATCGAAGTCTCAGAACCCAGATCGGTGCTGAGTTTGTGGGCGAGGGAGAGATACTGCGCGTTCTCCCCGGGGAAAGTGCTGTAGTCGAGGATGAGATTGATATCTGAGCCAGTGATGCCGGCTTCGGCGATTGCGGTGGCAGCGGCTTCGCGAACTAAGTCATAGGGTTGCTGGCCGCCGCAGACGCGGACGCGGGTGAGTCCGAGGCCCTCCGCGGCTTTTTGTCTGGCTTGTGGGCTCAGCGGAGCGAGTGTGGTCTGCACGCGATCGCGTTCCCGCTCCAGGACGGCTTCGACGGTCTCGCCATCGGGCGGAACGGCGTAGGCCGCGGATGCAATTCGCACGTTCATATCAGTACGTTCATATTTGGACGTTTATGGTCTTACATTCACGTTCAAGGTAATTCAAGCAGCAGCGCTGCAAAACCACGGGGGGCCGATGTTCCTGATCCGGAAGTTCGTGATCCGGATGTTCCTAACAGGAGAGCCTGGCCGCCGCGTGGCCGGCTGCTTAATACCAATATTAAATGGAGAAAAGCGCTGGTGTCGGGAAGGCCCGCAGCAACCGGGTTCGGGGGGACGATTTGAGGAGGAACGATTTGAGGAGGAACGACGGCCACATTCGTTCCGCTAATCTCGCGGGCCAAGGCGATCGTCGACCCGTTAGCGCATGGTGAGCCACTGCCGCAAATGATCAGACTCGGAATCGAATCGCCGAGCATCTGGCGGATGGTCTGCACTGGCTGACCGCCCGCCACCCAGCGGCCCGAGTTGAAGTGCGCATAGGCGCGCGCTTGCCGACGGCCCGCTGGTTCCAAGACCAGTGCGACTACACCTTCGCTGGGCATGAAAGCGCTGGGCACAGAATCGCCGGCTTCCGGCAGAGATACCGGTAGAGCCTCCGCGTTGTAGCAGGCGGGCGACAACAGACCTGCCGCCTCATACCATTCATAGATGGCGCGGGTGAGTGTATCACCCGCGAGCACTATGGCCAGGTCCGCCTGCCCGTGGCGGAGCAGCGATGCGGCCTGGATCAACGCGCTCTCGCCCGCGACGCCTTTGCTGCCGACGGTAATGTTAGGTCCGCGCAGGCCGTGCCATAAGGCCACATGACTGGCCGGAGAGTTGGCGAGGCCTTCCGGGAAGGGACTGGGATCGGTTCCGCGCCAGCCGTTTACGGCAGCGCTTTGGTAGAACGCTTCCGTGAGTTCGGCGCAGCCGAAACCTGTGCCGAACACTACTGCAATTCGGGCCCGGTCAAACTTCTCTGGCTCTGGCTCTGGCTGGCCCAGGTCGATCCCAGCATCTTGAAGAGCGAGAGAAGAAGCCACCAGGGCCCACGCTGACAAGCGATCCAGACGCCTAGTCTTCAGGCCCGGCACCACGCTGGCGGGACGGAACGGCTTCACCAGAAACGCTCGCCGCAATGCGGGGGTTGGCCACGCGGTTATGGATTCGGGCTCGGGCGTGGGGCACGGTGGGATTAGCCCTGCGAGCGGACCATAGGGACTCACGGAACCGATCCCGGTAATGGCGACTAAATTCGGAGTCATGCGAGGCCGTTTCCCGACTCGCTGTTCCCGAACGCGTTCTTGCCGAACTCGATCTTCCCGAACGCGTTCTTGCCTGACTCGCTCTTGCCGAATATGAGCGCCGCGTTGCTGCCGCCAAATCCAGCCGAGACCGACATGGCCAGCGGCAGCGGCTGGCGTTGAACTTCTCCGCGCAACCAGTTCACGAATGGACTCTCGATGGGATCGGTCAGGCGTAGCGTCGGCAGGAGTGCGCCACAACGCACGGCCATGATTGTGATGGCCGCCTCCAGCGCTCCCGCGGCGCCCAGGCAGTGTCCGAAGTAGGACTTTGTCGAAGATACGGGCACGGGGCGAGTGCGGCTGCGGAATGCTGTTTCGTAGGCGTGGGTCTCGGCCACATCGTTCAGGGGAGTGCCGGTGCCGTGGGCGTTTACATAGCCTATGTCATCGCTGCTGGCCCCCGCCATTTCCATCGCAAGGCGCATGCAATCGGCCAGGCCGCGTCCCTGCTGGTGGGGCGCGGTGGAATGAAAGGCGTCATTGGTCATGGCCCATCCTCGCAACACGGCCAGGGCGGTGGCGTTTCGCGCCATGGCTGCGTCGAGGGTTTCGAGAACGAGCACTGCGGCTCCTTCGCCGAGATTCAATCCTTTGCG
This sequence comes from Candidatus Sulfotelmatobacter sp., assembly GCA_049509155.1. Taxonomy (GTDB): domain Bacteria; phylum Acidobacteriota; class Terriglobia; order Terriglobales; family Acidobacteriaceae; genus Sulfotelmatobacter. The sequence goes on from JBELAE010000037.1 coordinate 20,683, forward strand.
ATTCTGATCAAAGGGACGGCACGGGTCTGGGTCCAACGCCTGCAGGGAGTTGAATCCGCCG